>JAFRJF010000145.1 GCA_017432405.1 Clostridia bacterium | reverse complement strand
TGATCGCTCCTTCCCTCGCAAGCGTTCTCACCCTTCTAATTCCTTCCCTCAGAACGCTCGCAGACCCTGATCTTTCCTTAAGTTGATGACATTGCCCTCCAAGGGGAAGGCTGTTTTGGAGACCGCACCGCTAAATTGACGACATTGCCCCTGAAGGGGAAGGCTGTTGGATGCGCCGCTGTTTCCCTAACCCCTAAAACCTAACCCCTAACCCCTCAACTTCTGATTTGTCGCCCCGCGACAAATCAGTATTTCCCCATCACGCACTCAAACCGCACCCGTCCCTCCGGGGTCTGGCGGACCTTTATGGTGCCGCCGTGCTTTTCGGCGATGGCCCGGGCCACGGACAAGCCGATGCCGTAGCCGCCGCTCTCCCGGCTGCGGGAGGCGTCGGCGCGGTAGAAGCGGTCGAACAGGTGGCGCAGAGTCTCGTCGGACATGGGCTTCACGACGGCGTTGTCGGTGGCCAGCAGGACGCCCTTGCGGCTGCGGGCCAGCGTCAGGGCGATGGTGTCCCCCTCGGGGGCGTACTTCACGGCGTTGTCGCAGAGGATCGATACCAGCCGGCCCAGCATCGCCCCGTCCCCGGTCACGTGCACGTCCGGCTCTACCTTGACCTCCAGCGCCTTGCCGGCGAACTCTGCCATGCCCACGAAGGGCTCGGCGCCCTCCTCCACCAGCTTCGACAGGTTCAGGTCGATTTTTTGCAGCTTCGCGTCCTCCTCGTCCAGCCGGGACAGGTAGATCAGCTCGCCCACCAGCCCCCGCAGGTTGGCCACCTGCTTGCGGGTGCTGCGTATCCATTCGTTGTCCCCCGTCTCCAGTGAAAGCACGTCCATGTTGGCCGAGATCACCGTCAGCGGCGTCTTCAGCTCGTGCCCGGCGTCGGTGATGAACTGCTTCTGCTGCACGGCGCTCTCCACCAGCGGGCGTATGGCCCTGGAGCTGAACAGCCCCACCAGCAGCCACGCCAGCAGTATGCAGCCGGCGCAGGCCGCCGCCGAGATCAGCGCCAGGCTGCGCACCTGGGCCAGCTTGGTCTCGCAGTTCAAAAACAGGGCGACCCGATCCTCCGATTCCCCGTCCACGCGAAACAGGTAATCCCCGTAGAAGCCGGAGGTCCGCCCCCCGGCCAGGGCCTTTGTCGCCAGCTCGATCAGGCTGTCGGCGTCCTCCTCCGAGACGCGGGAAGCGTCGCTCAGCGCGCAGCTGCCGTCCTGGGCCACCGTGACGGAAAAGAACCGGGATTCGTTCATCATGTTGCGCATGTGCCGGGAGGGGTTTCCCCGGCGAACCGGCAGGTTGCCCCGCGGGCCGACGCCCAGGGGGCCCCTGCCCCACTCCCCAAGGTAGCCCAGGGTCTCATACAGCTCGCCCCGCACGTTCACCCAGTTCGCCCCGTTGATGATCACCGCCACCAGCACCATCGCCAGCGCCAGCACCGAAATGGCGATGCGCATGAAGCGCCTGCGTATGCCCCGTATCATGCTAACGCGCCTCCAGTGAATAGCCCACGCCCCGGGTGGCCTTGATGTCCACCCTTGAGCCCATCTGCTTCAGCTTCTTGCGCAGCTGGGAGATGTTGACCCACACCACGTTGACCTCGGATTCGCTGTCCCAGCCCCAGACCTTTTCCATGATCTGGTCGATGCTGTGCACCACGCTGGGCCGCTCCACCAGCATCTCCATCAGCTGGAAGGCCTTGTTGCTCAGCCGCTCCTCCTGCCCGCCGCAGCGCAGCAGCATGCCGCCCCGGTCCAGCTCGATGTCGGCAAAGCGCAGCACGTCCGGCGCGTAGTCCGCCTTGCGGCGCAGCAGGGCCCGCACCCGCGCCAGCAGCTCGCTGGTGGCGAAGGGCTTGGCCAGGTAGTCGTCCGCCCCAGCGTCCAGCCCCGTCACCCGGTCCTCCACCGCGTCCCTGGCGGTCAGCATCAGGCAGGGCGTGGCGTTGCCCTTCCCCCGCAGCTTATCCAGCACCTGCACGCCGCTGAGCCCGGGCATCATCCAGTCCAGAATCAGCCCGTCATACGCGCCGCTCTCGGCGTAATCCAGCGCGTCCGTGCCGTTGTCCACCACGTCCACCGAATACCCGGAGTGCTCCAAAAGGGCCTTCACCGCCCGTGAAAGGTCCCTGTCGTCCTCGGCAAAGAGTATGCGCATGTGTTGTCCTCCGTTTTTGGATTGCATTGCGGTAAATTCTGATTTGTCGCGGGGCGACAAATCAGAATTTACCCATCCACGCACAGAACCGGCGGAAACCCCTTCGGGTTTCCACCGTTTCTGTGCGTTCATTTCTTCAGATGCCCTCGTCGCCGGCCATCTCGGGCGCGGCCTGAAGGTCGCCCTGGGCGGACATGCCGTTGGGGGTGCCGGGATTCATCTGGCCGTTGAAGCCGCCGTTCATGCGGCCACCCTTGCCGCCGAAGCCGAAGCCGCCGTTCATACGGCCGCCCTTGCCGCCGCGGCCGCCCTTGCCGTTCATGCCGTTCTGGAACTGATAGCCGCAGCTGGGGCAGGTGCCGTTGCGCATGGACTGGCGCTCCTTGTAGTAGTTCATGATCAGGTCAGCCTGTTCCTGGGTCAGCTTGCCGGCGGCCACGTAGCCGTCCAGCTCGTCCTGCAGCGCCTGCTCACGGGTAGAATCCTTGGCCGCCCGGTAGGCGTCAAGGGCCTCCTGGAGGGCGGTGTTGTCCTGGGCCGCCTGGGCGTTGTCATCGGTAGCCGGCGCCGCCTCGGGGGCCTCGGCCGGGGCCTGCAGGTCGCCCGCCGCGGGCAGCTCGGGGGCCTGCGGCTCGTTCTCCGCCAGGGCCACCACGCCCAACACCAACACCAGCGCCAGGGACAGCGCGATCACAATACCACTCAGATAATGCTTCATTGCAATTCATCTCCTTGCTTTATTTCGTCCCTTTCCTTGGGACGGTTGCATTATCCCATGGGAACCTAATGCAAAGCTAAAGGAGATGTGAACAAAAATATTTACCTTCTCCGCTTCCCCATCTTCTCCAAAAACTCCGGGCCGTAGCCGTAGTTTTCCACGACGAAGTCCAGGTCCTTGTCGCCGCGGCCGGAGAGGTTCACCAGGATCGAGCCGGTCAGGCCACGGCGCGCCACGCGGATGGCGTAGGCCAGGGCGTGGGCGCTCTCGATGGCGGGGATGATGCCCTCGTGGCGGCTGAGCAGGAACAGCGCCTCGATGGCCTCGTCGTCGTCCACGGTGACGTATTTGATGCGGTCCATGTCGTGCAGCAGCGCGTGCTCCGGGCCGGCGGCGGGATAGTCCAGGCCGCTGGCGTTGGAATAGACCGGGGCCGGGTTGCCGTCGGCGTCGGCGAGCATGATGCTCTTGAAGCCGTGCATGATGCCCTCGGTGCCGTAGGTGATGGACGCCGCGTGGTCGCCCAGCTCGGGCCCGCGGCCCAGGGGCTCCACGCCCACCAGCTCCACCGGGTCGGCCAGGAAGGGGGTGAACATGCCGATGGAGTTGGAGCCGCCGCCCACGCAGGCCACCACCTGGTCCGGCAGGTGGCCGGTCATGTCCGTAAACTGCGTCCGGGCCTCTTCGCCGATGCAGAACTGGAAGTCCCGCACCATCAGCGGGAAGGGATGGGGGCCGGCGGCGGTGCCGATGCAGTACACCGCGTTTTTATATTCCTTCGCGTAGGCCATGAACGCGGCGTCCACGGCCTCCTTCAGCGTCTTGAGGCCGAAGCTGACCGGGATCACGTTCGCGCCCAGCAGCTTCATGCGGGTGACGTTGGGGGCCTGCTTGGCGATGTCCACCTCGCCCATGTAGATGTCGCATTCCATGCCGAAGTAGGCCGCCGCGGTGGCCAGGGCCACGCCGTGCTGGCCTGCGCCCGTCTCGGCGATCAGCTTCTTCTTGCCCATGTACTTGGCCAGCAGTCCCTCGCCCATGCAGTGGTTCAGCTTGTGGGCCCCGGTGTGGTTCAGGTCCTCGCGCTTTAGGTAGATCTGGGTCCGCCCCAGCAGGTTGGAGAGGTTCTGGCAGTGATAGACCGGCGTGGGCCTGCCCTGGAAGTCCCTGCGGATGCGCCGCAGCTCGGCGATGAACTGGGCCGATTGGGCGATGGTGTGGTAGGCCTCGGCGTACTCGTTGAAGGCCTTGATCAGCTCAGGATCCTCCAGGTAGTTGCCGCCGTATTTCCCGAAATACCCGTCCGTGGACGGATACTCCTTCAGGTAGTTGTCGAAATCCCTGTACTTGTTCAAAGCAGACGATCCCCTTTCGGTATTTGAGTGGATGGTTT
>JAFRJF010000144.1 GCA_017432405.1 Clostridia bacterium | reverse complement strand
TCCCTAATCCCTAATCCCTCTCCCTGACAAATCAGAAGTTGTTGAGCTCTCGGTCTTTACAAAATAAGCAAAAAGATATATTATAAAAGATATTGGAGGTGTTCGGGAAGGAGTATCCCAGGCTGGTAGGGTACGCGAAGGTCATTGACAACTATACCAACTACGCCCAGAGCGCCATAGACGCGTTCTCCGAGCCGGACAAGCTGCCGCAGATCGCCATATCCGTGGACATGCTGGACAACGCCAATGCCTCGGCGGCGTAACAAGAGAGGTGACGGAATATGATGGGTGTTTTACAGACGATCCTTCCCGTGGTCGTCATGCTGGCCATCGGCATCGTCTGCCGCGGGACGGGGCTGATCTCCCGTGAGGGCATCGGGGCGCTGAAGAACGTGGTGGTGAACATCACGCTGCCCGCGGTGCTGCTGAACGCCTTCGCCACCACCAGCTATTCCTTTATGGACGTGGTGGTGCCGCTTCTGATGTTCGCGGTGTGCCTGGTCGCCTGGGCGCTGGGCAAGGCCGGGGGAAAGATACTGGGCATGCCGTCCCGGTTCGTGCCCTTCCTGACCACCGGCTTTGAGGCGGGCATGCTGGGCTACGCGCTGTTCAACATGCTCTACGGCGCGGACCGCACCGCCGAGTTTGCCCGGATCGACCTGGGCCAGGTGCTGTTCGTGTTCACGCTGTACAAGGTGCTGCTGGCGGTGGACGGCAATGCGAAGGCCGACGCCGGGCAGCTGGTCAAGGAGATGGCGCTGTCGCCGATCATCATCGCCATCGTCGCCGGCGTGCTGCTGGGGGCGACGGGGCTATACCAGGCGCTGCAGCCCTCGGGCGTCAGCGGCGTGCTGGACGCCTGCACCGCCTTCGTGTCCGCGCCCACCAGCGCGATCATACTGCTGACCATCGGCTACGACCTGGTCTTGGACGACATTCCCTGGGCCCAGACGGCGAAGGTGGTCGCCCTGCGTCTTGTGATCATGCTGGTCTTGCGCACAGCGCTGGTGGCGCTGCTGGGGGCGATCTGGCCCGAGGCCAACCTCACCGCGGCGATCAATGTGATGTTCATATTGCCGCCGCCCTTTGTGCTGCCGGTGTTCGCCGACGACGCGGATCAGCGGACGTATGTCTCCTCGGCGCTGTCGGTGTCCACGCTGGTGGCCATCGCGGGGTTCGCCGTCATGGCGGCGCTGGGATAAATGAAACGGCGGCAATCCGCCACCACCGTCCTCGCGCAAACAGGGGAGCGGTGGCGGCAGGTTGCCGCCGCTGCAATGAGATGTCAATCAAACGTCATCACGTTCAGGCCCTGTTCCGGGTCGTGATACCGCCCCACGCGCCCTTCGATGACCCGCACGACGATCTCGGCGGTGACGCTGACCCGGGCGTGGGTGAGGTGGCCGCCGCGCACATTGCCGCCTGCGTCGCCGGCGCTCATGTGCAGGTGCAGATAAGGGCCGTCGGTGAGCGTGCCGTGCAGCGACACGATCTCGTAGGCTCCCTGGAAGCGGTTGGGCAGGAAGCGCTTTTCTGCCCTGTCGAATACGCCCACGGTGAAGTCGTCCACCGCGCCGAGACCGTTGATCTCGGCCAGGCCGATGCCCTCCCGATTGGCCAGCAGGGTCAGCTGCGCCACGATGTCCTCGCCCGGATCGAGGCGCACGATGTAGGTGTCGGAAAACCGCCTGTAGTCCATGTCAACGCCCTCCTTCAACATTATATTAACACGGCGGCTTCCCGTTGGCAAGGGCAAAAATTCGTACCACAACGGGTTTTTAATATCTTTTTCATTTTATAATATAAAATTCCCTGCAAAATGAAAAAAAGATGGCTTGGGGGGCTTTTCAAAAGTGCGATTTTCTGTTAAAATGTATATACTATGGCAAATAAGCGCGTATAGGGTAAACCATCCGTTGCGCTTGTGCGCGTAATAAATCATACAGGGGGAATCCGCTATGAAAGATTATCTGGCCAAGAATATCCGCAACCTATCCATCATCGGCCATGGCAGCGTCGGCAAGACCACGCTGGCTGAGGCGCTGCTGTTCAGCGCCGGCGCCATCGACCGCCAGGGCCGCGTCGAGGACGGGCAGGCCACCATGGACTATGACTCCGAGGAAGTCAAGCGCCATATCTCCCTCCAGGCCGCCATGGCGCCGCTGGAGTGGAAGAACAGCAAGGTGAACCTGGTGGATATTCCCGGCTACTTCGATTTCGCCGGCGAGCAGGTCGGCCCGCTGAACGTGTGCGAAGGCGCGCTGATCGTCGTGGGCGCCGTTTCCGGCCTGGACGTGGGCGCTGAAAAGGCCTGGTCCATCTGCGACAAGACCCACACCTCCCGCATGATCGTCATCACCAAGATGGATCAGGAGAACGCCAACTTCGACAAGGTGCTGAACGCCCTGACCGAGAAGTACGGCAGCCACCTGGCCCCCATCGAGGTGCCTATCGTCGAAGGCGGCAAGTTCACCGGCGTGGCCTGCCTGCTGGAGAAGAAGGCGTTTGTGGGCGAGGGCAAGGGCCTGAAGGCCGTGGACATCCCCGCCTCCGTCGAAGCCGAGGTCGAGAAGTGCCACGAAGCCCTGGTCGAGGCCGCCGCCAGCGCCGACGACGACCTGATGATGAAGTACCTCGAGGGCGAGGAGCTGACCGAGGACGAGGTCATGGCCGGCCTGCGCAAGGGCATCCTGGACGGCACCGTCGTGCCCGTGGTCTGCTGCTCCGCCGCCAGCCGCGTGGGCATCGCCAAGCTGCTGGACAACGTGGTCGACCTGATGCCCTCTCCGGAAGGCACCGTCACCGAGGGCACCAACCCGAAGACCGGCGAGGCCGTCCAGCGCGCCTGCTCCGACAGCGAGCCCTTCTCCGCCCACGTGTTCAAGACCATGGCCGACCCCTTCGTGGGCAAGCTGAGCCTGATGAAGGTCACCTCCGGCGTGCTGGAGGGCAGCACCGCGCTGTACAACGTGAACGCCGAGAAGACCGAGAAGCCCGGTACCATCTACTTCCTGAAGGGCAAGCAGCAGGTTTCCACCCAGAAGGTCCACGCCGGCGACCTGTGCGCGCTGGCCAAGCTGACCTCCGTGGCCACCGGCAACACCCTGTGCGACGCCAACAACCCGATCCAGTTCCCCGAGCTGGACTTCCCGGCCCCCTGCATCAGCAAGGCCGTGTACGCCAAGAAGGCCGGCGAGGAAGACAAGATCTTCAGCGGCCTGGCCCGCCTGATGGAGGAGGATCCCACCATCAAGGTCGAGAAGAACGTCGAGACCGCCGAGTCCGTGCTCAGCGGCCTGGGTGAGATGTCCATCGACGTGGTGGCCGCCAAGCTGGCCAGCAAGTTCAAGGTGGAATGCGACCTGCGCGATCCCAGGATCCCGTACCGCGAGTCCATCCGCAAGCCCATCGACGTCCAGGGACGCCACAAGAAGCAGTCCGGCGGCCATGGCCAGTTCGGCGACGTCAAGATCCGCTTCCGTCCCAACGAGGACCCGAACGATACCGAGTTCCACTTTGTCGACAGCGTCGTGGGCGGCACCGTCCCGCGCCAGTACATCCCGGCCGTTGAGAAGGGCCTGATCGACAACATCAAGCACGGCGTGCTCGCCGGCTTCCCCGTGGTGGGCCTGACCGCCGAGCTGTACGACGGCGGCTACCATCCGGTCGACTCCTCCGAAATGGCGTTCAAGACGGCGGCCCGCCTGGCCTTCAAGCAGCTGACCACCGCCAACCCCGTGCTCCTCGAGCCCATCTACCACGTTGAGGTGGACGTGCCCGACGCCAACGTGGGCGACATCTACGGCGACATCAGCAAGCGCCGCGGTCGCATCCTCGGTTCCGAGAAGGTGGGCGACCTGCAGCGCGTCATGGGCGAGGCTCCGCTGTCCGAGATGTTCAAGTACGCCACCGACCTGCGCTCCATGACCCAGGGCCGCGGCTCCTTCACCATGCGCTTCGAGCGCTATGAGGAGGTCCCCGCCAACGAGGCCAAGAAGGTCATCGAAGCCTACAAGGCCGAGGAAGAGGACGAGGATTAATCCTTTAAGCTACTGAAAAACCCCTTCGGTCGAAAGACCGAGGGGGTTTTTCAGCAAGCGGTCCTTATACCTGACCATCAGCTCTGCGCTGTAATGGGCCTTGCTGCGCCCTTTGACCCGGCGCTTTGACGAGGTATGGCCAACACGGCCTGTATCCGGAACCGTTGCGATAAAGCAGGGCTGCAGGCGCGCAAACAGGAGGACTAGCAGTCCGACAACGAACAGCGCGACGGGTACGCCACAGATGATTTTTCTTTTCACTTCCCAAACACCTCCATCGTGAAAAAGACAGACAGTATGCACCACAGCACGCCGAGTACAGAGACGATCGCGTCGTTGCGGAGCCCTCGTTCCAGCTGTCCCTCCTGGTGAAAATGAGTCGGGTCGACAGGGTCATACAGGATTTCCACCGTCTCTCCGACGGCGGGCTTTCCCTCCTGTACGACGCCCTCCAAGCGGTAATGACGGCCTTCGGTATCGAATTCCATGACAGCCCGCCAATAGGTATAATAGGTATTTGCATGGCTTCGCGCTCGCCTGCGAGAGCGCTTCTGATACTTGACATGCTCAACCACCTTGGCGGTGGTGACGGCGTTTTCCGCTTCCTGCCGCTTGCGCGCTTCAAGGATACCGGAAACACCGATACAGGCGAAGAGCCAGCCGCCAAAGGAGATGATGGCGTAAACGATCAATTGGTTCAGTATCGCTTTGTTCATGTCTATCACTGTTTGTCACCCGGTGGGTGCGGTCATGGAAAGTCCTTTGAATTACAAGGATGTGAAGTGATCTTAATGCATAATTTAACACAGAAGATGCTGCCGCGCAATGCTGCAATTGATATTTTTTCGTATCGATAATATTTTAGTCGCACTAATCCTGATTTGTCGCCAGCGCGACAAATCAGGATTTCCCACCTCGAATCAATACCTTTATCGTAATTTAACTCCTACTGGCTGGATTGGACCTTGACCCTTCAGGTACAGAATGCTATAATCATTAGCATGTTAATAATAAACTTGTTAACGGTTTGAAAGGAGAGCAACCGTGGATTCACCGGACTACGATCGCACCCAGAGAATCAAGGCTGATATCGACGCGCTAATCCACACGATGCGCCTGCACCACAGGGTCGTGGAGCGGCGCATCGAAGGCATGGGCGTGCATCACAGCCAGCACCGCATGCTGATGCGGCTGTCCGACCTGGGACGCAGCGCATCCCAGAAGGAGCTGGCCGACGCCATGGATGTCAGCCCCGCCTGCGTCGCCCGGATGCTGAAGTCCATGACCGCCGCCGGGCTGGTGGAAAAGGCCGGCGGTGCGGACGGGCGCTGCAATGAAATCAGCGTGTCTGCCGCCGGCATGCAGCTGGTGGAGGACAGCAGGGCGGTGTTTCGACAGATCGGAGAGCAGATGTTCGAGGGGTTGACAGAAGGCGAGCTTCAGACCCTCGGCGCGCTGCTGGACAAGCTGAAGGGAAATCTTTCGAATATGGATAAGGGCGGGATGGGGGAAGCGATTCCCGATCCGGCTGAAAGGAGCTGAACGCGGACATGAAATGGTCCAAATACGTCAAGCCCTACTGGAAGTACTTTGTGCTGGGGCCGCTTTGCATGATCGTCGAGGTCATCGGCGAGATCGTCATGCCCAAGCTGTACTCCCAGATACTGAACGTGGGTGTGGAGACACACAACGTGGGCTATATCGTCGTCACCTGCCTGCTGATGATCCTCACGGCGGTGCTGATGATGGGCGGCGGCGTGGGCGGCGCCTGGTTTGGCGCGAAGGCCGCGGTGAACTTCGCATCCGACCTGCGCCGGGATGTATATGGCAAGGTGCAGGAGTTCTCCTTTGCCAACATCGACAAGTATTCCACGGGCTCCCTGGTCACGAGGCTGACCAACGACATCACGCAGCTGCAGAACTTCGTGAACATGATGCTGCGCATGTTCCTGCGGGCCCCCGGCATGCTGATCGGCGCGCTGATCATGGCCATCACCATGAATCCCCAGCTGGCGCGGGTGCTGGCGGTGACGATCCCGGTCATACTGATCGTCGAATTCGTGGTCATTCGCACGGGCTTTCCCCGCTTCACCATCATGCAGGAAAAGATCGACCATCTGAATTCCCGTATCCAGGAGAGCCTGACCAACATCCGCGTGGTCAAGTCCTTCGTGCGGGAGGACCGCGAGGACCAGAAGTTCCGCGAGTCCAACGGGGCCTTGAAGGACGCCGCCCTGCGGGCGTTGAACGTGGTCATATTCATGCTGCCGCTGATGATGCTGCTGATGAACCTCACGTCATTGGCAGTGGTTTGGTTTGGCGGCAAGCAGGTCATCGCCGGGGACATGCCCGTTGGCGACTTCTCGGCCTTCCTGACCTACATCACCCAGATACTGATGTCACTGATGATGCTGTCCATGCTGTTCATGAACAGCTCCCGCGCGCTGGCGTCCTCCCGCCGCGTGAAGGAGGTCATGCAGGAGAAGATCGACCTGTCCGACGAAAACGCCGCCCACAAGGACGCCCGGGTGCAGCGGGGCGAGATCGAGTTCCGGCACGTATCCTTCCGCTACTATAAAAACAGCGAGCAGAGGGTGCTCAGCGACATCAACCTGAAGATCGGCGCGGGCCAGACCGTGGGCATCATCGGCTCCACCGGCTGCGGCAAGACCACGCTGGTGTCGATGATCCCCCGGCTGTACGACGTGGACGAGGGCCAGGTGCTGGTGGACGGCATCGACGTGAAGGATTACAGCCTGTACCATCTGCGCGAGGGCGTGGGCATGGTGCTCCAGAAGAATGTGCTGTTCTCCGGTACCATCGCCGACAACCTGCGCTGGGGCGACGAAAACGCCACCGAGGAAGAGATGACCGAGGCGGCCCGCAGCGCCCAGGCGGACGGCTTCATTCGTTCCTTCAAACAGGGCTATGAGACCGAGCTGGAGCAGGGCGGCACGAACGTCTCCGGCGGCCAGAAGCAGCGCCTGTGCATCGCCCGCGCGCTGCTCAAGCACCCGAGGATACTGATACTGGACGACTCCACCAGCGCCGTGGACACCGCCACCGAGGCGTCGATCCGCCAGGCCTTCCGCAACGAATTGAAGGACTCCACCAAGCTGATCATCGCCCAGCGCATCTCCTCGGTGCAGGAGGCGGATATGATCATCGTCATGGATGACGGCGCCATCACCGGCGTGGGCACCCATGAACAGCTGCTGGCCTCCAACAAGGCCTACCAGGAGATCTATCATTCCCAGGTAAAGGAAGACAAACAGGCTTCGGACAGCGCTGAAGCGGGGAAGGAGGGGAACCGCTGATGGCGAGAAATCTTGAAACGCTGCAAAAACAGTACAACAGCACGGCTGCGGCCTCCACGCGCGGGCCGATGGCCGCCACCAACAACTTCAAGGGCAAGCCCGCCCATTCCCGGGATACCATCCGGCGCATACTGTCCTATGTGGGCAAGTACAAGTTCCGGTTGGTGCTTGTGGTGCTGTGCATGCTGCTGAGCACCGGGGCCAGCCTGGCTGCCGGCTACGTGCTGCGCCCGGTGATCAACCACATCGCCGACCCCTCCACCTCCGCCGCGGATCGCCTGGCCTACCTGGCGATGATGCTGGGCGCCATGGCGGGCATCTACCTGATTGCGGTTCTCGGCCAGCTGATGCAGTCGAAGCTGATGATCGGTGTGTCCCGCAATGCGATACAGAACATCCGCGACGACCTGTTCACCCGGATCGAGCGCTTGCCCCTGCGCTTCCACGACAACCAGACCACCGGCGAGCTGATGAGCCGCTTCACCAACGACGTGGACAACATCGGCCAGATGCTGGACCAGTCGCTGATCAGCATGGTCTCCGGCATCATCAACCTGGTGGGCACGCTGGCGATGATGATCTACACCAACATCTGGCTGACGCTGATCACGCTGGTGTTCATACCCATCTTCCTCGCGGGCAGCCGGTTCATCATCGGCAAGAGCCGCAAGTACTACGCCGCGCAGCAGGCGGCCCTCGGCGCCGCCAACGGCTACATCGAGGAATCCGTGGCAGGCCAGAAGGTGGTCAAGGTATTCAACCACGAGGCCGAGTGCGTGGCCGAGTTTGACCAGCTGAACGACGACCTTCGCCACAAGCAGGAGAAGGCCATGTTCTTCGGCGGCATCATGGGGCCGATCATGGGCAACACCACCCAGATCAGCTATTCCCTCACCGCGGGCATCGGCGGCGTGCTGTGCGCCCTGGGCCGCTTCGATGTGGGCGGCCTGGCGATATTCGTCAACTACTCCCGACAGTTCTCCCGGCCCATCAACGAGATTTCCCAGCAGATGGCGACGATCTTCTCGGCCCTGGCCGGCGCGGAGCGGGTATTTACCATGATGGACAGGGAACCCGAGGCCCTGGAGGAGGGCCGGACCCGGATGCCCGACAAGCTGGAGGGCCACGTGATCCTGGACGACGTCAGCTTCGGCTATGTGCCGGAAAAGACGGTGCTGAAGCACATCAGCCTGTATGCCAAGCCGGGCCAGAAGATTGCCTTCGTGGGCTCTACCGGTGCGGGCAAGACCACCATCACCAACCTGCTGAACCGCTTCTATGACATCGATTCCGGCAAAATCACCATCGACGGCATCGACATCATGGACATGCCCAAGAGCTACCTGCGCAAAAATATCGCCATGGTGCTCCAGGATACCCACCTGTTCACCGGCACGGTGATGGAGAACATCCGCTATGGCCGGCTGGACGCCACCGACGAGGAGGTCATCGCCGCGGCGAAGACCGCCAGCGCCGACAGCTTCATACGGCGGCTGTCCGACGGCTACGATACGATGATCGAGGGCGACGGCGCGAACCTGTCCCAGGGCCAGCGCCAGCTGCTGAACATCGCCCGAGCGGCCATCAGCAAGGCACCGATCCTGGTGCTGGACGAGGCCACGTCCTCCGTCGATACCCGCACAGAACGGCACATCGAGGAGGGCATGGACCAGCTGATGAAGACCCGCACCACCTTCGTGATCGCCCACCGCCTGTCCACCGTGCGCAACGCCGACGCCATCATGGTGCTGGAAAACGGCGAGATCATCGAGCGCGGCGACCACGACGACCTGCTGGCCATGAAGGGCAGGTATTACGAGCTGTATACAGGGAAGAGCGAGCTGAACTGATGCGAGAAACACTCGATTGCTTCTCGAAATCCAAAACCAGGGGACGCCAAACGGCGTCCCCTTATTGATTTAGTTCAGATTCGTCATCGTGCTGCCGCACCTCGGGCAGAGGGTACTGCCGCTGGAGCAGGTGGTGCCGCAGTTGGAGCACTGCCGCACGCGATTGGGCCGCACCGGGTTCACCGGCCCGCAGCTGTAGCAGCCGCCTGTGGCGCTTGTAGCGGTGCCGTTGCCGGCATTGCCCGTCGCCTCACCCACGGTTTCCAGAGCGCAGGAGGACTGGGGAAACAATGGCAGGCTGAAGAATTCATCACACACATTCTCCGCGAATTCCTCGCAGGGGGGAACCTGGCAGAAGCCGTAGGTGGGGATCAGGATGTCCACCTCGGCGAGCACCTTCAGCACGACGGTGACGCAGACGGTGATGTCGAAGGTGCAGTTGCCGATGTAAGTGCCGGATACGCAAATCGCGCTCACAAGGCTTTCCAGGGTAAAGGGGATGATGGAGTCGTCGGGGATGCATAGCAGTATGTCCTTGTTGACCTTGATGACGGTCTGGCCCATCCACTCCTGGCAGCGCTGGTCCAGGAACAGCACGTCCAGCGGCACGTCCACCGTGCAGCGCACCCGGGCGAACTGGGGCCGGTCGGTCATGCGCTCGACGGTCAGGTTCGAGATGCGACCCGCCGTGGTGGAGGAGCGGCAGCTCTCAAAGGTCCAGGCGCCGTAGGGGCGGGGCAGGGGACCGGGGTTGTTCTCGGCGTTCTGCACGGCCTCGTCGTGGGTGATGGGGATGCTGGCGGGCGGGCATTCGCAGTTGCAGCGGTTGCCGTCGCAATCGCAGGCGCAGGGGCGACCGCTGTTGCCCAGGCAGTCCGGGCCGGGCAGCACGGGCACGATGTTCTCGATGGTGATGCGCTGGTCGTCCAGCTGCTCCTGCTGCATGCAGCTGTCGTAGACGTTCTTGACCTGTACGCAAACGCGCTGGTTCAATCCGGAGAGTATGTTCCCGTTGACCACGCCGGGGCAGGTGTCCGAATTGGCGTTCTTATAGCTGTAGAAAGACATGAGCATTCCTCCTTGCGGGTTCGGGCGGCGGGATTGCCGGCCCACACTGCATCCTATGCCCCCGGGGCAAAAGGGTGCCGGACCCGGGAAGAAGCCTGAAAAAAATTGCCCCGCGACTGAATGCTTCGGTCGCGGGGCATTGCGCCTGTCAGCAGCACTTGTTGGCGTACTTCTGGCGCACCTGGTTGATCTGCTGCTGATCGGCCTGCTGGGCGGGGTACCAGCCCTTCTGGGACATCTTCTGGTAGATGTCGCTCTGCATGCACAGGCTGTCGTTCAGCGCGGTATCGAAGGTGCTCTGCACGTTCTGGGTGGCGGACTCGATCGCGCCGTGCATATACAGGTCGCACACGCCCTTCGTGGTCAGCAGGATGTTTTCCATGATCGACTGATCGTTCATTGCGCTTGCCTCCCTTACACCAGTTGATAGAATTTGCCGAAGAGCTCGCGGTGCTTGGACAGCATCCGGTTCACGCAGCTCTTCAGCTCGGGGTCGGTCAGCTGGCTCGCCGCCTGCTGGCACTGGCTGGTCAGAAACTGTTCATGCCCGAGGGCATCTTCGATATACTGCAATTCCTTGGGACTCATGTTCCCTCACCTCCTGAGGGTAGTATGGCCGGGTCCAGCAGAGAATATACAGGATTTCACGGCTTCGCGTGCGGCTTGAAAAGCAGCGCATTCAAAAGCCCAAATACCACGGCGGCGGTGATGCCAGCGGCGGTGCGGGTGATGCCGCCGACGAAGGCGCCGATCAGGCCGTAGCGGTTCACCGCTTCGATGGCCCCCATGGCCAGGGAATAGCCAAAGCCGGTCAGCGGCACCGTCGCGCCGACTCCGGCAAAGTCGGCCAGGGGCTTGTAGACGCCCACGGCGGTCAGCACGACCCCGGAGACCACGAACAGCACAAGTATGCGGGCATTGGTCAGCTTGGTTCGCATGATCAGAAGCTGGCCGACATCGCAGATCAGGCCGCCGACCACGAAGGCCTTCAGGAACATCCAAAGGGTATTCATACATTGCTCCTCTCTATGCATGCGGCGTAGGCGATGCCCGGCACGCTCTGGCCCTGTTGGCTGCTGGTGGGGGAGAGCATGGCTCCGGAGCCCACCAGCAGAAGCCGGTTCAGCTCACCGGCCTCCATCCGCTTCATCAGCCAAGAACAGCTGACGGAAGCCACGCAACCGCAGCCGCTGCCGCCGGCGTGGGTGTCCTGCTCCTGATAGTACAGGCTTGCGCCGCAGTCGATCAGCTTTTCGGGGGGCAGGTCGATGCCGGCCGCGTCGGCCAGCGCCAGCAGCAGATCCCGACCGATCCAGCCCAGGTCGCCGGTGGCGATCAGGTCATAGTCCTCCGCCGTGCGGCCCGTGTCGGACAGGTGGGCGGCGATGGTGTCGAACACCGCCGGGGCCATGGCAGCGCCCATGTGGTTGGCGTCGGTGATGTTCAGGTCGATCACCCGCCCCACGGTGCCCGAGGCGATGCGCAGGGCGTTCTCATTGCCATTCGCCGAGAGCAGCGCTGCGCCGCAGGCGGTGGCGGTTCGGGAGGCCTGGGGCGGCTTCTGGGTGCCCAGCTCCAGCGGGAAGCGGAACTGGCGCTCCGCCGTGCAGAAGTGACTGGAGGCGACGCAGAGGGCATTTTCAAGGAAGCTTCCCGAGATCAGCGCGGCGCCCATCACCAGGGCCTGTACGAAGGTAGAGCAAGCGCCGTACAGCCCGATAAAGGGGATGCCCAGCGTGCGCGCGGCGAAGGACGATGCGATGATCTGGTTGTTCAGGTCGCCGCCCAGCATGGCCTGCACGTCCTCATCGGACAGCTGCGCCTGATTCATGGCGTTTTTGGCACACCGGCGCACCATCTCCATCTCCGCCAGCTCCCAGCTCTTCTGCCCGAGAAGATCGTCCTCCAGCACCGTGTCGAACCAGCTTGCCAATGGGCCGCGCCCCTCCTTGGGGCCGACGATGCTGGCGTGGGAAACGATGGCGGGGGGATGCTCGTAGACAAATGTCTGCTCTCCGACATGGCTCACAGCACCCACCCCCTGACCAGCCAATAGACGACGCATACGATCACCGACGCGCCGATGCCGTAGGCCAGCACCGGCCCGGCCAGTGTGAACAGCCGCGCGCCGACGCCCATCACCGCGCCCTCCCGTTGGAATTCGATGGCCGGCGCGGCCACGGAGTTGGCGAAGCCCGTCACCGGTATGGCGGAGCCGGCACCCGCGTATTTGCCGATGCGGTCGTAGACGCCGATGCCCGTCAGCGTGGTGCCCAGGAAGATCAGGCAGCTGGTGGTGAACATCGGCGCGGTGACCTCGCCCAGGTTCAGCTGCTGGGCCCACAGCGTCAGCGCCTGCCCGATACAGCAGATCAGCCCGCCCACCCAGAAGGCCCGCCAGTAGCCGCGGAGCATGCGGGAGGGCGGTGTGAGCTTGGATACCAGCTCGTGGCATTCATCCGGTGTCAAGGGCTGGCGGCTCATGGACGCACCTCCCGTTCGTTGCGAAGGTCGTGCCTGCCCGAGCGCGTCGGCATGCGGATTTCAGTGAATAAGATGGGCATGTCCGCTACTGTGGTAGTTGAAGGTAAGTTTTGTCGGTTCATGATGGTGATCCTTTCCTGTTTTGATGCCTGTCGTCGGTAGTATGCTTCGATTGCAGATGAATTATGAACGCGCGCAGGCAAGAGGAAATGAATAGAGCGTTCCATACTGGTGTTGCTTTCGATTCAAAAAACAAAAGAAGGGGACCGAAGTGGTACCCCTACATTTGTGTTAACTTCCGTATAGATGTCATTCTATGGCAGCATATTAAACTATAAATCGAATGCTTCTATTCAAATGGTAAAATTGATTTGTCGCGCTGACGCGCAGGGATTTGGGATTAGGGATTAGGAAAAGTCGCGCACCGAGGTACTAAGAGGAATAGAGCGACCGTTCCCGCGACGGAGCAGACGATTATTCGTGATTTATAGGATGGCGTTTGTTTCTACCATGCGCCAGCCACTATTTCTAATCCCTATTCCCTAATCCCTAATCCCTCTCCCCGACAGATCAGTATTTGCCAACAACTGAACAATAACAATCAATTCACGCTTTGCGCTGGTATATGGCCCCGCTTTTTTCTACAATATACTCTATTTTGGTTGTCATGGATTTGCGTATCTGCTTTATTATATCCTCGAAACCCTTGACTGGGGATTTATCGCCCAGTATAGACGATATCTCCTTGATCAGATCTTTCACCTTGGGATCGGCCTTCTGCTGGAAAATCGGCAATCCCGGAGCAGGCGAGAGGCTCTTTTCAAGCTTTCCCTGGAGCTTTGCAACACTTTGATTATGCTGTGTTACGTGCGATCTCAAATCCTTTTCAATATGAGATAGATATGCATCATCGTAGTTTTGGGACAGGACGATCTCGGTGGTCGCACATATGCCATACAGGTTTATGGATTGTATATACTTTCACTCCAGCGCCAACAGCCTTACCTGCTCAACCCCCTCAATCCCACTCAGCTCGTCCACCATGTCGTCGATGCCCCGGTTGAGCTGTGAAAGGTCGATGGAGAGCATGATGCTGGCCTTGCCGCGGATGGGTAGGCTCTGGGTGATGGTAAGTATGTTGGCGTTGCAGTCGGACAGGGTGCCCATGACCTTCGAGAGCATGCCCGCCCGATGGTTCAGCTGGAGCATCAGCGAAGCCTTGCGCCCGACCGTCAGCTGGCTGGGCTCCAGGATCTTGTCCTTGTATTTATAGTAGGTGCTCCTCGAGATGCCTGCCGCATGTACGGCGTCGATCACTTGGCTGTAGACGCCCGATTCCAGCAGCCGCCGGGCCTCCACGACCTTGATGAAGTAGTCGGGCAGCGCCGATTTTTCCACGATCAGGTAATCGTTGAGCATGTTCATAACGAGCCTCCGGCAGTGTTTGATGCCTTCATTATATCCCGCGGACGGGCGCCAGTCAATCCCGGACGCGAAAAGGCGCCTATGACGGAAATGAAAAAATCGCTGCGATAGGTTTACAAACCCGGCCGGACGTGGTATAATAGCTTCTGCAAGCGTTGCAGGGGAGGGAAGCCGTTATGCCGCAGAAGGGCGTCAAGGTCGTCGCGCAGAACCGCCGCGCCCGGCATGATTACTTCGTCCTGGAGACCTGGGAGGCGGGCATCGAGCTGAAGGGCACGGAGGTCAAGTCCATACGGCTTGGCAAGTGCAGCCTGAAGGATTGCTACGCCGCGGTGAAGAATGGCGAGATGCTGGTGTACGGCATGCACATCAGCCCCTATGAGAAGGGCAGCTATTTCAACACCGATCCCCTCCGCCCCAAGCGTCTGCTGATGCACAAGGCCGAGATTCGCAAGGCCCATCAGGGCGTGATGCAGCAGGGCCTGGCGCTGATTCCGCTGAGCGTGTACCTGAAGGACGGACGCATGAAGCTGGAGCTGGCGCTGTGCAAGGGCAAGAAGCTGTACGACAAGCGGGACGACATGGCCAAGCGCGACGCCCAGCGCGACATCGAGCGAACGATGCGCGCCAGGGGATGATTTCAGGAAGGAGCAACAGTTCACACCTTCCACCAACTCGGGGCCGTATTTTGGTTTCGACGGGGATGCGGAGGGACAGAGAAGCGAGCGGCGGCCCTGAACCGCCTGACAACGGGAAACAAATTGAACTGACGACTACAATAACGTAGCTCTCGCCGCTTAATCGGCGATCGTCGACCCTAAGCCTCCTGCGGCGTAGGCCATCGGCGTCGTAAAAGCAGGGAACCAGCCGCCTCAAGCTTTGCGGACGGTGGGATTTTATGAAGCTACTGAAGCCGGAATCCTGTCTGTGGGAGTCCGGTGGAGGGAATGTCAATATACAGACTGCGCTCGGAGATGCTCTGGTCTTCTGGTCTTCGGACAGGGGTTCGACTCCCCTCGGCTCCACTATTATTTAGGACCTGGTCGTCAGATCAGGCCCTGTTTTTTTAGATGCCTGACAAATCCACTCATTTTACATAACAGGAAAGGGCGTGTTACTTTGAAGAAGGTGCTGGATAACGGTCGCCTGACCTTCCTGCTGGAAGGTCGCATTGATTCGACCAATGTCTCGGCGTTCGAAGAGGAGATCATGGCCGCTGTGAACGAAGCGTAAGACGGGGAAATCACGATCGACGCGGAGAAGCTGGCGTACATCTCTTCGGCGGGACTGCGGGTACTCTTGAGTCTGTTGGGTAGCGTAAAAAAGCCCCGCTCGTGTTGAATGTATCCCCGGTGGTCTATGACATCTTCGATGTCACGGGATTCACCAAGCTGTTGAACGTGAAGAGGCGCCCGCGGGAGATCAGCGTAGAGGGCTGCGAAGAGATCGGCTCGGGGCCTATATATTCCATGAACCGTTCGCCAGCGCGTTACTGGCGCTGTATGAAAAACGCCCTCCGCAAGCGCTTGCGGAGGGCGTCGTCACGTGATGTCACTTGACCACGCTGAGGCCGGCGACGACGACCTTTACCTGCTTGAGCAGGGTGGTGATCTCGTCCAGGTTGATCTTCGGCAGCGGCATGATGCGGATGAT
>JAFRJF010000143.1 GCA_017432405.1 Clostridia bacterium | reverse complement strand
TCGTAGTTCGTCGCTGATCAGCGATATTGTCATCTGCTTATCCATGACTCTATTTTACCATATTTCTCGGGCTTTGTATACTGTGCGGTATTTCCTTAAGATTTAGGGGGTAGGGGTTAGGGGTGGTGCCCTAAAGGGCTAGCTTCGCGTCGCAAATCCCTACAGGATTTGTTTGATTGGTGCAGGCCGACTGAAACGAAAAGGATGGCGAGGCCGGCGAGCCCTTCCACTGGGACAACCGCCAGGGCGGCTGCTTCTACCGCTGGTACGCCCACATCCAGCCCTGCGACCACCGAGGCACGACCTATACCGACATCACCGAGAAGACCCACACGCTGAAGGCCTGCAAGTACTGCAAGCTGGGCGGCAAGAAGGAAAAGCACGACTTCAACCCGAAGACCGGCAAGTGCAGGGACTGCGGCTACAAGCAGCGAACCGATGTCACCGTCACCTTTGACGCCAACGGCGGCAAGGGCAGCATGGACAGGCAGGTGTTCTCCGACGGCAAGCCCGGAAAGCTGGACGCCAACGCCTTCACCTGGGAGAACCACACCTTCAAGGCGTGGAACACCCGGAAGGACGGCAGCGGCAAGTCCTACGCCGACGAAGCCAGGGTAGACCTGGAGAAGGACACCACCCTCTACGCCCAGTGGTACACGAATGTTACGCTCCGGGGCGACAGCCTGCAGACGACCTGGACCGGCAAGCCCATCACCGTCGACGGCTTCGATGCCGTGCAGGCGGATTACAGCCAGGTCACGCGGACCACGTTCCCGGGGGTCAGCACCACGCGCACCGAGACCGACCCGGGCACCTATCCGGTGACCCCGACGTCAGTGCCGATCATAACCATCCGGCCGACGGCCAGGCCCACGGCGACACCGAAGCCCACGGAGAAGCCGCAGGCGGCGCAGCGGGACTACACCCTGCTGGCGCGGTTGAAAAACGTCGGCAGCAAGGGCACGTCCCTGCAGCTCGTCTGGACGAAGGTCTCCGGCGCGGACGGCTACGACGTCTACTTTGCAAAGAACGACAGGAAGCTCAGCCTTAACAAAACGGTTCCTGCCTCAACGAGGTCCCTGCGCTTCGACGGCCTGAACCGCCAGTCGAGCTACAAGGCGTATGTCGTGGCCTGGAAGCGGGTCAAGGGCGCAAAGGCGACCATAGGAGAAGCGAGCTCCGAAGTGTACGCCAACGCGAGCAAGAGCAATAAAAACACGACAAACGCCCGAGTGATCACGCTGAAGAAGAACCGCATGACGCTGAAGACCGGGGCCACCCGTGCGATCAAGGCCAGCGTCAGGGGCATGAAATCCGGCGTGAAACCCCTCGCCCACGCCAAACTGCTGCGCTACTTCAGCAGCAACCGCAACGTGGCGACGGTGAACGCCTCCGACAGGATCACCGCCACCGGCAAGGGCCGCTGCACCATCTATGTGATGGCCAACAACGGCCTGCGGGTGAAGGTGACGGTCACGGTTAAGTGAATTAAACGCGGCCATCGGCTTGTATGGGTACAGCCGATGGCCGCACCGCTGTTTTCCATGCTTACTTTACACAAACCGCTTGTTTCAATCTTAATTTTTCTTTATAATAGTATGCAACAATTTCCCACAAGGAGTGAACGCACATGAGACAGAGCGGCGTACTGCTGCATATCACCTCCCTGCCCTCCCGCGGCGGCATCGGCACGCTGGGACAGGCGGCCTACGACTTCGTGGATTTCGTCAGGGATGCGGGCATGACCATCTGGCAGGTGCTGCCCATCGGGCCCACCGGCTACGCGGAATCCCCCTACCAGAGCACCTCCACCTTTGCGGGCAACCCGCTGATGATCGACTTCGACATGCTCGAGGCCGAGGGGATACTGCCCAAGGGCAGCTATGAGCCCCTGCCGTACCACGACAACGTGGATTTCGAGGCGGTGAAGGCCCAGAGCGACGCGCTGCTGCGCAAGGCCTTCGAGGCCTCCTTTGACGACCTGGGCGAGGAGATCGCGGCCTTCGAGGCCGACAACTCCTGGGTGCGCAACTACGCGCTGTTCCGCGCCATCAAGGCAAAGTTCGGCGAGATTTCGTGGATGGAATGGCCGGACCAGGACATCCGCCTGCGCAAGCCCGAGGCCGTGGCCAAGTACGAAAAGGAACTGGCGGACGAGGTCAACTTCTACCTCTTCGGACAGTACCTGTTCTTCGACCAGTGGCAGCGCCTGCACGATTACGCCCGCATGAACGGCGTGAAGCTCATGGGCGATATGCCCATCTACGTGGCCGAGGATTCCAGCGACGTGTGGCTGAACCCCGAGCTGTTCGAGCTGGACGAGGACTGCAAGCCCATCCGCATCGCGGGTGTGCCGCCGGACTACTTCCAGAAGGACGGCCAGCGCTGGGGCAACCCGCTGTACGACTGGAAGAAGCACGCCGAGACCGGCTATGCCTGGTGGATCGAGCGCTTGCGGGCCATGGGCCGGCTGTTCGACACGCTGCGCATCGACCACTTCATCGGCTTCGCCTATTACTTCGCCATTCCCGCCGAGGAGAAGACCGCCCGCAACGGCAAGTATGAGATCGGCCCCGGGCGCAAGCTGTTCACCCGCATCCGCAAGGCCCTGCCCGACCTGGACATCGTGGCCGAGGACCTGGGCAACGTGAAGCCCCGGGCCAAGAAGCTGCTGGCCTGGTGCGGCTATCCCGGCATGAAGGTGCTGCAATTCGCCTTCGACGGCGAGGACAGCCCCGACCTGCCCGAGAACCACGTGAAGAACTGCGTGGTCTACACCGGCACCCACGACAACGACACCACACTGGGCTGGTGGGCCAGCGCCCCGGAAAAGACGAAGGCCCGCGCCCGCAAGGTCCTGGGCATGCCCGAGGACGGCGACGACATACTGAACGCCCTGCTGTGCGCTGGCTTCACCTCCCCCGCTGACACCGTCGTCGCGCCGATGCAGGACTGGCTCGAGTTGGACAGCGGGGCCCGCATGAACTTCCCCGGCACCGTCGGGGGCAACTGGCTATGGCACATGCCCCGGACCGACTACGCCCCCATCGCGGCCCACATCCGCCGCCTGAACCGCCTGGGCCAGCGCGGCACCGTCAAGGCTGCCACCGGCGCGGAGCTGATCGCCAGCGCCGAGAAGATCGCCATGTGCGACGCCCACACCACCCTTGAAAGGGCCAGCACCGTCCAACTGCACGACGCCGTGGCCAAGGCCGCCATGCTGGATATCGCCCAGCAGTGGGCCGACGATTATTCCGACCGGCTGTACAGCCGCCGTGCCGCCTACCTGTCCGCAGAGTACCTGATGGGCCGGCTGGTTTACAACAACCTGTACGCCATGGGCGTGCTGAAGGACGTCAAGGAGCGCCTGGCGCTGAAGGGCGTGGACCTTGCCGACCTGGAAGACATCGAGGACGCCGCCCTGGGCAACGGCGGGCTGGGCCGCCTGGCCGCCTGCTTCCTGGACAGCGCCGCCACCCACGACATACCGCTGGACGGCTACGGCCTGCGCTACAAGTACGGCCTGTTCAAGCAGAGCTTCGACGAAAACGGCGCCCAGTGCGAGGACCCGGACGACTGGACCCTGTTCGGCGACCCCTGGAGCGTGCGCCGGGATGACCTGGCCCAGCTCGTGCACATGAAGGGGTTGGACGTGTGGGCCGTTCCCTACGACATGCCCATCATCGGCTACAAGCGCAGGAGCATCGGCACGCTGCGCCTGTGGCAGTGCGAGAGCGTCAACGAATTCGACTTCGACGCCTTCAACGACCAGGACTATGCCACCGCCTGCAAGGGCAAGAACGCCGCCGAGGACATCACCAAGGTGCTCTACCCCAACGACACCATGAAGGCCGGCAAGCTGATGCGCCTGCGGCAGCAGTACGTGCTGGTCAGCGCTTCGCTGCAGGACATGCTGCGCGCCTACGTCGACCGCCACGGCGACGACCTGACCGGCTTTGCCGATTTCCACGCCATCCAGCTCAACGACACCCATCCCACGATGGCCATTCCCGAGCTGATAAGGCTGATGATGAACGAGGGCTACGACTTCAATACCGCCTTCGCCACCGCCCGCAGGACCTTCCGCTACACCAACCACACCGTCATGCGCGAGGCGCTGGAGTGCTGGGACCTGAAGCTGATGAACGAGCTGTCGCCTGAGCTCGTGAAGGTCGTCAAGCGCATCCAGACGAAGCTGGACCGGGACCTCAAAAAGGCGAAGGTGGCCGACCCCGCGCCCTATGCCATCATCGACGAAGGCAAGCGGGTGCACATGGCCAGCCTGGCCGTGTACGGTTCCAGCTACACCAACGGCGTGGCCGCGATCCACAGCCAGATTTTGAAGGACGACGTATTCAAGGAGTGGTACGCCCTCTACCCCGAGCGCTTCAACAACAAGACCAACGGCATCACCCAGCGCCGCTGGCTGGGCCTGTGCAACCCCGAGCTGACCGCGCTGCTGGCGGACAAGCTGGAAAGCGACGCCTTCCTGACAAACCTGTTCGCGCTAGAAGACCTCAAGCCACTGATCGACGACGACCTGGCGGAGCAGTTCATCGAGGTCAAAGCCGAGAAGAAGCGCCAGCTGGCCGAGCTGATCCTGGAGCGGGAGGGCGTGGAGATTCCCACCCACTTCGTCTTCGACGTCCAGGTCAAGCGCCTGCACGAGTACAAGCGCCAGCTGCTCAACGCGCTGTCCATCCTGGACATCTACTACGGCTTGAAGGATGGCACGCTGAAGGACTTCCCCGCCACCGCCTTCATCTTTGGCGCGAAGAGCGCCCCCGGCTACCGGCGGGCCAAGGCGGTCATCCGCTTCATCAACCACATTGCGGAAATGGTGAATGCCGATCCCGACACCAGCGACAGGCTGCGGGTGGTGTTCGTGCAGAACTACAACTGCTCCTACGCCGAGCACATCATCCCGGCGGCGGACATCTCCGAGCAGATCTCCCCCGCGGGCACCGAGGCCAGCGGCACCGGCAACATGAAGCTGATGCTGAACGGCGCGGTCACGCTGGGCACCTACGACGGCGCGAATGTGGAGATCTTCGAGCAGGCCGGCATCGAGAACAACTTCGTCTTCGGCGCGACGGTGGACGAGATCAACGCGGTGAAGGCCACCTACGACCCGGTGAAGCTGTACAAGGCCAACAAGCGGCTCAAGCGGGTCATCGACGCCCTGGCAGACGGCACCTTCGAGCCCGCCCCCAAGAAGGGCGCAGAGCTTTACGAAGGCGACCTGGCCGAGCTGCGCAAGGCCCTTCTGGAGGGTGCCAGCTGGCACCAGCCGGACCACTACTTCCTGCTGATGGATTACGAATCCTACATGTCAGCGAAGCTGAAGGCCATCCGCGCCACGAAGGACAAGGTGGCGTTCGCGAAGATGTGCCTTGAAAACATCGCCGGCGCCGGCAAGTTCTCCAGCGACCGCACCATCGCGGAATACTGGGAGGAGCTTTGGAGAAGGATATAACGAACGGAGTGCAAATACTGATTTGTCGCGCTGCGACAAATCAGTATTTACCGATCAACCAGCAATAAAGAAGAGGAAAGAACGTACATGCTCGAACTGCAACACATCTCCTTCGAGGTTCCCGAAAACGACGCGACCCACGAGATCCTTCGGGACGTCAGCCTCACCGTGCCGGCGGGCCGGCTGGTGGTCATCACCGGGCCCAACGGCGGCGGCAAGTCCACGCTGGCCCGGCTGATCATGGGCATCGAAAGGCCCTCCTCCGGCGCAATCCTTTTTAACGGCCAGGACATCACCGCCCTGTCCATCACCGAGCGGGCGCGGCTGGGCATCTCCTTCGCCCTCCAGCAGCCAGTGCGCTTCAAGGGCCTGCAGGTTCTGGACCTGCTGCGCCTGGCCTCGGGCCGGGACATCACCCCGTCGGACGCCTGCGAATACCTGTCCGCCGTGGGCCTGTGCGCCCGGGATTACATCAACCGGGAGGTCAACGCTTCCCTGTCCGGCGGTGAGCTGAAGCGCATCGAGATCGCCACCGTGCTGGCTAGGGGCACGGCGCTGTCCATATTCGACGAGCCGGAGGCCGGCATCGACCTGTGGTCCTTCCAGAATCTGATCCAGGTATTCCAGGACATGCGCCGGGACATCCGGGACAGCTCCATCATCATCATCTCCCACCAGGAGCGCATACTGAACATCGCCGACGAGATCGTGGTGCTGCAGGGCGGCGCGCTGGCGATGCAGGGCCCCAGGGCCCAAATACTGCCCCGGCTGACGGGCACCGCCTCGGCGATGCAGGGCTGCCGGAGGATCGGAGGTGGCGAGGCATGAAGCTGGACAGCATACAGAAGCAGCTGCTGGCGGAGATCGCGGACCTGCACAGCATCCCCGAGGGGGCCTACAACATCCGCAGCAACAGCCAGTCCGTGGGCCGGGTCTCCACCGCGAACATCGAGATCACCTCGAAGACCGACGTCAGCGGCATGGACATCCGCATCAAGCCGGGCACGAAGCGCCAGAGCGTCCACATCCCGGTGGTGCTCACCCAAAGCGGGCTTTCCGAGGTGGTCTACAACGACTTCTTCATCGGCGAGGACTGCGACGTGGTGATCATCGCCGGCTGCGGCATCGACAACTGCGGCAAGGCGGATTCCGAGCACGACGGCATCCACCGCTTCTGGGTGGGCAAGAACTCCAAGGTGAAGTACGTCGAAAAGCACTACGGCTCCGGCAACGGCGAGGGCAAGCGCATTCTGAACCCTGGCACCGAGGTCTACATGGACGAGAACAGCACCATGGAGATGGAGATGGCCCAGATCAAGGGCGTGGACGACACCGACCGCAAGACCGTAGCCGAGCTGGCCGCCGGCGCGAAGCTGGTGGTTCGGGAGCGCCTGATGACCCACGGCCACCAGCGGGCGCTGAGCACTTACGACGTGCGCCTCAACGGCGCAGGGGCCAGCGCGGACGTGGTCTCCCGGTCCGTGGCGCGGGACGATTCCTACCAGCGCTTCGACGCGAAGATCGTCGGCAACGCCCCCTGCAACGGCCACACCGAGTGCGATTCCATCATCATGGACAACGGCCGCATACTGGCCGTGCCCGGGCTGGAGGCCAATGACGTGGACGCCGCCCTGGTGCACGAGGCTGCCATCGGCAAGATCGCCGGCGAGCAGCTGACCAAGCTGATGACCCTGGGCCTGACCGAGCAGGAGGCAGAAGAGCAGATCATCAATGGGTTCTTGAAGTGATATGAAATGATCGGGCCGGGTTGGCAGATGCCAATCCGGCCCGATCATTTCGCCAGGGGCTACTTCCCCATTCTCATCCGCCTGCGTGTCACCGCTGCGGCGTATTCCCGCTTGTCTTCGTCGGTTTCGGGGATGAAGTTAGGCACCGCCTTGGGCTTGTCGTTCTCATCCAGTGCCACATAGACGGCATAGGCCCGGTTCACCCGCTCGCGGCTGCCGTCCAGGCGCTCCACATAGCTGTCCACCCGAACCTCCATCGAGGTACGCCCGGTCCATACGACCTCCGCCTCCTGCACCACCGTGTCGTTCAGGTAAGCCGGGGCGAGGAAGCTGAGGTTATCGATGCAGGCAGTAGTCACGGCGCTGTTGGCATAGCGGCGCGCAGCCACCCCGCCGACGACGTCGATCCAGGCCATCATCTGCCCGCCGAACAAGCGGGGAATCTTATATCCGTTGCAATGCTGGGGCAGCACGATCTGAACGCTGGTGGTCTTCTGAGGCATGGCTCATCCCTCCGTTATGATTCTTGACTATAACTATACACGATTTGAAGCGCTTTGTCCAGTGCGGATGATTGACAGGAGGCGGTTTTACATCTATAATGTTTACAGGATGCTTTATTTCAAATACTGATTTTTCGGGGAGACGAGCGGTTTTCAAAAGCCTTCCCCAGAGGGCAATGTCATCAACTTAAGAGGAAAGGGAAGGAGGCAACAAAAAAATAACAAACAAACTGACAACACTTGACAAAACCGCGCAAATCGAGAAACGAGACCGCATCATCTGAGAGGCGGTGCACGGGATGTCAAAGCGTAGAAAGATGCTGGTCGTTGTGGTAGAATACCTTATCGTGCTGATTGAAAG
>JAFRJF010000142.1 GCA_017432405.1 Clostridia bacterium | reverse complement strand
GTAGTGGTTCGCCGTGTCCGGGTTGGCCTTGCTCGCCACGGTGGCCAGCACCACCGCCTGGGTGACCACCAGGCAGATCCAGCCGATGATCTGGAACGCCCTGTAGGACAGCGGGCCCCGGTATTTGATGTCGTCGTGGGTCCCCCGCTCGTACAGTTTGACGCGGCGTCGCTTAACCTTGTCGGTCGTAGCCTGTTGTGTGTTCTCCATGGTGTTGCCTCCTTCGGGTGTGTGTGAAACGCGATTACGCTTCCTTTGGCGCGTCGCCCGCCGTTTCGCCTGGAACCGCGATGCCGTAGCGCTCGAACAACTGCTTTAAGCGGTTGTTCATGTCCCGATTGGCGAACAGCTGCTTGCTGTTCTTTACGTCGAAGCTGAACACCAGAAGCATGCCGCCGTCCGCGGTGCGGTCCATGATCTCGTAAACCGGGACGCTGACCACGCCGGGGACGTCGATCGCCAGTTCGGGCAGCTCCATCTTCAGGATCTTCTCGATATCATCCTGGCTGGCGCCCGGGCCCACGGGCAGCTCCAGCGTCACGTGGGCCGCCTCCTCGTTGCTGTTGATGATGTCCTTCACGGAGGAGTTGTTGAGGATCTTGGTATCCTGAAAGCGGTTCACCCGGGTGGTGCGCAGGCCGATCTCCTGCACGACGCCGGACCAGCTGCCCACAGTGATGAAGTCGCCGACCTTGAAATTGCCCTCCAGCAGTATGAAGAAGCCGGCGATGATGTCGTTGACCATGTCCTTCGCGCCCATGGAGACCGCCAGGGTGATGATGCCGGCGGAGGCCAGCAGCGCCTGGGTGGGGATGCCGAACTGGGACAGGCCGTAGTAGATGAACACGATGACGCTCACGTACTTCAGCGAGCTGCGCAGCAGCAGGCAGATCGTCTCCATCCGCATGTCGGCGACCTTCGCGATGTTGTAGAGCACCCGGCTGGCCAGCGACACGAACACGTAGAGCACGAACAGCAGGAACAGGCAGGAGGAGACCGCGAATATGTTCACGCCCTTTTCCCAGTTGCCGAACAGCACATAGGAAAGCCCGCTGAGCCTGGTGTTGCTGCTGAGGCTGCCGTAGAGCAGCGGCAGCAGGTTCAGCACGCAGAAGACGAGCAGCATCTTGTAGGCGATGGCCTTCACGCGCTCGCCGGGCGTCTGATCGGCCTTGGCGGTGTTCATGTGCCAGCGCTTTTCGAAGCCCGCCTTCTGGCGTGTCCTGACGATGCTGGAAAGGCCGGTGAGCTGCATGGCGGACTGGCTGAGGGTGGGCAGCTTCTGCGCCGGCTCCTCGGGCACCTCCTCCCGGGGCGGGGCGGCGTCCACCACGCTTTGCTGGTAGTGGTACAGCGCCATCACCAGGATCAAGGCCAGCCCGGCCAGCACCACCAGCGCGATGCGCACCGAGATCATGAAGGCGGCGGTGTTGGTGGTGTGCTCGGCGATGGGGACCAGATAGCAATCGTCCGCTTCGCCGAAGCCCGCGTAATAGGTCTTGTCGCCGTGGCTCAGGAAGCCGTTGCGGTTGGCCCTGAGCTTTTCGGCGCTGTAGCCAAAGTCGTCCATGGATTCGCCGACGTAGCCGAAGCCGGTGGTGGCGCTGACGGTGTGCTCCTTCTTGTCGACAGCGAAGGCGGCCGTCGGCAGGCCGACGACCATGTCGGTCAGCACGCTGTCCAGGCCCAGCGGCTGGGTCAGGTAATCCCGGAGGTTGGGATTGATGCTGACCTGGACAAAACCGTCGGACAGGTCGTCCGCGTCGCGCAGGCTCACACCGATCAGCTGGCAGCGCGCCCCGGAGACCTCGTGCGGCATGGGCTGCTGGATGACGTGGTCCGCGCCCTCCAGCAGTGGCCGGAAGGCATTGGAGGGGAGCTCTGGATCGTCGCTGAGCCTGAAATGGTCGTAGGGTGAATTGGTGACGAGCACCTTTCCGTCCCGATCATACACGTATATGTACTGGACCCCCAGCTTTCCGCTCAAATCCGCCAAGTCCTTGCGGGTAATGTTTTCCTTGCCCTTGGATTTGACATAGTCGCGGGCAATCCGGCACTGGATAAGGTATTGCGTGTCGAACCAGCTGTTGACCCGCTTCTGGGTATCCTGCAGGGTCTTCAGCGTTGACACGCCGGAATCGGCGTAGCTCTGCATGGCGTTCAAGTCGTTGGTGACGCTGTTGAGCACCTGGACATACCAGCTCATGCAGAATATGCCGACCGTCAGTACCAGGCTGTAGGCTATGAGCTGCCGGCGCAGGTCCTTGCCGTTCTGTTCGTGTTTCTCCAGCATCAGGGCGATGTAGTGGACGAACAGCCAAAGCACGGCGCAGGCGACCACGCTGATGAATACCGCCCGGGACATGTACAGCAGGTATTCCCACATGTCGATGCCGCAGACGATGTAGTAATCGCCGTAGGGCACGATGGAGCCGAAGAGCATGGTGCTCAGGACAGAGGCCAGCTCGACCTTTTCGCCGTCGCCGGGGAAGAGGATCAGGCGCCGGAGCTTGACGTTCCGGGCTTCGCTTTCGCTGGCAAAGCGGCTCAGGTCCAGGTCCGGGATGCCCCTGTAGTTCACGACGCTGGTGGCCAGGGTACTGCGCTCTGCGTTGATGATATCGCCGCCGATGATCGGGCTGACCATCAGCGTCTTTCCGATCTCGCCCTCGTCGGGATGGGCGACGATCTTGCCGGTATCCTTCATGACGACGGAGACCAGGCCGTCGTGGCCAACGGCCAGGCGTGTGATGCGCTCCGCGACATAGTTGCTCTCCAGGATATCCTGGGCGGTCCGGCTGTCGGCGAGGGTATCCGCGGACAGTGTGATGTCCATCTTCTTCGCCTCTTCGCGGCTCTGGGACAGCAGCGCGTAGGTTCCGTACAGCGAAGCCTCATTGGTTTCCAGCGTCGGCAGCAGCTTCGCGATCTGTACGTAGGCGCCCTTGATCTGGGGGTCGTTGATCTCCAAAAAGCGCTTGTTGAAGGCGGACAGCGATACCACCAGGCAGGCGACGAACGTCACTGCCCACACCGCGTACATCCGCGCCTTCCGCCAGAACAGCTTCTGTTCGTAGGGGGTTCGCTCTTTTTTGTTCGTCTGATTCATGGCTTCCAACTCCGTTAATTAAGTATTCTGATTCAGCTTGGACAGCACGTTCGCCGTCGCGTCCAGAAGTCCGCCGACGCCGTTGAATGCGATGTCCAGGATAAAGCCCACCAGGTAACCGTTGCTGACGTTCATCAGCGAAGTGATCGGAACCAGGGTCTTCCCCGCGTCGGTGAAGCCCAGCGTGATGGCGCCGTGAGGTCGGAGAGTCAGTTCCTCCCGGAAGAGGGGATGCCTGTCGTCCGTGTAGTACAGGCTGGCGGTGAAGCGCAGACCGTCGCCGGAGGCGTCGAAGGGCGCGACCTCGAAGTCTGAACCGAGGTAGTTCCCGGCGGCGTTGATCTCCAGCCGTCCCTTCGGGCCGTCGTCCGGCTGGGTCAGCACAAGGCGCGCGTCGGACTGCAGCGCGGGCAACTCGATGGAGCCTTGCATTTCATCTTCATCCGAGTCGAATGTCACGTGAAGCAAGGGCTCCTTTCCGCGGGCGTCCAGCGTCGCCCGGAAGCCGTCGGCCCGGTGCATCTCAAAGTCGACGTCCAGCGTCAGCGGCGGGACGTGCAGGTTCGCAATGACGTCGTCCTCCCCGATCCGGATCTGCGCGTCCCCGTAGATCTTCGTGCCATCCTCGCTGGCGGCGGTCGCCGTGATCAGGCGGTCGGCGGTGGAGCTGCTGGAATAGAACGTGGCGTTGAGCCGGGGAAGGGCCTCCTTCGGGAGCGCGGTCTTGATCTGATCCGCGCTGATCTCCAACTCGGCCTCCTTCGCGATTTCCAGCAGGGAGGCGATGCCCTTGTTGCTGAACACCCAGTCCACCAGCGTGTTCCATAGGCCCACGAGACCGTCGCAGTTCAGACTGTAGGTGCGCATGACATCGTAGCTGACGCCGTCCACCTGGTATTCCACCGGCTCGGGCTCGGCGATGTCGATGTATTGGGACATCTCCTCGACCGGCAGGAATTCGTCCGAATCGGATTCGGCCGGCTGGGGTTCGGAGGGCGTCGCCTCCCCGCTGCCTGACGCCGCCTGTGGGGTGGGGGGCTGCGCGGGGGCGTCCTTCTTTGGCGGCACGACCATCGGCGTGATCTCGGAGACGATCTCCATGACCTTCCCCGTGTATACGGAGACGGCATAGCTGGGGAACAGCGACGAGGCGATGACGACGCCATCCTCCGTCCGCGCGCCGCCCAGGGACAGCGCGCTTTTGCCGTTGATGCCGATATCCAGCTGCAGAGCATTGTCGGTGACGGTCACCGAGGGCTCGAGGGCATCAAGGAGCGCGCCGACCTTCTCCACGCTTTTGCGAACCAGGAAGTCCGGGCAGATGCGCGTCAGGAGATCGTGGAGCAGCACGGGATCGACGACCATGTCATTGGACAGGCGCCACCCCTGCGCTGCTTCGGTCTGTGCTGTGTCAGCCTGGTCTTCAGCCCCCGCGCAGACACCGCAGAGGAGCAGCGCAAATGCCAGCCAAAGGGCAACAATTCTGTTCATGCTGTTTACCTTCTTTCCCGTTCCGTTGTGGCAGTACATCTCACTTCCAGGACCTGTGTTTTGTCGCTAATACCACTATATACAAATATGATAAACCATAACAATTACAAAAGCAAGGGAATATGATAAAATAGATGTTGCATTCTGGAACATCCTCTTGCAGAAATCACAAATATGTTATATAATGAAGATATCCGGTAATTGGAGAAAACAGAAGGAGGAGACATTCATGGGCAGATTTACGGTTAAGAAGACAGAGGCGGGTTATTCGTTTAACCTCGTGGCGGACAACAATGAGATCATCGCAACCTCCCAGGTGTACACGTCGAAACCCGCCTGCCTGAAGGGCGTTGACAGCGTGGCTGAAAACGCGCCTTTTGCTCTCATCGAGGATCAGACTGTGAAGGACGCTGCAGTTGAGAATAATCCCAAGTTCGAGGTGTACAAGGACGAGGCCGGGGAGTTCCGCTTCCGCCTGAAGGCAGCCAACGGTGAGATCATAGCGGTCAGCGAGGGTTACAAGGCCATGGACGGCTGCCTGAAGGGCATAGATTCAGTCAAATACAATACCATCTGGTCAGATATCGTGGAGGTATAAGCTATAAACGGTATAGCTTGCCTTACAGACTGACAGGATACGACAGGCCCGCATATCGAAGCCGATATGCGGGCCTGCTGCGTCATGAAATCGGACGCTGAATCAGAAGGCGTTACATCAGCGGCGCCACAAACTTCATCAGGCTGCCCATGATCTTGTAATAGGGTGTCTCGTTCTCGATGCTCTGGTGGGTGACCTGGCGGCACTTCGCCATCGTATTCTGGAAGTCCCGCTCCACGTCGGGAATGCAACCCGACTTGTACAGGTAGGTCGCGCACTCGAAGTGGTGGTACAGGCTCCGGTAATCCAGGTTGATCGTGCCCACCACCGCCTTGCAGTCGTCGCTGACGAAGACCTTGGCGTGGACGAAGCCGGGGGTGTATTCGTAGATCTTCACGCCCGCGTTGACCAGCCGCTTGTAATGGGACTTGGCCAGGGCGAAGGCCAGCTTCTTGTCGGGGATGCCCGGCAGGATCAGGCGGACATCCACGCCGCGCTGGGCCGCGTAGATGATGGCGGTCTCCAACTCGCCGTCCAGGATCAGGTAGGGCGTCATGATGTGTACGTAATTCGCGGCCCGGTTGAGGATATCCATGTAGACGGTCCGCCCGACCTTGTCCTCATCCAGGGGGCAGTCCCCAAAGGGGATCACGAATCCGGAGGGGTTCTGCGGGACATAGCCTGTCTCGGCGATCCAGGGCTCGAACACGGCGTGCTCCTCGGTGATGTTCCACATCTGCAGGAACATCAGCGTGAAGCTGCGGGCCGCTTCGCCCTTCATCATGACGGCGGTGTCCTTCCAGTGGCCGAACATCTCTATGCGGTTGATGTACTCGTCGCTCAGGTTGACGCCGCCGTTGAAGGCCACCTTGCCGTCGATCACCAGTATCTTGCGGTGATCCCGGTAATTGTAGTGGGAGGAGACGATGGGGCGAATCGGCGCGAAGGTCTTCGCCTTGATTCCGCGCTGCTCGAGCAGCTCGCAGTAATTCGAGGGCAGCAGGGTGATTTCGCACATGCCGTCGTACATCACGCGCACGTCCACGCCGGCCTTCGCCTTTTCCTCCAGGATGCGAAGGATCTCGCCCCACATGTAGCCCTCGTTGAGGATGAAATACTCCATGAAGATGAACTTCTCGGCCTTGCGCAGCTCCTCCAGCATCGCGGCGAACTTGTCCTCGCCCTGGGGGAAGTAGGTGACCTCGGTGTTCTCGCAGACGGGGAAGCAGCCGCTTCGGTTCATGTAGGCGACCAGGTCATCTGTGGCGCAGGGGTCGCCCTCCAGCTTTTTCAGCGTCTCCGCCGACTGGGGAACGGCCTTCTTCGTGCCCTGGATCAGCTCCGCGACCCGGCGCTGGATCGTGCGGTGCCCAAGGTTCGTCTGGGTGAAGGCCAGCAGGGCCGCGCCGGCGATCGGCGCGATGGAGAAGACGAGCATCCAGGTCAGCTTGGCGGAGGAATCCATGTCGCAGTTGAACAGGTAGATTATCCCGCCGATGGTGAACAACCCCGTGATCACCGAGAAGAAGGGCAGCAGGTCCTTCAGCCAGGTGTAGAAGCTGATGATCAGGAATATCTGTACCAGCAGGAGCAGCACAATCAGGAAAAATCGGCTGAACAACAGGCCGAACAGGCCCTTTTGCCTCGGTTTTGCCAATCTGTAGACGTCACTCATGGTAATCCTCCGTTCCGGAATTCAATATTCCATTAAATGAATAACATATATTTCGTCGGACGCGGGCGGATTTCCTGCACAGCGCCTGCTTTTTTATAATTTATGGTTCACATGTACCAATCTGTCGCACACGCCCTGGTTGGTGAAGCCACAGATAACCGCTGGAATGGTCCCTGCGTGAACTATTTATCGTTAGAGCCTACTTGCCACAATAGCCCTTTCTGCAATATAATAGCGATAAAACGGTGCGATCAAGACAAAGGAGGACCCTCCCATGACCAGGACACTGACCCCGCGTAAAACCCGCCCTGTAGGGGCGATTTCCAATCGCCCGCGGGCGCTCGGAGAACGCCCCTGCGCTTCGTGTTGGCGCGAATGCCGGACCCGGAAGGAGGCGGCAGCATGAGAACGGCGTCCATCATCATCAATGCCGCGATATTCGTGGCCACTTTCGCCGTCGTCATATCCCACTTCCGGAAGGACGGCGTCTGGCGGTTCAAAAACGGCGTGAAGCAGTTTCGCTACTTTACGGTCCTCTCCAATACCTTTTGCGCCATCGCGGCGCTGTTGATGGCAATCAGCCAGATCGGCGGCAGCGTATCCCGGCCTGTGTTCCTGCTGAAGTACCTCGGAACCGTGTCGGTCACGCTGACCTTTCTGACGGTGCTCCTGTTCCTCGCCCCCTTCCAGGGCGGGTTTGCGAAGTGGTTCGCTGGAGACTTCTTTTATGTGCACCTGGTCGGGCCGCTGCTGGCGATAGCGTCGTTCTGCTTTCTGGAGAAGCAGCCGATGAACCTCGGAACCGCCATGCTGGGGCTTGTGCCGATGCTGCTCTATGGCGCGGTTTACGTCTACAAGGTCATGCTTGCCCCGGAAGATGAGCGGTGGAAGGATTTCTACGGCTTCAACAGGAACGGTATGTGGCTGATTTCCGGCATCGCCATGATCGTCGGGACATCGCTGATCTGCCTGGCGTACTGGCAGGCTTGCAGGGTGTGACCGGCTTGTTACCGGATTTCCTCCAGCGCCTTGAGGGACCTGAGCACAGCGTCCCTCGAGGCGCATTCTATCGTGTAGGTCAGGTCCCTTCGCTGCCCGAGGATCGCCATCAACGGCTTCAGGGGCAGGGTGCCGTCCCCGAGGGCCAGGTGCTCGTCGGCGACGTCGCTCAGCGGGCGCGGCCCATGGTTGTCGTGCAGGTGGACGTGGGTGAGGGCCGGAAGAAGTCCTTCGGCCCACGCCGTCGCCGATTGAAGGCTGTAGCAGTGGGCGTGGCCCACATCCAGGCACAGGCCGAAGCCGGGATGCCGGACCCGCTGCCACACCTCCAGCATCGGCTCCCAAAAGGGGTCTAGCACGTTTTCCAGCGCGATGGGCATATCGCCGTGGGTGACCATGAATTCGCCGAAGAAGTCCGCGACCCGGGGCGCCCAGCCCTCGATGACGTTGGCCCGGGGCATGAAGCCGGTGTGCAGCACCAGCTTTTCGGCGCCCAGAGCCTTGGCGGCGCGCCAGGCCTGGTGGAAGCGCAGCGCCGTCACCCGGCGTACCTCGCTGTCCCAGGTGGCGGGGTTCAGGTCCAGGAACGGCCCGTGGACCGTCAGCGGGCAATCATAGTCCACCCCGCGGATGGCGGCGTCCAACCGGTCCAACTCGTGGGCGATGGAGAAGCGGATCAGCTCAAGGCCATAGCCTTTGCTGAATTCGCGCAGCTCATCCAGGCCAAGCAATTCACTGATGAAGATTCCTTGCATATCGGTTGACCTCTGAAGGACCCTCACGGGATATCCTTCCACAGCGCCAGCGACTGGCGCATGAAGCCGGACAGGTCCATGCCGTAGACGCTTTGCAGGAACGGGGCGTCGGCGATTTCCGTGAAGTCCCCCGAGCGGACGATCCGTCCTCCGTTCATAAACAGCACGTTGCGGCTCAGCCGCAGCGCCAGGTTGACGTCGTGCAGCACCCCCACGACGGTGTGGCGTCCGTCGGCGCACCAGTTTCGCAGGTAGTCCACCAGCTCCACCTGGTGCTTGACGTCCAGGTGGTTGGTGGGCTCGTCCAGCAGGATCGTCTGGGGGTCCTGGGCCAGCGCCTGGGCCAGGAACACCCGCTGCCGCTGACCGCCGGACAGCGCGTCCAGCCCCCGGTGGCGCAGCTCGGACAGCCCCGTAAAGGCCAGGCAGCGCTCCACCGCGGCGCGATCCTCCGGAGAGGGGCCGCCGAACAGCGAGGCGCGGATGTGCTGGTAGCGCCCCAGCATCACCGTGTCGTATACGGTATAGGGGAAGTAGACGGCGTTGACCTGACTCATCACGGCGATTTTGCCGGCCAGCTCCCGGCGCTTCATGCCGCCGATCTCCCGGCCGTCCAACAGCACCTGGCCCCGGTGGGGGATCAGGCCGGCCATGGCCCGCAGCAGCGTGGTCTTGCCGCAGCCGTTGGGCCCCAGCACGCACCAGCAGCTGCCCGGGGGAAAGGCACATGTGATGTCGTGCAGCACCCAGGCGCCGCCGTAGCCCGCGCAAACCCCTTTGAGCTCAAGCACCGCGCTCCCTCCTCCGTCGTCCGAAGTAGACATAGGCAAAGAACGGCGCGCCGACCAGCGCCGTCACCGCGCCGACGGCCAGCTCCCGGGGCGATACGATGGTCCGGGCCAGCAGGTCTGCCAGCACCATGAAGGCGCCGCCGAACAGCGCGCTCATGGGGACCAGCAGCCGGTGGTTGCTGCCGAAGATGCGCCGCGCCACGTGGGGCGAGATCAGGTCCACGAAGCCGATCACGCCCACGAAGGCCACCGCCGAGCCGGTCAGCAGCGCCGACACGGCGATCAGCAGCAGCTTCACCCGCTTCAGCTCCACACCCGCGGACAGGGCCTGCTCCTCCCCGAAGGTCATCAGGTCCATCTCCCGCCCGTAGCGCACCAGCACCAGCAGGCAGGGGACCAGCAGCGCCAGCAGCACCCCGCAGTTCTGCCAGCTCTGGCCGGAAAAGCTGCCCATCTGCCAGAAGACCAGCTGCTGCAGGTGCTCGTGGGAGAAGGCGGTGAGCACCGTCAGTATGGCGTTGACGAACAGGGACAGCACCATGCCGGTGAGGATCACCGTGGTGTTCTCCAGGTTCTTGTCAAATCGGGAGGCCAGGCCGATGGCCAGGAACACCGTGCCCAGGCCGCCCAGGAAGCCGCACAGCGCCAGCGTGTAGCGGCCCAGCAGGGGCAGCGTGAAGCCGGTGAGGATCGCCGCCGCAGCGGTCAGCGACGCGCCGGAGGACACGCCCAGCGTATAGCCGGAGGCCAGCGGATTGCGCAGCACGCTCTGCATCACCGCGCCGCCGGCGGCCAGTGCCGCCCCGGTCAGGAAGGCCATGATGGCCCGGGGCATGCGCAGGTTCCACAGGATCGACGCCGTGATGGCGGGGATGCCCTGCGGCAGCGCCCCGCCGGACAGCCGGCAGCGGACGATGGATATCATGTCCGCCACGGGGATGGATACGCTGCCCACGCCCATGCCAAGCAGCAGGCAAACGATGCCTGCTGCCATAAGTATTGCGATTTTCAACCCGCGACTCATGCGGCGGCGTCCAACGCCCCGTAGATCTCGGGATAGACGGCCTCGGCCATCTGGCGCAGAGCGATGACGATGCGGTGGTTGGGCTGGTTGGTGCTCTCGTCGTCCAGCCGGTAGACCTGGCCGTTCTTAATGGCAGCGACCTCGCCCCAGCCCTCGCGGCCCAGGATCTCGCCCACGGGATCGTCCAGGTAGCTGATGCAGGTCAGGATTACGTCGGGATTGGCCGCCACGGCGGCCTCCTCGGTGACGGAGGCCCAGGGCTCGCTGTCCGCGTAGGCGTTCTCGGCGCCGATCAGGGTGAGCATCTCGTCCAGATAGGTGTTTCCGCCGGCACAGCACAGGTAGGGCAGCGCGGCGACCTCGACGGCCACCCGCTTCTTTTCGGTGACGGTGGCGCCGATGGCCGCGATTTCGTCGATGGCGGCCTGCATGTCGTCCACCAGGGCCTGGGCCTTTTCCTGCGCGCCCACGCAGTCGCCGATGAACAGCACGTCCTGCTGGATGTCGGCGATGCTGCTGCTGGAGGGGATCTGTACCACGGCGATGCCCAGGTCGATCAGCGCCTGATAGGGGTTGTCGCCGCCGGCGAGGCTCATGCCCGTGATGAAGATCACGTCGGGCTGCAGCGCGGCCAGCTGCTCGGTGTCGGGGGTCATCATGTCGAACTGGGGCAGCGCCGCCAGCTCCGGCTGATACGCGGCGGAATAGGTGTCCATGGCCAGCAGCCTGTCCGCAAGCCCCAGGTCGGTGAGCACCCGGGTGGTGGAGGGGGCCATGGAGACGATCTTTTCGATGGCTTCGGGCAGCGCGATGGGTTCGCCCGCCCGGTCCTCGGTCGGGGCGGCCAGCGCGCCGGCACTCAGGCACAGCGCGAGGGTCAGCAGCAGCGCAAGCAGTTTTTTCATCGGTTTTTTCCTCCTGTAGATGTGTGTAGAATCGCCCGCAACGGCGTACAGAGCTATTTTAGCATAAGGATTTGTTGAATGCAACCGTCAAAGGACGGTAACCTTCCAGAGGAAGACATTTATGTGACAAGTACCCAAATGAATTGCCGTTTCGGCGGGGATGTGGTAAAATGGCAGGGAAAGCCGTTACAAAAAGGAGGTTCATATCCGTGAAGACCATCAAACGCGCCCTCGCGCTGGCGCTCTGCCTGGGCCTGCTGCTGGGAAGCTGCTGTGCCCTGGCGGAGAGCTTCAGCGCGCGGCAAGTCGCCTGGTGCGACGAGTACGTCAACCTGAGAGAGGAGCCCGACAGCAAATCCCGTTCGCTGGATCGGGTGTACATCGGAGAAGTGGTCATGGCCAAGCGCTACAACAGCAGCTTCAGCTATTGCTGCTACAACGGCCAGTACGGCTATATCCGCAGCGAATATCTCAACTCCAGAATCGAGCCCTGGTCTGAAGGCACCTTCTACGTGGCCAACTGCAACGAATACATCTCCCTGCGCAAGATGCCCGAGAGGGGCGCAGAGGTGCGGGCGAGGATTCCCCTGGGCGCAAAGCTGGACGCGATATACTATCACGATGGCGGAGATACGTCCGGCAATTACGTCTACGTGAAATACAACGGCAAGCACGGCTTCGTGCTGTGGGATTACCTGTCCGCCGACAGGAGCAGGCCGTCAAAGGCCATGGCGGCCCGCCAGGTCGCCCGGTGCGACGAGTACGTCAATCTGAGGCAGGCGCCCAGCAGCAAAGCCCGTTCGCTGGATCGGGTGTATATCGGGGAAGTGGTCATGGCCACGCCCTATGACAACACCTTCAGCTACTGCTGCTACAACGGGCAGTACGGGTATATAATGAGCGAATACCTCACCTCCAAAATCGAGCCCTGGTCCGAAGGCACCTTCTACGTGACCAACTGCAACGAATACATCTCCCTGCGCAGGATGCCCGAGAAGGGCAGCGAGGTGCTGGCCAAGATCCCCCTGGGCGCGACGCTGGACGCCATTTATTACCACGATGGCGGCGATACGTCAGACAAATACGTCTATGTGAAATACAACGGGAAGCACGGCTTTGTGCTCTGGGATTACCTGGCCGCCAGGTATTATCCGGGCGGACAGTGATACGAAGGACAGACAAATCAGTATTTGTGTGGCGCCGGCGCCTGTCACAGCCCCATCTTCGCCATAATGCCGTCCGCGTCCACCCCGGGGTGGGTGACGTACAGCCGCGCGATCTGCTCGACCAGCGCCACGTCCCAGCCGCGCCGGGCGGCGATATCCACGGCGGGACGGCCCTTGGCGGTCTCCCGTATCACCGTTTCGATCTGCGATTTCAAATCGCCGCTGATCCTGCGGCGGGGGCCCTGGTGCTCGATGTCTATCCGGGTTATGGCGATCCGGGGCCTTCCGGCAGGGGATGGGGTGATCTCGGCGAGCGCCATGGTAATGGCCTGGTTGAAGCGCCTGGGGCCACAGGAGCCAGGGTTGATAAGCAGGGTGCCGCCCAGGCGCTGCAGCTCATAGCGGTGGCTGTGGCCGACGACGACCAGGTCATAGCCGTCCATCCCGTCCGGCAGGTCCTTTTTCTTGTGGGTCATGTACAGCCGCGCGCCGCCCAGCTCCAGCGCCAGCGCTTCGGGAAGGGAAGCGGCCCACTCCCTGTCGTTGTTCCCGCGCACGGCGTACACCGGCGCCACCGAGGCCAGGGTATCCAGTATCCCCTGGTTGTTGATGTCGCCGCCATGGAGTATGGCGTCGCAGCCGGCGAGCCGGTCCAGCACTTCCTGGCGCAGCAGGCCGTGCGTATCCGAAAGAATGCCGAGTTTCATCATTCATAATCCTCCCATGCTCTGACCGGGTCGGGGAAGTGCGGCGTATTTCAATGCCCCTTCAGCACATACCGGTATTTTTCAAACCGGTATCTGTTTTTCTTTTGGGTGATCTGCCCGTACTCGATGGCGCCGACGGGGCAGTTCTGGATGCAGGACATGCAGTGCGCGCAGCTCTTTCCGTGCCAGGTGGGCCTGCCGTCGACGATCCCGATCCTGTTCAGCGGGCACAGGCGCGCGCATTTTCCGCATCCGACGCACTTGTCCGTCGCCCGGAAGTCGCCGACGCCCTGCCTGAGGCGGCACCACACGGGGTTGAAGGGCAGGGTGATGGCCACCTCGAACAGCCAGACGTGGCGCGATTTGAGGCGCTCCCCGCCGTCGATGGCGGCGGCTATGGGCCCGATGGCTTCGGCGGACGCGCGTATCCTGCGCTCGATCTCCGGCGTTTCCAGTTCCGGATAGTGATCGTTGGCGATGTAATTCCTGGGCATGGTGAGCTCGGCGCAGCCCATGTAGCGAAGCCCCTTTTTGCCCGCGATGCCCCTGGCCAGCGTGCCGCTGATTCCACAATAGCCGCCGCTGGTGAAGATGAAGTAGGCGTCCGAGCTGCCCGTCAGCGGGGTTTTGCGCAGACAGTCGGCGAAGAAGCGGGGCATTTCACATACGTATGTCGGCGCGCAGATCACGAAGGGCTTGTCCGAGTGGATGGGGGAATGGTCGCCGCGCTTGATTCTATCCAGCAGATCGAGCGCTTCATCGCCCAGGCGCTCGGCCAATTGCAGGGCGACGAACCGCGTGTTGCCCGTGGCACTGAAATATAGGATCAATGGAGATACCTCCGTTTCCCGGTGTTCGATTTCGATGACGACGAACCCGCCTGTCATCCATTTTACCACAGGTTTGACGGGCAGGCAACGGTCGATCACCGCTTTTTCAGGTACAGCTCCCGAAAGGCGCAGAGCTTGTCCGCCACGCAGATGAGCCATGCCTCCCTGGAACGGGGCAGCGGCGCGCCGGGGATCGGCCACATGTGGCTCAATATGATGTTGCGCTCCCTGGAATCGAGGTCAAAGTGTTTTTCGGCGTTTTCGACGGCCAGCTTGGGGTGAATCAGCGAATGCCTGTAATCCGACCAGGACATGGTCCTGGTGTCATACAGGTAATAGTCGTGGAGCATGGCCCCGTTGACGAGGGCACGGATGTCGATTTTCCAGCCCCATCGCCTGGCCAGCCGGTAGGCCGCGTTGGCGACGCTGACGCAGTGGGCGTAGGTGGTCCCTCCCTTGTGCTGGGGGATCTCCTTCAGCCGCTCGATGGCCGGATTGGCCAGCAGCTCTTGCAGGCATTGCCTGAAATACAGGTCATCCTCTGGCGTATACTTATGCTTCACGGTGCGCCTCCGGGGGTTGATATCGGCGAAATTCACCTTCATTATGATGTGCGATCGGCGCGCCGTCAATACCGAAGCGAAGAATTAATAAGTTTGGGCGCGCCGCACGTTTTGAAGCAAAAGCCCTTTTGCGGTGGACAATCCGCCGCGCTGCTGATATAATAGAGATACTGACATAAACAGGAGGCGCGATCCATGAAGAAAATACTTGTCCTGTTGCTGCTCTGCCTGCTGCTGCTTCCCGCGGCCCTGGCGGAGGATTCCCGAATCGGCATCATCTCCGCCATGCCCAACGAGGTGGACCTGCTTCTGAAAAAGGCGGAGATCGATCATGTGGATAAGATCGGGAACGTGGAATTCAACGTCGGCACGCTCTGCGGCCAGCCGGTCGTCATCGCCCAGGCCGGCGTCGGCAAGATCCTGTCGGCGGCCGGAATGGCGGCGATGCTCAATAACTACGACATCTCCGAGGTCCTCTTCACCGGAATCGCCGGTGGCGTGGGGGATGAAACCCACGTGCTCGACGTGGTGATCGCCACGCAGCTGGTTCAGCACGACTACGGCCAGATCACGAACGGGGGCTTTGAGTGGTCTGAGGGCTACTCGGGGGAAGGGGGATACTATGCCTGCGACGAGGGCCTCGTCGAGGACGCCTTCAGGGCGGCCGTGGACGTCGTGGGTCCCGACCACGTCTTCAAGGGCGTCGTTGCCTCCGGCGACCAGTTCGTGGCTTCGGAGGAATATGTGAAGAAGCTGCAGGACGACTTCAACGCCATCGCCTGCGAAATGGAGGGCGCGTCCATCGCGCTGGTCTGCAAGCAGTACGGCGTGCCCTTCGTCGTGATCCGCGCCATGTCGGACAAAGCGGACGGCGCCGCCCACGAGACCTATGAGAACATGGCGGATATCGCCGCCGACCATTCCAGCAGGATCGTCATGGAAATGCTGGACAGGCCCGCGCTGCTCTCGGAATACTGGACGGAGGGCTCCCGGGCGGCTTCAAAGCTGAACGATTACCTGCTGGCGGTGACGGATGAAGCCTCGCCCGATTACATTCCCGTGGAGGACCGCGTGGCCGTGTTCGACCTGGACGGCACGCTGATGTGCGAAACCTGCCCCTTCTGCTTCGAGTACATGGTGTTCGCGGACTATGCGCTGAAGCACGCGGACGCGCTGCCCGAGGATGTGGTGGCGGTGGCTCGGGAGATCGAGGACGCCGTCGGCGCGGCCAAGCCGGACGGCATGAGCACGCGCCAGGCCGCGGCGGCGGCCATCGCCTACAAGGGCATGACGCCGGGGGAGCTGGCCCGGGTGGTTGCCGACTTCAAGGGCAGCGACGCCTGGGGCTTCAAGGGCCTGAAGCGCGGCGAGGCCTGGTACAAGCCGATGGTGGAGCTGTTTGAGAAGCTGCAGGCGAACGACTTCACGGTCTACGTCGTCACGGCCACCGAGCGCAACATCGTGCGCGAGGTCGTCAGGGGGACCCTGGACATCCCGCCGTCCCACGTCATCGGCACGGAGTACGGCTATACAGCGACCAACCAGGCAGACGTGGCGGACGCGGACTACACCTTCCAGCCGGAGGATCGCATGGTGTTCGACGGCAATTACTACGGTGAAAACGCCAAGACCAGCAAGGTGGACGCCATCGTGCGCGAGATCGGCCAGCAGCCGGTGCTGGCGTTCGGCAATTCCTCCGGCGATGTGGCGATGCAGGTCTATACCATCACCAACAACCCGTACCGCAGCGCCGCCTTCATGGTCATGGCGGACGACGGGGCGAGGGAGTACGGCAACGCCGAAAGCGCCGCGCAGAAGCGGGCCGGGTACGAAGCGCAGGGCATTGACATCATCTCCATGCGGGACGACTTTGTAACCATCTACGGTGAAGCAGTCGCCAAGGCGGATTGATGGAATTCCAAATTCAGAGCCTTATGGTAATATTTTTAACAGACATATTGACAAGATATTGAAATTGTGGTAACTTATTTATGCAAAATGGTGCTGGGACTGTATCCCTGTCGCCGTTGTATTGCCCTGCCGGGAACGTATGCGCAGACCACGGATTTGCCCACGGATCGCGGCGCGGGAGGGTCTACCGACAATCTCAAAGAATTCGTTGCAGGAGGGAACAATCGATGAAGAAATTTGTCTCTGTGCTGCTGGTGCTGACGATGGTGCTGGCTGTAACGGCCACTGCGGTCGCGGCTTGCAACATCAAGGCGGGCATGTGGGTCGAGTTCAAGAAGGATTCCCCGGCCTATACCGCCGCGAAGTCCAGCAAGAAGACCAACAACGTCGTGGCTAAGGGCTCCTATGCCGAGTGCGACAAGGTCTGCGGCAAGTATGCCCGCCTGATCGTAAACAGCGCCAGCGGCATCAAGCGCTGGTTCAAAGCCAGTGACCTGAAGGAGATCTCCGCACAGGAGAACGCGCAGGTCATTTGGGCCAAGGGCGGCAAGGGCATGTCCTCCAAGACTGGCGTCTATACCTTCGATAAGCATGTCAAGGGCAAGTACGTCAAGGTCACCGGTCATACCAACCTGCGCAAGACCTACAGCCTGCACTGCAAGAGCCAGGGCGTCGTCGAGAAGGGCAAGCTGCTGAAGGTGACCGGCAACTTTGGACTTGACGATCGGGCTTTTATATGGCTTGAGGTTTGCTACAAGGGCAAGAAGCTCTGGCTGTCCGAGTGGTACATAAAGAAAGAGTGCAATAGTAATTACTTTCAATTCTATGACAAGGATGGCAACAAGGTAGATTACGAAGATTAATGATCATGACATCCTGGCAGGGCGCGGTTCCGTGGACCAATGCCCCGACAGACGCATAGCAGGGCCCCGGGCGTTTTCGCCCGGGGCCCTGCTATGCAGGCGGGACTTTTCCCAATTTCCATTCTTGCGCAGAAGGGCTGAATATAGTATTATTATTTGTAACTGTTACTGTAAACATGCCTCGTAGGGGCGCTCTCCGAGCGCCTGCGGGCGATCAGGAGATCGCCCCTACGACCACGTTCATTCATGGTGGCGCGGCTTGCTGAATGGGGATTCAGCTCTGTATGCATCTGTAGCTTTTATGGCGGCCCTGGGGCAGCCCTAAAGGACTAACTACGCGTCGCCCTAAAGGACTAACTACGTGTCGCCCTAAAGGACTAACTACGTGTCGCCGCTACAGCACGCGGCCCGTTGTAGCGGCGGCGCCTGCGCCGTCATGACTGAATCCCCATGCAGCAAGCCGCGCCACCATAAATGAAACCAATGTGGGGGTGACAGCGAAGAGAAGTAGAGGTATAATAGAGGGACGGCGAAGGTCGATAACTATAGTAAACGACATAAATAAATTTACTTTGTAATCATCTGGATAATGTGGTATACTTCTTCTAGAAGGATGTGATATCATGAATCTACGGAAGTATAGCACTGATCCAAAGGTACTGCTGGAGCAAGGTAAGGCAAT
>JAFRJF010000141.1 GCA_017432405.1 Clostridia bacterium | reverse complement strand
GTGTAAAAATCAACGCACAACGCCCACCCCGGCGCTTCGCAGCAGAAGCACCGGGGGCGTTTTTTGCCCCGTACCACCATCATAATTTATCATTCCATCCTTCTCAATTTCATTGAAGATGGGGCGGTTATTTGATATAATGTATCTGGTTGGGTATGGAAATTCTGATTTGCACGCCACCACACAGTTGCTGCAATAAATACCAAACGTTCGATAGCTACGCGAGAGAAGTGAAAGGAATGTCGGACCATATGCAAGCCCTGAACAGAGCGATCGAAAAAGCCTTCGCCCACACCGAGGACGACGACAATATCGACGGTCTCCTCGCCTGCATGGGAGAGGAGCTCGGCTGCAGCCGCATCAGCATCTTTGAGGAAAACGAGGAGGGCTTTTGCGACAACACCTACGAGTGGTGCAGCCCCGACGCGGTGCACGAGCGGATCATGCTCCAGCACGTGGCCATCGCGAAATTCGACAGCTGGCACGATCGCCTGGTCAACCACGAGACCATCGTGGTGCGCGCCCCCGAGGACCTTCAGGAGCGGGACCCGGACGTCTACCGCATGTTCATCGAGCAGGACATCCACTCCGCGCTGGTGACGCTGCTGGCCTATCACGGGAAAAACTTCGGCTTTTGCATACTGGAGGACCCCGACGCGACGGTCATGGCGGACGCGAAGCTCGTCATGCCCGGCATCCGCTACATCCTCTCGTCGATGATCTACAGCCGGAACCTGGTGGGCAAGCTGAAGCGCCTGGGCTATATCGACACGCTGACCGGCGTGGGCAACCGGGTCTCCCTGCACGAGCACCTGGAGCAGATCGACCGCTCGAAATCCGTCAACGTGATCGCCGTGGACGTGATCGGCTGGGACGACGCCACGGGCAAGCTGCCCTACCTGGAGAAGGAGCAGACCCTGATGCGCGCCGGCGAGGTGCTGACCAACCTGTTCGACAGCGAGCACGTCTTCCGCGTCGCCACCGGGGAATTCATCATCATCGAAAGCGGCCAGGACCGCAGCGCCTTCGAGAACAGCATGCGCAGCATCCGCAGCCTCTTCCGCGAGCACAACCTGCTGGCCTCCGTGGTGGGCGAATGGCACGAACAGATCCCGGAATCCTTTGACGCGCTGATCAAGACGGTCCACCAGAAGGCCGAGGGCGAAAAGCGCGTGATACTGTCCCATCGGGGCAAGACCGATTCCGGCGACAGGGTCAGGCACGAAAGCGAGAGCAAGGCCGTCATCGATCTGCCCCACGGGGATACCTTTTTCAGGATCGCCGACCACTTCCTCGCGGAGTTCTTCGAGGAATCCATGCTCTGCATCGTGTCGGACATCAATTATTTCAAGCTCTACAACGACATCTTCGGGCGGAAGTCCGGCAACCATTTCCTCGAAACCATCGAAGACGTCATGCGCACGGCGGCGCGGCAATATGGCGGCATCGCCGGCTACATGGGCGGCGACAACTTCTGCCTGATCGTGCCGATCCGCGGCAAAACCCCCGGGGAGATCCAGCCGTTCATCGAGCAGTTCTACCAGTCGCTGGATTACCCGGAGGGCTTCTCCCCCGCCCTCGGCGCATACCTGTCGGACGACCGCAGGGAGAGCGCCATCACGCTGTACGACCGGGCGATGGCCGCCCTGTCGGAGATCAAGGGCGACTATATCCGGCACATTCACTTTTACAGCCCGGAGCGGCACCGGCACCAGCGGGAGGACAAGCTGCTGCTGATGGAGGTCAAGAACGGGCTGGCCAACGGGGAGTTCATATTCTACATACAGCCCCAGGTCTTCGAAAAGACCGGCAAGATCATCGGCGGCGAGGCGCTGGTGCGCTGGCTGCACGAGGGCAAGCTGATCTCCCCCGGGCGCTTTATCCCCATACTGGAAAAGACCGGCTACGTCTACACGGTGGACTGCCACATCTGGGACAGCGTCGCGAAGTGGCAGCGCAGCCTGATCGACCGGGGCATAAAGCCCGTGCCCGTCTCCGTCAACGTGTCCAGGGTGGATTTCTACTTCACCGACATCGCCGAGACCTTCATTCAATTGGTTCAGAGGTACGACCTTCCCCCCGAGCTGATCGGCGTGGAGATCACCGAGAGCGCCTTCACCGACAACAACGCCACGATTCTGCAGGCCATCGAAAAGCTCCACGCCGCCGGCTTCCACATCCTGATGGACGACTTCGGCAGCGGCTCCAGCTCGCTGAGCATGCTGCACACCATGAACCTGGATGTGCTGAAGACCGACGTGCAGTTCATGTCCAAGGACACCGACAACAAGCGGGCCGTCAGCATCGTGGAATCCATCATCTCGATGGCCCACATGATCGGCATGAGCGTGGTGACGGAGGGCGTGGAGACCGAGGCCCAGAAGAACAACCTGGTCTCCATGGGCGAAAACTACGCCCAGGGCTACTACTTCTACAGGCCCATGCCCGTCAAGCAGTTCGAGGCGCTGATCAGCGACCCCGGCAACGTGACCAAGGGCTACAGGAAGAAGGCCGAAAGCGCCGCGGGACAGCTGCGCTTCAGGGATATGATCCAGAAGGGCCTCGTCTCCGAGACGCTGCTGGACAACATCATCCGCGCGGCGGCGATCTTCAAGGAGGAGGGCGACGGGATCTCCATCCTCCAGATCAACGAACAGTTCGCGGCGATGCTGGGGCTCTCCGCCCACGACGGGGAGACCGGGCGCTTCCTGGAGCACCTGGATGAAGCCTGCCGCCAGGCCTTCCGCGAGCTGCTTCGCCAGGCGAACACCCACCCGCTGGGCGGCAGCGAGGGCATGGTCCGCTACCTCCAGTCAGATGGCAACGCCCTCGAGCTCAACCTGCGCGTCTTCCTGCTCTACACGCTGGACAACCACCGCCTGTACCTGGCGACCGTCGGATAACGACGCCGAGGAGATACCCCCCATGGCAGGTAAAATGCTCTTCTTTTTCGCCGTGTGTTCCTTCGCGGCCTGGTTCCTGCTGTTTGCCGGCATCGGAACGCGCAGGGACGCGAAGAGCCGGGAGGAACGGGAAAACACCCGGACCACCGGCGTCATCGTCGCCTACGCTCCCCATGAGACCAGGACCGGGCAGCGAGGCTCGACGACCTCCTGGCGCCCGATCGTCGAATACACCGCCGAGGGACAATCCTGCCGCGGGGAATACGAAAATTCGATGGACAGGGCGCAATTCCCGGTGGGCATGAACGTGGAGGTGCTCTACGACGTGAGCGCGCCCGAGCATTTCCACCTGGAGGCGGACCCCGTGTTCATCCACAAGGGAGCCGGCGCCATTCGTGTAGCGCTGATCTGGATCCTGGCCAGCGCCGCCCTGACGGTGCTCCTTGCGGTGTTCGTAGGCGGCGCGCAGTTTGATTGGGGTGGGACGCTGCGCCATACGCAACAGTTTTTCAATGGTCGCAGATAGGTCTGCTATTGTAGCACGGCATTGTTTAACTGCCTTCACCGGAACATACGATCCCCCTCGATGTCAGCCTTCCGGCTTTCGTCCGTCGGCGCGTTGCCGCGCACCCCGCCGCGTCGTTCACCGCCCCTTTCCTGCCGATCGCGAGAGGTTCACACCAAAGCCATATGGAGAGATCCGGTATGACCCGCCGCTGCGCGTTTGATCCGGATGGATAATGGCACAATTTTTTCATATTTTACCCTTCCAATTGTGTCATTTATGCAATATAATTGATACAAGAAAATAGAAAGGAGCTGTTAAGTATGAAGAAACTCATCGTCACAATCCTGGCATTGATGCTGATGGTCTCGCTCGCCTATGGCGCGCTGGCGGCTTATCAAGGCACGATGTACGTCAACAGGAGCTCGGTCAATGTTTACAAGGAAGACAACACGAACTCCAAGGTCATCCGAAAGTACAAGGGCGGCCGGTCTGTGTTCGTTGACGACATCTCCCCCAACGGCAAGTGGGCCCAGATCCTGGTGGAGGACACCAAGCACGGCGGCCAGATGCTGGGCTTCATCCAGATGAAGTATCTGAGCAAGAAGATGCCCCCGGAATACTGCAAACACGAATGGGGCAAGTGGAATGTCACCAAGGAGGCTACCTGCACCGAGAAGGGCAAGCGTGAGCGCACCTGCAAGATCTGCGGCAAGAAGCAGACGGAGACCATCAAGGCCACGGGCCACAGCTGGAACAAGTGGAAGATCACCAAGGAAGCCACCTGTGTCAACAAGGGCTCCCGCACCCGCACCTGCAAGGTCTGCGGCGAGCGGGAGACGGAGCAGTTCTATGCCGAGCACACCTGGGGCGCCTGGCGCATGACCAAGGAGCCCACCTGCACCGAGAAGGGCGAGCGGGAGCGCAAATGCAAGGTGTGCGGCAAGGTGGATACCCAGACGCTGGACAAGCTGCCCCACGATTACGAGTGGGAGGTCATCGTGGAGACCACCGACCATTCCGCGGGCACCCGGGCGAAGATCTGCAAGGTCTGCGGCCACGACGGCGGCGAGGAGTCCTTCGATCCCGAGGGCACGCTGCGGCGCGGCGACCGGGGCGACGCGGTGCGCAGGATGCAGCAGCTGCTGGTGGAGCAGGGCTACCTGAACGCAAATGGCGCCGACGGCATCTTCGGCGGCGGATCTGAAAAGGCCCTGATCCAGTACCAGAAGGACCGCAACCTGAACCCGGACGGCATCGGCTGGCCCCAGACCCTGAAGGACCTGGAGCACGACTTCGGCCCCTGGGAGATCGTGAAGGAGATGACCCGCACCGAGGCCGGCGAGCGCAGGCGCGTCTGCCAGGGCTGCGGCTTTGAGCAGACCGAGGTCATCGAGGCCGGCACCACCTTCGAGCGCGGCCGCCGGGGCGACGATATCCGCGCCATGCAGCAGCTGTTGAACGCGCTGGGCTACAACGCCGGCGGCGTGGACGGCATCTATGGAAAGAAGCTGGACGCCGCGCTGGCCGCCTTCGCCGCCGACCACGAACTGGTGGTCGAGGACGGAAAGGTTCGCCCCGCCGACGTGGACGCGGTGTTCAACGAATGGCTGCAGACCGTCTCCGCCGACAAGTGGAAGGGCGAGGGCGACACCGCCAGCGCCGTGAACCTGGCCCTGACCGTCACCCCCTCGAGCGATGCGGACGACACCGGCATACAGACCTACAGCTGGTCCCTGACCAACATGGGCAACACGGACGCCAACTTTACGGCGCTGCTGCTGACCTTCGGCGACACCCCCGACTTCAAGGCGGACAACCTGGTGATGCAGCTGGACGGCTACACCATGAAGAAGAACAGCGGCAACAGCGTCTCCGGCACCTTCAGCGTCGATGCCAGCTGGGGCGAGGGCAACCTGAATTTCGCGGGCCTCGCCGTGGACGAAAAGACCGGCGATATCTGGCTGAGCAACGCCGTCGAGTTTGACAACAGCACCGAGCCCTCGGCCAAGACCGTGGCCCCCCAGGCCGTGGAAGTGGACGTCAACGCGCTGGCGGACGGCCAGTATCCCGTCGCCTTTGACCGTGGCGACATACTCAGCGGCGCGACCGGCACCTACATGAACGCGGTGCACATCTTCTCGATGGACGTCTATGACATCGTGGACGTGAACACCCTGACGGCGGGCGACACCCTGGTGGTATCCGGCGAGGAAATCCCGGTGACCAGCGTCGAGCGCAGCGACAGCAACGTACTGGTCAACGGCGGCCTTGACGGCGAAGACGGCGTGGTGCTCGGCCCCATCGACGAGGACACGAACGGCTACCGCGTGTGGCTGGAGAGCGACATGGCGACCTTCACCGAGCTGGGCGTGACCACCCTGGTGCTGGGCGATAACGCCGTATTCAACGATTCCTGGAACATCGACGCGGACCCCGTCAAGGTGGGTTACGACGGAATCGTCGCCGCGATCACAGGCTCCGAGAACGATTACTTCAACCAGTACAACACCACCATTCGCGTGGAGGACGGAAAGGTCGTCGAAATAAACCGCGTATACGTGCCGTAATCCCGCAAACGACCTTGACAACGCCGTTTCTGCCCGATATAATATGAATATAATCAAAACGCCCAGGTTCGTGGCAAAAGAGGAGGAGAAAACCCATGAGGTCCGATATCATCAGCATCGACAATTCCGGCAAAGGCTTCCAGCGCGCTGCCGATCAGGCGAAGAAGGTCGCCGCCTACAAGGGAATGGCTGAATTGGACGGCATACAGCTCCAGGTGCTCACCGAGGAGCTGCTCAGCCTGGCCCGCAGCATCACCGGCAATCTGGACGCGTCCTTCTGGATCGAATTCGAGGGCCCGCAGGCTGACCTGCACCTGACCACCCAGGCCGTACTGGACAAGGAAAAGCGCGCAGAGCTCATCGCTTCCTCCACTTCCAGGAAGAACGAGGCCTCCAAGACCTTCCTGGGCAGTCTCAGGGACATGTTTGAAGAAGCCATGACCGCGGACGCCGAGCATTTCGTGCCCTCGAACGACATTCTGAACGATCTGCCCCATGGTATCTATGAGGAGCCGGAATGGGACGGCTATGAGCGCTCGATCCTGCGCAGCCTGGCCGACGAGGTCAAGATCGGCATCCAGGGCCATACCGTAGATATCACCGTGAGCAAGCGCTTCAACATCCAGGATTAATCAAGGAGGGCAACGATCATGACTTTTTCTATCAACAGAAACGGAAGCGCGCTGGAGCTTGCGCTGGAAGGCCGCCTGGACACCGTCACCGCGCCGGATCTGGAAAAGGCGCTCACCCCGATCCCGGAAGGCGTGAACACCCTCGTCTATGATTTCAGCAAGCTGGAATACATCTCCTCAGCAGGGCTGAGGGTTGTACTTCGCGCCCATCGCAGCCTGCCCAGGGGCGGCAAGACGAAGGTACTGAACTGCAACCCCGTGGTCAAAGAGGTCTTCTCAGTCACCGGCTTCTCTGAAATCGTGGAATTCGTATAATCCATTCAACCGACTCCAAACAAACGCCCCCTGCCGATGGCAGGGGGGTATTTGTTTGGAACGTCTTACAGCGCGCCGTTCAGGTTCTCCAGCGTGTCGATCACCACGACGCAATCCTCGCGCACGTTCTGCATCACGAGCTTCATGATGTTCTCGGGCAGCGCCACACAGCCGCCCGTGTAGGGCTTGGTCGGGCCGAAGCAGTGTAGGAAGATGGCGGAGCCGCGGCCGGGGGTGCCTTCCTCGTTGAAGCTGATGTTCAGGCAGTACTGGTACTGGTACTCGTAATCGACGATATGCTCGCTGTCGTCCATCGCAAGCTCCGGACAGTCCTTGATGTTCACCATCTCGTTGTAGCGATAGTCGGGATCGCCGGACCAGTAGATGTCGTCGTCGACCTGGATGTAGGGTATGGCGCAGCCGGGGTCGGCAGCGATGCCGAAGGCCTTGTTGAAATGGTACACGCCAACGGGCGTCTGTCCGCAGCCCTCCACGTGGTCCGCGTCCAGGCAAAGGCCGTTTTTGCCGACGAACCCGGGCGTGGACAGGATCTGCTTCCAGCTGCCGTCCGCGCCCTTTTGGTGCATCGATATGCTGGCGGTCGTCCGGTCCATGGCCATGGCGGCGACCACGAACAGCTGCTCGGCCTCCTGGGCCGCAGGCAGGCTGGTCACCCACTCCGGGGAATCGACGACCGGCTGGATACTTGCGTGCAGGCCATCCTCCCCCAGCGCCGCCATGCCGCTGAGCAGGCAGGTCAGGGTCAGTATAAGCGCGATCAATTTCTTCATGCTTTGATCCTCCTTGTTCACTGTCGATGATTTGATATCGTCCTGCAACGGTACAGCGCAAGAACGACACTTTGGATTATACCATATCTGAACGCCTGTTGACAATACATTATTGCAACCGCTTCTTATGTCCTCCTGAATAAACCAAATATCGGAAATGAACGGAACGCATTTCCCTTTAAATCCGTCAAAGCAGAGAAGCATTTCAAAGGGGGAATTCTGTTATGAAAAAACTGCTCGCGTTACTTATAAGCCTTGCACTGCTGCTGTCCTGTATCGGCGCTTTTGCAGAGGACGGGGCGCCGTCCTTTGAACGGCTGGCCGGGCTTCAATGGGAATTCAGCAGCGGCGCCGGCGGCTGGTCCACGGAATTGACGATCAACCCGGACGGTTCCTTCAGCGGCCGCTTCCACGACAGCGAGATGGGCGAAATTGGCGACGGTTACCCGAACGGCACCGTCTATGTGTGCGCCTTCACCGGCCAGATGTCCGGTCTGGAGGCGGTGGACGGGCAAACCTGGCGCGTCAAGGTCGACAGCGTGACCCTGGACGAGGCTTCGGGACGCGAGACCATCGACGACGGGATACGCTACGTCACAAGCGATCCCTACGGCGTCGCCGCGGACGACGAGATGCTTATCTACCTGCCCGGCACGCCGCTCGAAGGCTTTACCGAGGAGATGCGGATGTGGGCGCATCTGCCGGGAGAACAGGACCCCGCCGCCACACTGGAGGACTGGTTCCTCTACAGCCCGAAGAACGACACCGGCTTTGTGGGGTATCCCGCCCCGGATGACGCGGCCCTCGCAAACCCCTGGAGGGATCTGGCCGGGGACGAGCTGGCGAAGGTATCCGGAATGACCTTCGGCGTGCCGGAGGGCGCGGAAGGCGTCGTCTATCGCTGGCTGGAAAGCGACGGGCTGGCGGAGATGCAGTTCACGATGGACGGCGACGAATACTGCGCCCGCGCCCAGGGCGCTGAACTGTCCGAGGGCGAGCTTATGAACATCTCAGGGATGTACTTCCAGTGGGATCACGAGGAGGCCATAACGGTCAACGACTGTCCAGGCACCCTTGGGCTGGCCCAGACCGGCAGCGAAGACTGGGTGGAGCTGTGCCAGTGGTACGACGCCGGGGCGAAGCGCATGTATTCCCTCTCCGTATACACGACCGACCCGGACGGCCTGGACCTGACCGCCGTGGCGCAGATGGTGCACCGGCCGTAGAGCGCGCGCTGTATTGGCATGGCAGGGTCGGTGCTGTTGAAAAACGGATATGTCGCGCAGATGCGCGCCATATCCGTTTTTTATGTGTTTGAACCGTTGCCCGATTGCGCCGTCATTCCGCCTCCACCGGCACGAACCTGAAGGCGTTCACGTCGAAGAGACCGCCGTCGGTGATCTTGAGCATCGGGATGACCGGCAGGGCCATGAAGCACAGGGCCATGAACGGGTCGATTTCCCCGTGGACGCCCAGCCTGTCCCAGGCCAGCTTGCTCAGCTTGTCAATGCGGCTGGCCACGTACTCGCCGGGGCGGTCCGTCATCAGGCCGGCGATCTCGTGCACCAGGCTGCCCAGCACCGCGCCGTCCTGGGCGATGGCCAGCCCGCCGCCGATCTCCACCAGCCGCTCCACGGCCAATGCCATATCCCGGTCGTTGTCGCCGGCGACGATGATGTTGTGGGAATCGTGGGCGATGCTGGAAGCGACAGCCCCGTTTCTGAGCCCGTAGCCCTCAAGCAGCCCCAGGCCCACGTTGCCGGTGCCCCTGTGGCGCTCCACCACGGCGATCTTGACGATGTCCTGATCGTCCCGCACCCAGTTTCCCCCGGCGTCTCTGCGCACGGTGGCCCGGCCGTCCCCTGTCACCACGGAACCGGGGGACAATTGGATCGTGCGCACGCGGTCCGAGGCCAGCGGCAGCGCCAGTCGCGCTTGCGAGAAATCCCGCACGTTCATGCGGCCCCTGACGCCCACGGGCTCCACGTGGGGATCGTCCGCCAGGTAACGGCCCTTGCTGGACACATGCCTGCCGCCGATCCACACCTCCCGGGCATAGATCTCATTCGGATCCTCAAACAGTATCAGGTCTGCCCGCTTGCCCGGGGCCACCGCGCCGCGGTCCCGCAGGCCGTAGCAGTCGGCTACGTTGACCGTCGCCATGCGCAGGGCGGTGATGGGGTCGAGCCCCCCGCCCACGGCCAGGCGGATGTTGTTGGCGATATGCCCTTCCCTGATGAGGCTGGCGGGCTGGCGGTCGTCGGTGCAGAACAGGCAGAAGCGGTCGTTGCCCGCGTTCACGCCCGGCAGCAGGTTCAGCACGTCGTGGCACGCCGTGCCCTGTCGCAGCATCACGTACATGCCCCGGCGGACCCGCTCCACCAGCTCCCTGGGCGTGGCGCACTCGTGATCGTTGCGCACCCCGGAGGCGGCGTAGGCGTCCAGCAGGGTCCCACTGAGGCCCGGGCTGTGGCCGTCCACGATCTTGCCGCAGCCCTCGGCCACCATCAGCTTGTCGAGGATCCCGTCGTCCCCGGCGCAAGCCCCGACGAAGTTCATCAGCTCGCCCAGGCCCAGCACACGGTCCGATCCGATGCGCCTGGCGATCTCCGGCGCGTCCAGCACCGCCCCGGTGTGCTCGAAGGGCGTACAGGGCACGCAGGACGGCACCTGCAAAAATACCTGCAGGGCGATGCCCTCGGAGGCGCTGAGCATGTAGTCGAAGCCGTCCAGCCCGCAGACGTTGCAGATCTCATGGGGGTCCGCGATCACCGTGGTGGTGCCGCAGGGCACCACCAGCCGGGAAAACTCCGCCGGCGAGAGGTGGCTGGATTCGATGTGGACGTGGGCGTCGATCAGCCCCGGCGCCAGGTACGCGCCCTGCGCGTCATAGGTCTGTCGGGCCTCGGGAAAGGACGGCGCGCCAAAGCCGGCGATGTACGCCCCGGCAATGAGCACGTCGGCGGGAAAGACCGTCCTGTTGTAGACGTCGACGACCTGGCAGTTGGCGATGCGCAGGTCCGCCGGGGCGCGCCCGGCGGCCACATCGATGTGGTGCTTGAGGCTTTGTTTGTCCATGAACGCTCCTTGAATGATAATTCAGGCGATGACGGTCAACAGGATCTTGACGATAAACAGCGCGGCGACCACCAGTATGGCGGGGCTGAGATCCCGGAAGCGCCGGGTGATCAGCTTGTTGAACACGTAGAACAGCACGCCGAACATGATGCCGTCCGATATGGACGAGGCGCACACCATGACGACGATGGTCAAAAATGCGGGTATGCTCTCCGCATAGTCGTCGTAGTCGATCTCCCGGATCGGGCCCACCATCATCAGGCCCACGATGACCAGCGCCGGGGCCGTGGCCGCGCTGGGAATGGAGCCAAACAGCGGCTCAAGAAACAGCGCCAGCAGGAACAGCACGGCGGTGGTGACGGCGGTCAGGCCCGTGCGCCCGCCCTCGGCCACGCCCGAGGCGCTCTCCACGAAGGTGGTGACGGTGGAGGTGCCCAGCATCGCGCCGGCGGTGGTGCCGATGGCGTCCGCCAGCAGCGCCTGCTTGCAGTTGGGGATGACGCCGTCTTCTTTGATGATGCCCGACTTGCCCGCGCAGGCGATCAGCGTGCCCACGGTGTCGAACATGTCCACGAACAGGAACGTAAACACCACCACGCAGAAATCAAACACGGATTTGCCGCTGGAGAAGATCTCGTTGAAGGCGAAGTTACAAAAGTAAGGGGCGGTGGGCGTGAAGGACCCGCCGGCGTAGTGGGTCACGCCGAGGGGAATGCCGATGAGGGTGGTGGCCACGATGCCGATCAGCAGCGCGCCGGGCACCTTGAAGATCAGCAGCGCCCCGGTGATCAGTATGCCCAGCATCGCCACGCCGGCGTCGGCCCTGAACCATTGGGCGCTCAGCGCGGAGATGGTGCCCTCCGGGTCGGCGATGATGATGCCGGCGTTCTTCAGGCCGATGTAGGCGATAAACAGGCCGATGCCCGCGCCTATGGCCTTCTTCAGGCTGATCGGGATGCTGTTGACGATGGCCTCCCGGATGTTGCAGAAGGTGAGCAGTATGAATATGAGGCCCTCCGCGAAGATGGCGGAGAGCGCCCACTGCCAGGAATAGCCCATGCCCAGGCACACCGTATAGGCGAAGAAGGCGTTCAGGCCCATGCCCGCTGACAGGCCGAAGGGCAGGTTGGCCACCAGGCCCATGACCAGCGTGGCGATGGCGGAGGCAATGGCCGTGGCGGCGAAAACCTTGCCGAAATCCATGCCCGAAGCCGAGAGTATGCCCGGGTTGACGGCCAGTATGTAGGCCATCGTGGCAAAGGTGGTCACGCCGGCCACCACCTCGGTTTTGACGTTCGTGCCCCGCTCCTTCAGGTGAAAAACCCGTTCCAACACGGCTTGCTCATTCCCTTTCCTCACGCGCTTTTGAGTATCTTCTCTTCAAAATCCTTCGCGTTCAGCGGAGGGGAGAAGTAATAGCCCTGCACCAGGTCGCAGCCGGCGTTTTTGAGCAGCCGAAGCTGGTTTTCGGTCTCCACGCCCTCGGCCACGACGGGCACCTTCAGGTAGCGGGCGATGTCGATGATCAGCTCCACCAGGCGGAAATCCCGCTCGTTGCGCTCGATGTTGCGTATGAAGGCCATGTCCATCTTCAATACGTCGATGGGCATCGACGAGAGCATGTTCAGTGAGGAATAGCCGGAGCCAAAGTCGTCCATCTCGATCTGGTAGCCCTTTTCGCGCAACCCGCCGATGACCCGGATCAGGTGGTCGGCGTTTTCGGTGTAGGCGGATTCGGTGACCTCCAGCTTCAAATCGCCGCGCTCCAGGCCGTATTGGGCGATGATGCCGTCCAGTATTTCGGACAGCTCCGGATCGAACACGTCCACCCGGGACAGGTTGACCGACACCGGCAGCGTCACGCCACAGCGATCCCGCCATTCGGCGATCTGGCGGGCGGCCTCCGCCCAGACGTACCGGTCCACGGCGCCGATCTGGCCGCTGCGCTCGAACAGGGGCACGAATTCCGCCGGGGAGATCATGCCCAGCTCCGGGTGCCGCCAGCGCACCAGCGCCTCGGCGCTGGAAAGCCTGGGGGTTTCTGATCGGATGTCAAACTTGGGCTGGTAGAACACCTCCAGCGCGTGTTCCTCCAGGGCGCGGCCCAGGTCGCTCTGCAGGCTCTGGTTGAGCAGGTCCCTGCGGAGCAGCTCATCGTCGTAGACCATCAGGTGGTTCTTGTAATCGCCCCGCACCATGCTGCACGCCGACCAGGCCCGATCGAACATCTCAGCGGGCGTAAGGCCCTCCTGCCAGGGCATGACGCCCATGCGCAGGTGGATGTCCGAATTGCGGGACATCCGGTTCAAAGGGGCTTGAAAGCGGGCGAGCAGCGCACTGTAGTCGTCGCGGTGGGCGCAGTACAGGTCGAAGTGGTCGCCCTCCATGCGGCCCGCGATGCCCTCGTTCTGGTGAAGGAAGTCGTTGATCTGAGCGCCCAGCGCCTTCAGCACCTCGTCGCCGAAATCCCGGCCGTTCAGCGCGTTCAGCGTGTGGAAGCGCTCGATGTTCATCACGATGGCGTCCATGGGCTTTTCTGGGTGCTCGCGGTACAGGCGGTTGGCATAGGCGATGAAGAAGCTGTGGCTGTACAGCTTCGTCAGCGGGTCGTGCTCCGCCTCGGATATGAGCTGCCGGCCGGCGTTGGCCTTCAATTCCGCCCGCACGTTCCACAGCAGCAGCAGCAGTATCACCGACACGATGACGGCAGCGCCGGCCACCACGAATCCCAGGTTGTCCCTCAGGAACTGGCCGAAGGTCACCCGCTCGCCGGTGAAGGCGTAATGGGTCAGGGCAGCGTTGACGGTGGCCGGGGGCATCAGCCGGCTGATCTTGTTGAGTATCGAATACAGGCAATCGTCCCTGCGGTTCACGGCGAAGCTCAGGGGCATCGACTGGCCGGTGGTCAGCGTGGACAGCTTGTACTTTTCGCACAGGGCGCTGACCCGGTTGAGGCGGTAGTTGCTCACCAGCGCGCAGTCCGCCTCGCCAGTGGAGACGCTCCGCAGGCCTGCCGCGCTGTCCTCGCTAAAGACGGGCGTCCAATTGGGAAAGTTGTCCTTTAGGAAGGTCAGGTAGTTGGGATTGTCCGCTGGGCCGGCGACCGTCATCTCCCGCTCCGGCGAAACGCCCTGCTGGTCCGCAGTACGCACCGCCGCATACATCTCGCTTCGGATGAAGGTATCGGTGATGATGGCCCCCCGCTGCTCGCCGTCGTAGGTGCTCAGGCACACGGGGAACACGCAGTCCACCTCGCCGTCGGCCAGGCTCTCCAGCGCTGCCTCCACGCTGTCAAAGGGGCGGGGCTCGAAGCTGAGCTCGGCGTTCATTTCGCTGGTCTGGGCAAAGGCCAGTATGTCGGACAGGGCGCCCGTGAGGGCGTGTGAATCCTCGTCAAGGCTGCATATGGGCAGGTAGTCGTCCAGGTAGCCCACGCGAATGGTGCCGTGTTCCGCCAGCCACGCCTTTTCATCCTGGGTGAGGAAGCTGCTGACGGCGCTGGCCTCGTTGAACTTCTCCGTCAGCTGCTGGTTGAAGTTGCGGTTGTCCTCGAGGATGCGGTTCATGGCCACGTCCAGCTCCTGCTTCAGGTCCGGACGGTTTTTGTTGATGCCGAAGTAGGAATCCGCCGCCCCCACCTTGCACACGGGCACCACGTCCGCCTTGCGGCCGTAGGTATCCAGCGTC
>JAFRJF010000140.1 GCA_017432405.1 Clostridia bacterium | reverse complement strand
CCTTTCTGCCGCCGGCCTCGGCGGCGGCGCGCGGTGCACCGGGGGCCGCGGTGCGGCGCGCAGGGTGCTGTTCACCCGGAACACCGGCGGGCGGGGTCCTGCCATGCGATAGGGATAATCCGAGGGACGCATCATATCCCGACTGATGCGGTTGCCCATGCCCATCAGACCCAGCGCCGTGGCCACGCTGGCCAGCAGCCCGCCGGCCTGGTCCCACACGGAGGTGTTGGAGGATTCCCATTCCCGCCAGCCGCTGCCGTCGTAGACGGAGACCTCGATGCCGTACTCGGCCAGGGCCTGGGCCAGATAGCGCGCCTGGGCGTCGTTCAGCCCCCGGGCCACGGTGATGGGCGCGCTGTCCACGATCAGCAGCGCCTCCTCATCGGTATAGCCGCAGATCCTTGACAGCAGCGCCGCCGCGGTGGCGCGGTTGCTGGTGCCCACGGAGACGAGCATCACCATGTACCCCTGGACCGTCGCAGACACGGGGGCATTTACCCGCGTGCCGCAGTTCGGGCAGAAGTTGACGCCCTCCGCCAGCTGTATACCGCAATTGGTACAGAACATTCGCTTCACCTCTTTCGGGTCGGTCGGTCCGTCAGTAGCCCAGCTGCTGCAGGTCCAGCTTGAACAGCACCCCGTTGATTTCATCCACGTCGGTATGGCCCGTCATGAGGCAGTATTCCACGACGATGTCCGCCCGGTTGGCATGGCTCAGCGCGTAGCCGGCCTTTGACAGCAGCGCCTTCGCCTCATCCAGGGACAGCTCCAGCGCCACGGCCAGGGCCAGGGCGGTCTGCCTGGCGGGCCGATAGCCCGCGTTGTTCCGGATCTTGCCGAACAGGCGGCCATCCAGGTTCGCCCGGCGGGCGCACGCCGCGTCGCTCATGCCCCTCTCGCCCAGCTTTCGCGCCACCATTTCAGCAAAGGTCTCGCCCGTGCGGCCCGGTTCAGACTGCTGCTCGTCGCTCTGCATGGCCGTGAGCCGCTCCACGTTCGCCTCGGAGAACACCGTCTCGTTGCGGGCGTTGTCCTCGCGGTGGGGGCGACGGAACAGGCTGCCCGGCTCGGGCACGCCCCTCGGCGCGCCGTCCCGCAGGTACTGGCTGCGCCTGGCCTCTCGGTCGAAGTCGCGGCGCTCCTGGACGTACACGTCGTCGATGTAGGCCGAGACCTCGCCGTACAGGCTGCCGGTCAGCTCGATGGCGTCCCGGGTATAGGCAACCAGGTAAACCATCATGTCCGCATCCTCCAGGAAGCGGGCGATCTCCTCCACCGCCACCTGCAGCGCCCGGGCCTTCGGATAGCCGTAAGCCCCCGCCGAGATCAGCGGGAAGGCCACCGAATCGCAGCCGTTCTGCCGGGCCAGAGCCAGCGCGTTGCGATAGCAGGCCGCCAGAAGCGCCGGCTCGCCCGCGCTGCCGCCCTGCCAGATGGGGCCTACGGTGTGTATGACGTATTTACAGGGCAGGTTATAGCCCCGGGTCAGCCTGGCCTCGCCGGTTTCACACCCGCCAAGCCCGCGGCACTCCTCCAGCAGCCGGGGCCCCGCGGCGCGATGGATCGCCCCATCCACGCCGCCGCCGCCCAGCAGGCTGTTGTTCGCGGCGTTGACGATGGCGTCCACCCGCATCCTGGTGATATCGTTTTTGACAATCTCAAACGGCATATGAATCCTCCTGTGTGCGGTTCGATCTGTGCGCGACTTCTGCCAGTATTGTACCACATCCCCGCGCACTTTGCCAAGTGCCAACACAATATTTGTATAAAAAGGCGCGGCCCAAAATGGCCGCGCCGCGCTGGTTTCAATTACACCACGTTGAGTTTGATGGAAGCATAGACCCCGTTCTCGGCCATCACGCCGACGTAGCAGGTGCCCTTCTTCAGGCCGTACACCTTGCCGTTGCTGTCGACATAGGCCACGGAGGTATTGGTGGACATCCACTTCATTTGGGTCGTCGCGTTGGAGGGCTCTATCCTGACGATCCGCATCTGGGCCACCTTGCCCACCCCGAGTCTCTGGGTACCGCTCACGTTCAGATAGATCTTTCTGACCTCGACCGAGCCCGTCTGCCCGGAATCCCCGCCGGAAGCGCCGCCCTCGGAGCCACCGGAGGAGCCGCCCTCGGAGCCGCCCTCGGAACCGCCGGAGGAGGACTTGACGACCTTGACCTTCAGGGTGGCCTTCTTGCCGTTTTTGCACTTGACGGTGACGGTGGTCGTGCCGACCTTCTTCGCAGTGACCTGGCCATACTTATTGACGGTGGCGTACTTGCTCTTGGAGGAGGATACCTTCTTGATCTTCCATCCCCTGGCGGTGGCGAAGGTGGGGATCAGCTGGAGCTTCGCGCCGACCTTCAGCGTCACCGTGCCGTTGCTGCCGGTCCGGGTGAGCTCCTTGCTGTAATCCGCGTCGGCCACCTTGACCGTGCAGCCGGCCCTCTTGCCGCCGTCGTCGGTGGTGACGGTGATCGTGGCCGTGCCCGCGCCCCTGGCGGTGACGACGCCGCCGCTGACCGTGGCGACGGAGGTGTCGCTGGAGGACCAGCTGACGTTCTGGTTGCTGGCGTCGGCGGGGGCCACGGCCGCCTTCAGCGTGGCCGTGCCGCCCTTCGCCAGGATCAGCGTGGTCTGGTCCAGGGTCACGCCGGTGACCGCGATGCTCTCACCGGAGGTGGCCACCGCCTCGGTCAGGGGCATCCAGCCGCTGATGCCGGTGCTGGATGTGCCGTTCACCCAGGTGTAGCCGCTGTATTTCTTCAGGGTCTTGCTGGTGGCCGCAAAGCTGGCCGGATACTTCAGCACGCCCTTCAGCTTGCCGTTCTCAGGCAGCGAGTACAGGCCGACGCCCTTCGTGGCCGTGGCGCGCACGCGATAGGTCTCGCTGACCTTGGAAACGCCGTAGCCGTCCACCGACTGGGCGGAATTCAGCGCCGGGGCGTTGGGCCACTTGATGTACTTGACATAGACCCATTTCGGCCCCCAGGAGTCGCAGAAGCCCTGCCAGGTGTAGTAGCGGGTGTGCACGCTGCCCTGGTCGTCCATGGTCACCAGGCCGTCCTCGCGGATCTCGGCGATGATCAGGCTGTGCTTCTGGTGCCTGCTGCAGCCGTCGGTGTTGAAGCCGGAGCAGCTGGACGGGCAGGACTGCACGCGCAGCGTCGCGCCGGGAATCGAATGGGTGATGAAGTACTTCAGGTTTTCCGGCGTCAGCCTGCGCTCGTCGTCCGTCAGGTTGCGCAGCAGGTTGTGGCCCTTGGAAGCCGTGCCCACGAAGGTGGAATCGAAGTTGCAGCCCCAGACCTTTTTATAGATCGCCTGGGCCCACTTCCAGCAGTTGTGGGCGCCCTTCGTGCCCTCGTCGCCTGCCCGGATGGTGACGCCGTTGAGGGTAAAGGCGGTGCTGTTGCTCATCTCGGTATAATTCCTGGCGTTGGGCGCCGGCCACTCTCCGTCGTCCTCCGCCGCTTCCTCAGCGGCCTCGACGTCCCCGCTGATCTGCTCCTGCTCCAGGTCCGGAAGGTCCAGGGACAGGCTGTCCTCACCGAGGTCGAGGCTGCCCAGGTCCAGGTCAATCTCCGGGGCGATTTCATCCTCCCCGGCGTTTGCGTCCACGATGTCCAATCCGATATCCTCCGACAGGGCTGTCGGCATCGCGGCCGTCAGCATGCAGAGGGCCAATAACAGCGCAAGCCATTTGGTCAATCGCATGATTCTATCCTCCTGTTTACAACTTATCGCTTTTAGTATTTCTATAGTATTGTACAACCATGTCATAAATTTGTCAAGAGTAATATTTTTAGGCATATTTTTGTCTGTTTTGTTTCTATATTATAATACAAATCAGGCGTTTCGTTGCGAAACGCCTGATTTGCATTCCCTCAAAACTTCTCCCCGCTCACCAGCGGGTTCCAGCGCTGGCTGCGGTAGCGCAGCGCGAACAGTATGCACAGCAGCATGTTGTGGGCGATCATCGCGCCCCAGGCGGCGGTCAGGCCCAGGCCGAAGCCCTTCACCAGTATGGCCGTGCCCAGCACGCGCACGCCCCACATGCCCACGATGTTGCAGCAGAAGGCGTACACCGTGTCCCCCACACCCATGAAGATGCCCTCCAGCACCACGGCGATGCCGTACAGCGGCTCTGTGACGGCCACCATGCGCAGCACCTTCGTGCCCAGGGCAATCACCTCCGCGTCCGGGGTGAACAGCGCCATCATCCTGGGGGCCAAAATGAACAGCACCGCGCCGGACACGGCCATCAGCGACGGCTCCAGGATCAGCAGCGTGCGGGTGATGGAGCGCATGTATTCCCGGTCCTTCATGCCGTTGGCATTGCCGACCAGCGTGGCGGCGGCGGTCTGTATGCCGTAGGCGGGAATGTAGAACGCGGATTCGGCGGTGTTGGCGATGGCGTGGGCCGCGGTGGACACCGTGCCCAGTGAGTTGATCAGCGACGCGAAGGCCACATAGCCGAAGGACGTGCCAAAGCGCTGCAGCGCCGCGGGCATGGCCACCCTCAGGCAGGGCTTGAGTATATCCGGGTCGGGCCTGAGGCTCCTGCCCCTTGGGGAGATGCAGGGATGCCGCCACAGCGCCACGGTCATGGCCGCCCCGCCCACGGCGAAGCCCGCGGCAGTGCCGATGGCCGCGCCGGTGACCCCCAGACCCGCCCCGGGGATCCGCAGGGTCGCGTCGAGGAGGCGCAGCTCCCTCGTCCGGTAGATCAGCAGGAAGTTCAACACCACGTTGACCAGGTTCATCAGCACATTGACCTTCATCGGCGTGCGGGTGTCCCCCGAGGCGCGAAGCACCGTTCCAAAGATCACCATGGCGGCGCGCAGCAGCATCGGCGTATAAATAATGAAGAAATACTTCGACGCGGCGGGACGGATGTCCGGATCGGCGTTCATCCAGCCCGGGATGAAGCGGGCCAGCGACAGCGCCGCCACTGTAAACAACAGCCCCGAGACGATGGTCGCCAGCACCGACTGGGCCACGGCCCTGCCGGCGTTTTCATAGCGTTCGGCCCCGTATTCCCGGGCGATGAAGGCCAAAAAGCCAATACCAAGCGCCGACAGCGTACTGCCCACCATCCAGTTGATGGTGCTGGTGGCCCCCACCGCCGCCGTCGCCGCCGCGCCCAGGCGGCCCACCATGGCCGAATCCACGTACTGGGCGGCCACCTGGAGCATCTGCTCCAGCATCGTGGGCCAGGCCAATCCCAGCACGATCCACAGCGTATTCCGCTTTTGCCTCTGTGACATCTGCAAGTGTAACACGACCTCCCGAATTCGGTCTACATTATACCGCATTCCCTGTTTCCTGCGCCAGCCCCGGCCTGTTGAAATAAGGTAAACGCGCGTTCCCGTCCCTTTTCCGCATTTCATGCTTGACATTGGGCAATAATTGTCTTAATATGGACACAGTGGCGTTTATCGCGCCAAACCATATCATCTATAAGGAGAGTGCATTCCCATGGCCAATCGCATCGTTCTGAACACCATTTCCTATCACGGCAGCGGCGCCATCGAAAATATCGTGCCCGAGCTGACCGCCCGCGGCTACAAGAAGGCCTTTGTCTGCTCCGACCCCGACCTGATCAAGTTCAATGTGACCAAGAAGGTCACCGACCTGCTGGACAAGGCCGGCTTCGCCTATGACATCTACAGCAACATCAAGCCCAACCCCACCATCGAAAACGTGCAAAGCGGCGTGGCGGCCTTCAAGAAGAGTGGCGCTGACAGCATCATCGCCATCGGCGGCGGCTCCTCCATGGACACCGCGAAGGCCATCGGCGTCATCATCAACAACCCCGAGTTCGAGGACGTCCGCTCCCTGGAGGGCGTGGCCCCCACCAAGAAGCACGCCGTGTTCACCATCGCCGTGCCCACCACCGCCGGCACCGCCGCGGAGGTCACCATCAACTACGTCATCACCGACGTCGAAAAGAAGCGCAAGTTCGTCTGCGTGGACACCAACGACATCCCCGAGATCGCCGTGGTCGACCCCGACATGATGAGCAGCATGCCCAAGGGCCTGACCGCCGCCACCGGCATGGACGCCCTGACCCACGCCATCGAGGGCTACATCACCAAGGGCTACTGCGCCATCTCCGACATGTTCCACCTGGAGGCCATCCGCCTGATCGCCGCCAACCTGCGCGGCGCGGTGCAGAACACCCCCGAGGGCCGCGAGGGCATGGCCCTGGGCCAGTACATCGCGGGCATGGGCTTCTCCAACGTCGGCCTGGGCATCGTGCACTCCATGGCCCACGGCCTGTCCGCCCTGTATGACACCCCCCACGGCGTGGCCTGCGCCATCATACTGCCCTTCGGCCTGGAGTACAACGCCCCCGTGGCCGGCAAGCGCTATCGCGCCATCGGCAAGGCCATGTGCGTGCCGGGCATCGACATGATGGACGACGACGAGGCCGCCAAGGCCACCATCGCCGCCGTGAAGCAGCTTTCCAAGGACGTGGGCATCCCCGCCGACCTGAAGGGCATCCTGAAGGAGGAGGACGTTCAGTTCCTGTCCGAATCCGCCTTCGCCGACGCCTGCTGCCCCGGCAACCCCCGCGACACCAGCGTCGAGGAGATCGCCGCGCTGTATCGCAGCTTGATGTAAACAATATTACGGCTTGCGCACCCCCGCGCTTTTCAGCGCGGGGGCATTTCTTTCAAGATTTCGCCAATATAAAACCTTTTCGGGAAAATATTGAGTATAATTTTTGGAATTTTCGCAACTTTTGACCATATAATTCCTTCTTCAGTTCTTTACAAACACGTCAATATGTGCTATAATGCAGTTGATTCGGGCGATTGCCATTGAGCGGGGAAGGCCCTGGGGGCCGACCGGGTTCAGCGGCAATGCATCGGAACATTTTAGAAGGAGGAAATCCCCATGAAGAAACTGTTAGCCGTCCTGCTGACCGCCCTGATGCTGCTCAGCCTGGTCTCTGCCTTCGCTGAGGAGCAGATCACCCTGCAGCTGTGGTCCATCGCCACCGAGAGCGACTCCAGCCATCAGGCCTATGTCGACGCCATCGCCGCCTTCGAGGCCGACCATCCCAACATCAAGATCGAGCACAACGCCACCGAGAACGAGGCCTACAAGACCAAGATCAAGGCCGCGATGAGCTCCGGCGAAGACCTGCCCGACCTGTTCTTCACCTGGGGCATGGGCTTCCTGGGCGAGTTCGTGAACGCCGGCCGCGTGGTTTGCCTGGACGAGTACTATCCCACCTACGCCGAGGAGCTGCCCCAGGCCATGACCACCAACGTGACCTATGACGGCAAGATGTACGGCGTGCCCTACACCATGTCCCTGGTCACCCTGTACGCCAACATGGACATCCTGGCCACCGTTGGCTACGACCACATCCCCGCCACCTACGAAGAGATGATGGAGTGCTGCGACAAGCTGGTCGAAGCCGGCCAGATCCCCTTCGGCGTGTCCGGCAAGGAGCTGTGGTGCCTGTCCGAGTACGTCGAGCCCCTGGTCATCAAGTCCGTGGGCGGCGAGAACCTGAAGGCCATGTACAATGGCGAGAAGTCCTGGAACGATGAGGGCGTCATCGCCGCCATCGCCGCCTTCCAGGATATGAAGGCGAAGGGCTACTTCGATCCCAGCGCCGACGCCCTGGGCAACGACGAAGTGAAGAACAACTTCATCGCCGGCAAGTATGCCTTCTATCAGAACGGCTCCTGGAACAACGCGGACATCGGCTCCAAGGCCCAGTTCGCCGTCCAGGCCGGCACCTTCCCGGTGCTGAACCCCGACGTCACCCTGTATCAGATGATCGGCGGCCCCAACAACACCCTGGCCGTGACCGAGACCTCTGAGCACAAGGCCGAGGCCATCGAGGCTGCCTACTACCTGGCCAAGTTCTTCTCCGATGCCGACTACAAGTCCGGCGCGAACCTGCCCTGCTGGGCGGCCGACCCGAACGCCGAGGTTTCCGACCTGGTGAAGTCCGCTGCCGACATGGCCGCGAAGGCTGAGAGCATGGTGCTGTTCGGCGACAACTTCCTGTCCGCTGACGCCGCCAACACCTATCTGGACTACATCGGCCTGGCCTGGGCGGGCGATATCACCCCCGAGGAGTACGCCGCCGGTCTGGACTCCGACCTGCACTGATCTCATTGGACACAGTTCCGGATTGACATGATCCAGAGCTGATGGGAAGACGGTCCCTCCGGGGATACCCGCGAGGGGCCGTCTTCCTCTTGATGTTTACAAAGAAGGAGCGCAGACCATGAGAAGACCATTTAGCTACAAGCTGAATATTTTCCTGTTTCTGTTGCCCGCGCTGATACTGTTCATCGGGGTATTGATCGCGCCGATCATCATGTCGGGCTACTACAGCCTGACGGAGTGGAACGGCCTGACGACCCCGGAATTCATCGGTCTGGCCAATTACAGGGAATTGTTCACCAGCAAGTCCATCAACATCATGCGCGCCCTTAAAAACGCCATGCTGCTGGCCCTGCTGTCCACCTGCATACAGCTGCCCTTCGCGCTGTGGCTGGCATTGAAGCTGAGCAAGAAGCCCCGCGGCGAGCGCGTGTTCCTGTCCGTCTACTTCATGCCGGTGCTGATCTCCACGGTGGTCATCGGCCAGCTGTGGATCAAGATCTACAACCCGGATTACGGCGTGCTGAACCTGCTGCTGCGCAGCCTTGGCCTTGAAAGCTGGACCAGAGTATGGCTGGGCGACAAGAATACGGCGCTGTGGGCCGCCTTCGTGCCGATCCTGTGGCAGTACGTGGGCTACCACATGCTGCTGATGTACGCCGGCATCAAGGGCGTGCCGCCGGAGCTGAACGAGGCCGCCATGATCGACGGCTGCACCGAGGGCCAGGTCAACTGGTACATCATCATCCCCTACATCCGGCCCATACTGCGCGTCAGCGTGATCTTCGCGGTGACCGGCTCACTGAAATCCTTCGACCTGATTTACGTCTTGACCAATGGCGGCCCGAACCACGCCACAGAGGTGCCCAGCACCCTGATGATCAACCTGCTGTTCCTGCGCAACCGCTACGGCATGGGCAGCACCATCGCCGTGATGCTGATCATACTGTGCTTCCTGTTCGCCATCATCATCAATGCGATTTTCAAGGAGGATAAGGGAAGATGAATACTGCTGCAAAATCTAATTATCCTCCAACCTACGAAAACGGCAAGCCGAGAAAAACCGTGGGCCAGATCGTGTCCTACATCGTGCTGGTGCTGTGGGCCATCATCAGCGTCTTCCCGGTGTACTGGATGCTGACCTTCTCGCTGAAGACCAACGAGGAGATCTTCGGTGAGAACGTCATCGGCCTGCCCAAGTACTGGGTGTGGGAAAACTACACCCGGGCCATGAACACCGGCAATATGCCCCTGTACTTCCTGAACAGCGTCATCGTGGCGGTATCCACGATCATTATCACGCTGCTGGCCTCGGTCATGGCCACCTACGCCATCACCCGGCTGGACTGGAAGGGCCGCAAGAGCATGAACAAGTTCTTCATGCTGGGCCTGACGATCCCGATTCACGCCTCCATCGTGCCGCTGTACACGACTCTGGCCAAGCTGAAGATGCTGAACAGCTACTTCGCGCTGATCCTCCCCTACTCGGCCTTCTCGCTGGCCATGGGCATACTGATCTCCATCGGCTTCATGGGCGATATTCCCTATGACCTGGACGAGGCGTGCTTCCTGGACGGCTGTGGCGTGTGGGGCACCTTCCTGCGCGTGATCGCGCCGCTGATGATGCCAGCCGTGGCGACGGTGGGCATTTACACGTTCCTGCAATGCTGGAACGAGCTGATGTTCGCCAATGTATTCATCAGCAAGGACAGCCTGAAGACCCTGCCCGTCGGCGTGCAGGCCCTCTCCGGCCAGTACACCACCGACTGGGGTCCCATCGGCGCGGCGCTGTCCATCGCCACCATCCCGACCCTGCTGGTCTACGTGTTCCTGTCCAAGCAGATCCAGGACAGCTTCATCGCCGGCGCAGTGAAGGGGTAAATCGACACATAAAAAAGCTGCCTGTCATGGGCAGCTTTTTTATTGTACATTATGCTGTTTGAATGGGCAACTACTGATTTATCGCGCTGCGACAAATCAGTAGTTAGGTTATAGGTTATAGGTTTTAGGTGTTAGGGAAGGTAGAAATCCTGACGGATTTCTTTTATTCAAAGGACCGAGAAACGTAGTAACTACTGCCGTTTCCTTTGAATCAAACAAATCCCGAAGGGATTTGCACCACCCCTAAAACCT
>JAFRJF010000139.1 GCA_017432405.1 Clostridia bacterium | reverse complement strand
TCGAACCATCGACACGTAGATTTTCAGTCTACTGCTCTACCGACTGAGCTACCTGGGCAGGTGGCGACGCGGAAGGGGCTCGAACCCTCGACCTCCAGCGTGACAGGCTGGCATTCTAACCAACTGAACTACCGCGCCACATGGTGGGAACAACAGGGCTCGAACCTGTGACCCTTTGCTTGTAAGGCAAATGCTCTCCCAGCTGAGCTATGCTCCCAATTGTTCCTCGTTTGCCGCTCGCGGCGACATGTGATATATTACAACAAATCCCCCCTTTTGTCAATACCCAATTCCAGATTTTACGAATTTAAACCGCATCTTAATCATTGTGCAAGGCACAGGGCCTTGTCGCGGGGATGCCGCAAGACCGGTTTTCAGCCCAGGTCCGCCTCGAACGCCTCGCCGAAGTCGAAGTCCGCGTCGCCGTCCATCAGGGGCACGTCGTCGTCCCAAAGCGCGCAGGCGCTGCCTACGATCTGAAGGGCGAAATCGGGGGAGAGGGCCTCCTCGATTGAACGGGTGAAGTCGAAGGCGAGCACGTCGTCCACCGTGACGATCAGGTAAGCGCTCATCGCGTTCCCGCCGCCGCTGAGCAGCACGTCGTAGAAGCCCGCCGTTGTCGGCTGGCTGTTTTTCAGGTTGGCCGCGCCCCAGGCGGCAAGGTCGTCCACGCTTTGGGCGGCCAACCGAATGGCGAGGGTCGCGCTGCCCTGAGCGTTTGCGGCGGCATAGGCGGCGCCCTCCGGCGCGGCGGTTTCCTGCCAGCCCTCCGGCAGGCAGAATTCGATATCCAGGGCGCTGACCTGGACCCAGGTGCCGTCATAGCCGTCGTCAAAGGCTTCGAAGGCGTAATCATCCGTCCAGTCCTCCTCGGCAAACGCGGATGCCAACGCGCAGAGCAGCAGCACGAGGGCCAGTATCGAGGACAGCCATCTCTTCATCGGAATCGCTCCTTCAGGCATATACTGTCACTATTATAATTGAAATGCGTCGGATTGTCCATACCCCGCGGCCTTGTGTCCGGATATTCAGTGCCGCTGGCTGCCCTTTCACTTTATACCCACCATTTACATTATGAGGTTGAAAACACCAGGCCAATTCCTTTGTAACTTAACACATCTAAGGTATACTGTAAATACCATTGTATACGGGGGAACCTATCATTGAGCAAGGTGACGCGCCAGAATCATACGGTCAGGCTTCCGCTGCTGCCGCTGCGGGGCCTGGCGATGTTTCCGAATACGGTAATCACGATCGACATCGCAAGGGATCGCTCCCTGTTTGCGGTACGCGACGCGGCCCAGGGCGAGGATCAGCGCCTGTTTGTGGTGGCCCAGCGGGACAGCGCTTGCGACCATCCCGGCCTCGAGGAGCTGTACACAGTGGGAACGGTCGCCGTGGTCAAGCAGGTGCTGCACATGCCCGACGGCACCGCAAGGGTGCTGCTGGAGGGCCACGGAAGGGCCATGCTCATCAATGTGCTCGAGACGGGGGAGATGCAGAAGGCCGAGATCGTGGAGGTGAGCCTCGCCCCCATGCCCTATACCGACGCCCACCAGCGGGCGATGATGGGGGCGATCCGAAGCCTCGCCGCCCAGGCCGCACGGGCCAGGGGCCAGTCGATGCCCGAGCTTTTGCAGGCCGTGGAGGGCGAGCGCAGCCCCTCGGTGCTGTGCGACGTGGTGGCCTCCAACATGCTCAGCCGCCTGGAGGACAAGCAGGCGGTGCTGGATTGCCTGGACGTGGACCAGCGAATGAAGCTGCTGCTGGAAAAGCTGGCCGACGAGATCCAGATCTGTGAGCTGGAGGAGCGCATACAGGCTCGGGTCCAGGAGTATATGGACAAGGCCAACCACGAATACTATCTCCGCGAGCAGATACACGCCATCCAGGAGGAACTGGGGGAGGACGAGGACGAGGAGGTCACCGAGCTGCGCCGCCGCATCCAGGCGTCCAAGCTGCCCCCCGCCGCAAGGGAGCACGTTGAAAAGGAGCTGAAGCGCCTGGCGCGCTCCTCCGTGCACGCCCCGGAGAGCGGCGTCAGCCAGAACTACATCGAATATATGCTGGAGCTGCCCTGGGAGGTCTACGATACCTCGAATATCGACATCAAGAAGGCCCGCAGGGTCCTCGAGGCCGATCACTACGGCATGGAGGAGGTCAAGCGCCGGCTGATCGAATACCTGGCGGTGCGCTCCGTGGCCTCCGATAAATTGAAGAGCCCCATCATCTGCCTGGTGGGCCCGCCCGGCGTGGGCAAGACCTCCATCGCCCAGTCCATCGCCAGGGCGCTGGACCGCAAGTTCACCCGCCTGTCACTGGGCGGCGTGCACGACGAGGCGGAGATCCGCGGCCACCGCAAGACCTATGTGGGCGCGATGCCTGGGCGCATCATATCGGCCATCCGCCAGTGCAAGACCATGAACCCGGTGTTCCTGCTGGACGAGATCGACAAGCTGTCCCGGGACATGCGGGGCGACCCCGCCTCGGCCATGCTGGAGGCCCTTGACCCCGCCCAGAACAACGCCTTCCGGGACCACTACCTGGAGGTGCCCTTCGACCTGTCGGACGTGCTGTTCATCACCACGGCCAACTCGCTGGACACCATCGACCGGGCGCTGCTGGACCGCATGGAGGTCATCGAGGTGCCCAGCTATACCAGCGAGGAGAAGCTGGAGATCGCCAAGCGGCACCTGCTGCCCAAGCAGCGGGAGGCCCACAACCTCTCAAAGGGCCAGCTGAAGCTGTCGGACAAGGCCATCGCCGCGCTGATTGACGGCTATACCCGGGAATCCGGCGTGCGCACGCTGGAGCGGCAGATCGCCCAGCTGTGCCGCAGGGCGACGCTGCACCTGGTGGAATGCCCCGAGGACAAGAGCGTTTCCATCAAGCCGAAGGACCTGAAGGAATACCTGGGGTCGCCCCGCTACCTGCGCCAGCCCGTGGCCGAGCGGCGCGAGGTGGGCGTGGTCAACGGCCTGGCCTGGACCAGCGTCGGCGGCGAGGTCATGCCGGTGGAAGCCCTCTGCTTCCCCGGCAAGGGCAACATGAAGCTGACCGGCAAGCTGGGCGACGTGATGAAGGAATCGGCGGAGCTGGCCCGGAGCGTGGTTCGCGCCCGCCTTGCGGAATGGGGCGCGCCCGCGGACTACTTTGAAAAGCACGACATCCACATTCACGTGCCCGAGGGCGCGGTGCCCAAGGACGGTCCCTCGGCGGGCGTGGCCCTCAGCTGCGCGTTGATGAGCGCCGTGACGGGCCTGTCCGCCAGCGGCGCGCTGGCCATGACCGGCGAGATCACGCTGCACGGCAGGGTGCTGCCCATCGGCGGCGTGAAGGAAAAGCTGCTGGCCGCCTATCGCCTGGGCATCACGCGCATACTGCTGCCCAGGGAAAACGGGAAGGACCTGGAGAAGATCGACGCCGGGATACTCGAAAAGATGGACATCCGCCTGATGGACCGGGTGGACGACGCGCTGGAGGCCGTGCTGGAGCGCGCGGAGCAGCGCCAGGCGGGGTGAGCGCCCATGATCGTCAAAAAATCGAAGTTCGTGAAATCCATGAGCGCCTTTGCAGCCTTTCCGGGCCAGGGTCTGCCGGAGATCGCGATGGTGGGGAAGTCCAACGTGGGCAAGTCCTCGCTGATCAACAACATGACCGGCAATTCCAAGCTGGCGCGAACCTCGTCGGAGCCCGGCAAGACCCGGCTGGTGAACCTCTACCTGATCAATGAGGCGTTCTTCCTGGTGGACCTGCCGGGCTACGGCTTCGCCAAGGCCCCGAAGCAGGAAAAGCAGAAGTGGGCGGAGATGATCGAGGGCTACCTGAGGGGGTCGGAACACCTGAAGCGGGTGTTCCAGCTGGTGGACGTGCGCCACGCGCCCACCGAGGACGACCAGCTGATGGTGGAGTATCTTCGGCACTACGACATCCCCTTCACCGTGGTGGCCACCAAGGCGGACAAGCTGTCCAAGGCCCAGCGGGGAAGGAGCATCCCCGTGATCTGCCGCACGCTGGGCGTCCAGCCCTGGGAGGTCATGGTCCATTCCTCCAAGGACGGCACCGGAAGGGATCAGCTGCTGGAGCTGATCGAGGCCGAAATCGCGCCGCCGGTCGAAAATGAAACCCCGTAGCGGCGGCTACCAGCCGCCATGCATGCGCGCCACGCACGCGGTATCACCCCCGTAGCGGCGGCTACCAGCCGCCATGCAAGTGCGTATCACAACACGCTCTCGGTTATCAAACCCGTAGCGGTTACCAGCCGCCATGCATGCGCGCGCACGCAACGCGCTCACACATTATCATCGTTACAAACACGCCGCGTCTGTCGGCTTGAAGGGAGTTATCAACTTGGGAATCAAAGTGGCAAAGTTTGGCGGATCTTCACTGTGCGACGCGGAGCACTTCCGCAAGGTCAAGGCCATCATCGAATCGGATCCCGATTATCATTACGTGGTGCCCAGCGCTCCCGGCAAGCGGTTTGACGCTGACGAGAAGATCACCGACCTGCTTTACCAGTGCCACAGGCTGGTGGAGCGTGGCCAGAGCCACGAGCAACTGTTCAGGAAGATCGCGGACCGCTATCTGGCCATCGCCCGGGAGCTGGAGCTGGACTTTGACATCGAAGGCCTGCTGATCGACACCTGCAACGCCATTCGCCAGTACAAGAACCCGGATTTTGCCGCCAGCCGCGGGGAATACATGAACGGCATACTGCTGTCCAAATACCTGGGCTGGGATTTCATCGACGCCAAGGACGTGGTGAAGTTCGACCGGCAGGGCTCCTTTGCCTCGGAGTGGACCAACGAGATCATGGCCGAGGCGCTGAAGCTGCACGAGCACGCGGTGATTCCCGGCTTTTACGGCGCCTATCCCAACGGTGACGTACATACCTTCTCCCGGGGCGGCAGCGACATCTCCGGCGCCATCGTGGCCCGGGCGGCGAAGGCCGACCTGTATGTGAACTGGACCGACGTCTCCGGCTTCCTGATGGCCGATCCCCGCATCGTCAAGAATCCAAAGTGCATCCGTGAATTGAGCTATCGGGAGCTGCGCGAGCTGTCCTACATGGGCGCGACGGTGCTGCACGAGGACGCCATCTTCCCGGTCCACAAGGCGGGCATCCCCACGAATATCCGCAACACCAACGCCCCTGAGGACCCCGGCACGATGATCGTGGTGGATCCCTCCCCGGACAGGGAGAAGGACCAGGTCATCACCGGCATCGCGGGCCACAAGAATTTCACGCTGCTGAGCATCGAAAAGGCGATGATGAACGCCGAGCTGGGCTTTGGCCGCAGGGTGCTCCAGGCGCTGGAGGACTTCGGCGTCTCCTTTGAGCACCTGCCCACCGGCATCGACACGATGTCCGTGGTGGTGGCCGACAAGGAACTGGTGACCCGCAAGGAGCAGATCATACAGCGCATCCAGCAGACCTGCCAGCCCGACTCCATCGACATCAGCGCGGGCATCGCCCTGATCGCCACCGTGGGCCACGGCATGACCAGCGCGCCGGGCACCGCCGCGCGCCTGTTCACGGCGCTCTACGAAGCCGGCGTGAACATCCGCATGATCGACCAGGGCTCCAGCGAGCTGAACATCATCGTGGGCATCAATATCGAGGATTTTGAAACCGCGATGAACGCCATCTACAGGGCGTTCGTGAAGGACTGATACGAAGGAAAAATCCAGGGAAGCGCTTGGGAGGGTTCGGATATGGGTCAAAACAGGCGGACGGCGGGCGCGGTCGACCTGAGCGTTCTGATCATGGCGCTGCTTTTCGCGGTGTGCGTCGCTCTGTTCGCGCTCACAAGCGGCGATAAGCTTTCGCACCTATTCAGGCCGCTGTTCGTCTTCCTGAGAATGGCCTCCATCGTGGGCATCATCGGCATACCGATTTTCTTTATCGGCGAGAGCATACCCCGCTCCTGGTATGATTACCGGCGCTTTCCTTTCAAATGCTATGCCTGGGAGCGCAACGGCCTGATCTATGAGAAGCTGGGCGTGCGCTGGCTCAAGACCCACAGCATCGACATGAGCAAGATCATGCCGAAGGCCTTTCCCAAGCAGAATACCATGTCCCGGGACAAGGCGCATCTGGAGCGCCTTGTGCAGGAGATGTGCAATGCCGAGCTGGTGCACTGGGTGCTCACGCTTTTGAGCCCGGTGTTTGGGCTGTTGATCGAAGGCTGGTATGGTGTGGCGATTTCCATAGGCTACGCGCTGAGCAACCTGGGCGACATCATCATCCAGCGCTATAACCGTCCGAGAATAGTAATGATAATCAAGAGGATTGAAGCATGCGAAAACTGTTGATCATCACATCGATGTACACGGGGCACGGCCACAAGAGCATCGCCGAAGCCCTGGCGGAGCGCCTTTCCGCCTATGACGATATGGAGGTCAAGATCATCGACGGCTTCGCCCTGATGAACCGCTTTGAACAGTACATGGCCGAGTACACCTACGGACCGATCACCCGCATGCCCGGCAAGGCATGGGAGTGGAACTTTGCGGCAGGGATGACCTTCAGGAAGCCGGTGACCACCGTGGTCGCCTCCATGATCCGTTCCCGGCTGCTTGCCCTGCTGGACAGCTTTCAGCCGGATGCCATACTATCCGTCCATCCGATTTTCCTGGCGTCGGTGTTGGATGTCCTGCAGGAGGCTGGGCTTAAGATCCCGCTGATCGCACACGAGGTGGATCTGGTGGACATCACCGATTACTGGTATGACCCCCGCATCCATCGCGTCCTGGCGCCGTCCCGGGAATCCTATGAGTGCACACTGGCCCACGTGGACGATCCCGACAGGGTCATCGAGGTGGGCTTTCCGGTCCGCGCGCGGTTTATGAACGTCCCTGCGCCGGCGCCCCACCAGGGCACGGTGGTCACCGTCATGAGCGGCTCGGAGGGCAGCGGCATCATTCGCGCCGTCACCCGCGTGCTGCTCAAGCACACCGACGTACATGTCAACGTGGTGTGCGGGCGGAACAGGAAGCTGCGCAAAAAGCTGAAAAAGGCCTTTGGAGAGCCGTATCATGGCCGGCTGAGCGTCATGGGCTTTGTCGATGACATCCAGAACGTCATGGCGGCCAGTGACATACTGATCCTTCGCGCAAGTCCCAACGCCGCCATGGAGGCGGTGGCGCTCAACGTGCCGCTGATCCTGTTCGGCCAGCTGGCGGGGCAGGAGCAGCACAACCCGGACCTGCTCCAGGCCCATGGCGTCGCGGTGTATTGCCCCCAGCCGGACGCGCTGCCCAAATGCATCGCCGACCTGTTTGCAGGCGGCGGCGCGAAGATGGAGGCCATGCGCGCCGCCCAAAGGGCCTACGCCCCTGTCGACAGCGCCGCCGAGACCGCAAAGCTGCTGAATACGCTCGTCGTGCCGAGGCAGAAGTGAAGCATACATACGCAAAAAACGCATATTTCCGTCGGCTGTGCGTTGGAAGACCGCCGGAAATGCAGGATGGAGCGTACGATGCTTCAAATGAGAAATAACGTAAAATACGCGAAAACGCACATAACATGCTCTTGACAATAAAAAGGTGTAATTGTATAGTACGTTTTAACGATGCGCGTATATTCGATGTATGCGCGCAGCGCAATTCTGATTGGGAGGAATCCGATTATGAAGTTCAACAAGGCAATCGTTGCAATGATCCTCGCCATCGTGATGGTCGTGGGTATGGCCTGCGCCGCCATGGCCGAGGACGCGCTGAAGATCGGCGTCATCGGCCCCTTCACCGGCGCGGCCGCGATTTACGGCAATGCCTGCAAGTTCGGCGCCCAGGTGGCCGCCGAGCAGATCAACGCCCAGGGCGGCATGCAGATCGAGCTTCTGAGCGAGGACGACGAGCATGACGCCGAGAAGTCCATCAACGCCTACAACACCGTTCTGGACAACGGCGCTCAGATGATCGCCGGCACCACCACCACCACCCCCTGCATCGCCGTTGGCGCACAGGCCAATGAGGACCGGGTGTTCATGCTGACCCCCTCCGCCTCCGCCGTGGACGTCATCGAGGGCAAGGACAACGTGTTCCAGGTTTGCTTCACCGACCCCAACCAGGGCAAGGCTTCCGCTGCGTATATCAACGAAAAGGGCCTGGCCACCAAGATCGCCATCATCTACAACAACGCCGACGCCTATTCCACCGGCATCTACCAGACCTTCGTGGATGAGGCTGCGAGCCTGAACATGGAGATCGTCTCCACCACCACCTTCACCGACGATACCACCGACTTCTCCGTCCAGGTTTCCGACGCGAAGGACGCCGGCGCGGACCTGGTGTTCCTGCCCATCTACTACACCCCCGCGTCCATGATCCTGCAGACCGCCAAGTCCATGGACTATGCGCCCGTGTTCTTTGGCGTGGACGGCATGGATGGCATCCTGACCATGGAAGGCTTCGACACCTCCCTGGCCGAGGGCGTGTTCATGCTGACCCCCTTCTCCGCTGACGCCGAGGACGAGGCGACCAAGGCCTTCGTCGCCCGTTATCAGGAGATCACCGGCGAGATCCCGAACCAGTTCGCCGCGGACTGCTATGACGCCGTGTATGCCCTGTACACCGCCAGCGTGAACGCCGGCATCGACGGCAGCACCTCTCCCGAGGATGCCTGCGAGCTGCTGATCGCCCAGTTCACCAGCCCTGACTTCCAGATCAAAGGCCTGACCGGCGATATGACCTGGGACGCGTCCGGCGCCGTGACCAAGATCCCCACCGCCGTCGTCATCAAGGATGGCGCTTACGTGGGCTTCAACGGCTGATTTGCTTTGAAACGCTTTCCGTCCCGAGCCTTTGCCCGGGACGGAAAGGCTGTTTTTTCGAGGTAACTGACGATTGTCAACAGAAAGGGCTGTTGATGATGGTCAGTTACCTTATACTACTTTTCAAGGAGTTGGAATCACATGGTTTCGTTCCTGCGATTTCTGATCAACGGCATCAGCCTTGGCAGCGTCTATGCCATCATCGCCCTGGGCTATACGATGGTCTATGGCATTGCCAAGATGCTGAACTTCGCCCACGGCGACGTGATCATGGTGGGCGCGTACGTCGCGTTTTGCGCCATGTCCTATCTGTCGCTGCCGCCGCTTCTGGCCGTGCTGTGCGCCATGGCGGTCTGCACGGTGCTGGGCGTGCTCATCGAGGGCCTGGCCTACAGGCCCCTGCGCGAGGCCACCAAGCTGGCCGTGCTGATCACGGCCATCGGCGTCAGTTACCTGCTGCAAAACACGGCTCTGCTGATTTGGACGGCCAACCCCAAGGTGTTCCCGTCCGTGTTCAGCGTGGGTTCCATCAAGCTGTTTGACGGCAACCTGGTCATCACCAGCGAGATCATACTGACCATCGTGGCGAACATCGTGATCATGATCGCGCTGACCCTGTTCACAGGCAGGACGAAGATGGGCAAGGCCATGCGCGCGGTCTCCGAGGACCGGGGCGCGGCGGAGCTGATGGGCATCAACGTGAACCGAACCATCTCCGTGACCTTTGCCATCGGCTCGGCCCTGGCGGCCATCGCGGGCGTTCTGCTCTGCTCCTCCTATCCCACGCTGATGCCCACCACCGGCTCCATGCCGGGTATCAAGGCGTTCACGGCGGCGGTGTTCGGCGGCATCGGCTCAATACCGGGCGCGATGCTGGGCGGCCTGCTGCTGGGCGTCATCGAGATCCTGGGCAAGGCCTACATTTCCACGGAGCTGGGCGACGCCATCGTGTTCGCCGTGCTGATCATCGTGCTGCTGTTCAAGCCCGCCGGCCTGCTGGGCAAGCCGGTGCACGAGAAAGTGTGAGGTGAGGGGTATGAAAAAGCTGAAAAAGAGCACGGTCAACAACATCATATCCTTTGGCATCGTCATTATCGCCTTTATCATATGCCAGTCGATGATCGCCTCCGGCACGATGAAGCGTTCGTTGAAGGGGCAGATGGTGCCCATTTGCGTATATATTGTGATGGCGATATCGCTGAACCTGGTGGTGGGCATCTCCGGCGAGCTGAGCCTGGGTCATGCCGGATTTATGAGCGTCGGTGCGTTTTCCGGCATAATAGCCTCCGCCTGGCTGAACGCAGCGCTGCACGTGGACAGCGAAGTCCTGCGCCTTGTGCTGGCCATGATCGTCGGCGGCATGTTCGCGGGCATTGCGGGTGTGCTGATCGGCATTCCCGTGCTTCGGCTGCGGGGCGATTACCTGGCCATCGTGACGCTGGCCTTCGGCGAGATCATCCGCAACGTGTTGAACTGCCTTTACTTCTCGCTGGAAGAGGGACGTTTGCACGTTTCCTTCAACAATCCCAATATCCCGGGAACACTGCTGGTCAGCGGCCCACAGGGCGCAACCGGCGTGGACAAGATCGCCACCTTCCCGATGGGCTTTGCGCTGATCATCTTTTCACTGGTCGTTGTGATGAACCTGATCAACAGCCGCTCGGGCCGGGCCATTATGGCCACCCGTGACAACCGCATCGCGGCAGAGGCCATGGGCATCAACGTGACCAAGTACAAGATGATGGCCTTCGTCACCGCGGCGGTGCTGGCCGGCATGGCCGGCGCGCTGTACGGCATGAATTTCTCCACCGTGGCCGCCTCCAAGTTCAAGTTCGACACGTCGATACTGGTGCTGGTGTTCGTGGTGTTGGGCGGCATTGGCAACATCTGGGGTTCCATCATCGCGGCGACGCTGCTGACGGTGCTGCCGGAGCTGCTGAGGACCTTTGCCGACTACCGCATGCTAGTGTACGCCATCGTGCTGATCCTGGTGATGCTGGTCACCAACAACCCGATGCTGCGCTCCCTGTTCGGCCAGCTGGCGCGGCGCAAGGGCCGTGACGACCAGGTACAGGTGGGAGGTGCTGACGAATGACACAGACCGAGGGCAAGAAGCGGCTGCTGGACACCAAGATGGTGCCGGCGCCCAGCCAGGGCATCATCCCGGAGCGCGACCTGCTGTCCACGCCGGTGCTGGAGGCGCGCCACCTGGGCATAGAGTTCGGCGGCCTGAAGGCCGTGGAGGACTTCAACCTGATCATCGGCAAGACCGAGATCGCCGGGCTGATCGGCCCCAACGGCGCGGGCAAGACCACCGTGTTCAACCTGCTGACGAAGGTCTACCAGCCCACGATGGGCACGGTACTGATCAACGGCAAGGACACCGCGGGCATGAACACCGTGCAGGCCAACAAGCTGGGCATCGCCCGCACGTTCCAGAACATTCGCCTGTTTGACAACATGACGGTGGAGGACAACGTGCGCATCGGCCTGCACAACCAGGTCAAATACGGCATGTTCACCGGCATACTGCGCCTGCTCGGCTACTGGAAGGGCGAGCGCAGGCAGCACGAAAAGGCGCTGGAGCTGCTGTCGATCTTCGACATGCAGGACCTGGCGGGCGTGCGGGCCGGTTCGCTGCCCTACGGCGCGCAGAGGCGTCTCGAGATCGTCCGCGCGCTGGCCACGAATCCCTCGCTGCTGCTGCTGGACGAGCCAGCGGCGGGCATGAACCCCCACGAGACGGAGGAGCTGATGCACAACATCATCAAGATCCGCGACCAGTTCAAGATCGCCGTCATGCTGATCGAGCACGACATGAACCTGGTCATGGGCATCTGCGAGGGCATCTGCGTGCTGAACTACGGCCGCATCATCGCCAAGGGCACCGCCGACGAGATTCAGGCCAACCCGACCGTCATCGAGGCCTATCTGGGCAAGAAGAAGGAGGGCTGAGGCATGAGCGAAGCAACGAAGAGCAAGAGCCTGCTGCGGGTGGACGACATCCACGTCTACTACGGCAGCATACACGCCATCAAGGGCATCTCCTTCGAGGTCAACGAGGGGGAGATCGTCACGCTGATCGGCGCGAACGGCGCGGGCAAGTCCACCACGCTGAACACGGTCTCCGGCCTGCTCAAGCCCCGCAGCGGATTGATCAGCTTCGAGGGCAGGGGCATCGTGGGCATCGGGGCCAGCCGGATCGTCGGCCTGGGCATGGCGCTTTGCCCCGAGGGGCGGCGCGTGTTCCAGCAGATGACCGTGCGCGAAAACCTGGAGATGGGCGGCTATTCCCGCCCGAACGACGAGATTCCCGCGTCCCTGGAGGACGTGTTCAAGCGCTTTCCCCGGCTGAAGGAGCGCGAAAAGCAGATCGCGGGCACGCTCTCCGGCGGCGAGCAACAGATGCTGGCCATGGGCCGGGCGCTGATGAGCAAACCCAAGCTGCTGATGCTGGACGAGCCCTCGATGGGCCTGGCGCCGATACTGGTGGAGCAGATCTTCGACATCATCAAGGAGCTGCACGCGGCGGGTACCACGATACTGCTGGTGGAGCAGAACGCCCAGATGGCCCTGTCCATCGCGGACCGCGCCTATGTGCTGGGCACCGGCAGGATCACCATCTCCGGCCCCGCCGCGGAGGTGCTGGCGGACGATCGCGTGCGCGAGGCCTACCTGGGCGGCTGATCATGGACAGACAGAAGCTGGAGGCGCAGCTGGCGGAGCTGCCGCTGTACGAGTACGCCTTTGTCAAGACGGACGAGCTAGTCTTTTCCGACCGGGTCCGCTACATCTGCCAGACGGAATGCCCGATGTATAACACCACCTGGGCCTGTCCGCCGGCAGTGGGCACGGTGGCAGCCTGCCAGGAGCGGGTGATGGCCTTCGAGGAGGGCCTGCTGATCGCCACGATCACCGAGGTCAGCGACATCGCCAACATCGAAGAGACCCTGTCGACCAGGGCCGACCACGAGGAGATCACCCGGCAGGTGCTTGCGATGGTGCGCGAGCAGGCCTCACAGACGCTGACGCTGTCCACAGAGGCCTGCGCCCACTGCGCCCATTGCACCTGGCCCGACGCCCCCTGCCGCTTTCCGGACCGCATGTTCCCCTGCGTGGAGAGCCACGGCATACTGGTCACCGACCTGGCGGAAAAGCACGGCATAGAATTCCTGGCCCAGGGGAATATCGTCACATGGTTTTCGTTGATACTGTATAAATAAACCATACCGGCTGCAATTCAGGAATTGCAGCCGGTATGTGTTTTATGAAGCGCTCAGCGCTTCGGCGTCACCCGCTTCCCGCTGGAAACGATGGCGCCCTCGGGGCAGACCAGCGCGCAGAGGTGGCAGCCCACGCAGCGCTTGCCGTTGAGCACCGGCCTGCGCTGATCGTTCAGCCGAATGGCCTGGTGGCCGCCGTCGGCGCAGGAGATCTCACAGCGCCCGCAGCCGATGCACTTTTCCCGGATGAACCTGGGAAACAGCACGGTGTCCCGCTCCAGGGTGTCCGTGTTTGCGTGCAGCGCGTCCAGCCCCAGGCCGACGACCTGGCCGACGCTGTCAAAGCCCTTTTCCGCAAGGTAGAGGTTCAGGCCCTCCTTCAGATCGTCGATGATCCGGTAGCCGTATTGCATCACGGCGGTGGCCACCTGTATCGAGCGGCTGCCCAGCAGCAGGAATTCCAGGGCGTCCTGCCAGGTTTCCACGCCGCCCATGCCTGAAATGTGCATGCCCGGCAGCGCCGGATTTGCGGCCAGCTCCGAGACGAACCGCAGGGCGATGGGCTTTACCGCGTTGCCGCTGTAGCCGCCCACGGCGCTCTGGCCGTGGATCGAGGGCGAGGATATGAAGGTGTGAATGTTCAGCTGCATTACGGATTTGATGGTGTTGATGGCGGCGATGCCATCCGCGCCGCCGTGCCTGGCCGCCTGGGCGGCGGGACTCATGATGGCGACGTTGGGCGTCAGCTTCGCCAGCACCGGGATGCCGCAGGCGCGCTTGGCGGCGGCGGTAAAGCGCTCCACCAGCTCCGGCACCTGGCCGATGTCCGAGCCCAGCCCGCCCTCGGCCATGTTGGGACAGGAGAAATTCAGCTCGATGGCGTCCGCACCGTTGGCCTCGCATTGCCGGGCCAGCTCGCCCCATTCCGCCTCGTCCCGCCCCATGATGGAGGCGAGTATGAACTTGGTAGGGTATTTGACCTTCAGCCGGCGAAAGATTTCCATGTTCTCCGCGACGCTGTGGTCGGAAAGCTGTTCGATGTTCTTGAAGCCCACGATGCTGCCGTCGGCGCCGGTGACGGCGGAATACCGGGGAGAGGCCTCGTGGATATCCAGCGAACAGATGGTCTTGAAGCAGGCGCCTGCCCAGCCCGCTTCGAAGGCGCGGGCGCACATGTCGTAGGTGCTGGCGACCACGGAGGAGGCCAACAGGAAGGGGTTCTCCAGCGGTATGCCGCACAGTTCGCTGCGAAGTCGATGCTCATCGCTGGGGACAGGGGTCTCCACCTCGGGCTGCACCTGCCAGTACAGGCGATTGATCAGGCTGCGGATGGGCACCTGGCCCGCTCGCACGCAGGCGCGTTCGCAGGGGGCCGAGCAGTCTGTACAGGGGTTGTCCCGCGGCAGCCTGGAGACCGCGCCCTGTTCGTTGCGCATCCATATGCTGCGCAAAAGGCTCGAGGGATCGAGCTTCGGGCAGGCCGAATCGCAAGGCGCGTTTCCGCATAGCAGGCAATGGATCATGTCCAGCCTGCGAATCATCGGTTCGTTCCGGATCACGCCGAATCACCTCTTCTCTATATTGATACTCATTTCTGTTTTTTCAAAGGATGGCGCATACGCTTTGAAGATGCACCTACTTTATCACGGAGTTCGCACAAAAAGGTCACAAGAGTTTACAAAAATGAGAATCGAGTATTCGATTCTCATAACGATTATATGAATAAATGATTAACTATTCGATGGGCGCATTTTCTTCGGGCGCTGCCTGCGTTTCTTCCGCTTCTGCCTCCGCTTCCTCCGCGTCTTCCAGCTCATCCTCCTGAACCTCGGTGATCTCCAGGTCATAGCCCACGGTGTGCATGGAGATGTCGTGGACGTCCTCCACCAGCGAGCCGAGGCCGATGAACAGGCTTCCGTTCACGACGCCGATGCAAATGCCCAGCAGCGACCACCAGAAGTTGGTGAATTCCAATCCATAGTGAATGAACAGGTAGGGGAAGGGAATGAGCAGCACGCCGATGACCATCAGCATGATGGAAAGGGGATAGCGCTTGCGGGCGAGCTCTGCGAGTATGGCCTTGTACCTCATGTTGGAAACCTCCTTGATGTGAATGTGATATTATTAAATCGGTTCGTACCGAATGGGCAGACCGTGGTCGAACAGCACGCGCCAGCCCCTGCAGGCGGCGGGCTGCCATTCGTAAAAACCCCGCGCCTCCAAAGGAAACCAGCCCTGCATCAGGTTGACGATGACACCGCCGTGACAGACGACGAGCGCTGTTTGCCATTGCATTTCAAGCAGCTCAGCGCCGCCTTGACGCACCCTCTGCCGGAAGGCCCCCGTGGATTCGCCGCCAGGGCAGGGCACGACGCCGTCCGTGTCGTCGATCCAGCGCTGGTAGTCGGGATCATGTCGGAGCGTTTCATAGCCCAGCATCTCAAAGCGACCGAAGTCCATCTCTGAAAATGCCGTGAGAACGCGGTCGGGTTTGCGGCCGGTCAGTATCTGCAGCGTCTCGTTGGCCCGGGTCATGCCGCTGGTGACGTAAAGCTCACAGGCGGGCAGGGGGCGTTGGACTGCGATCTCACGGGCCATTGTCCGCCCGTTATCCGACAGGGGAAGGTCGGTGCGGCCGCAGTAGATGCGCCTCTCGTTGGCCTCGGTCATGCTGTGGCGCAGCAGGAAAAGCGCCCTCATTTGACGCGCTGCGGGATGCCGCAGAACAGCCGCCAGACCTCGTCCGATGCCTTGGCCAGCTTCAGGTTCATCCGGCCGCAGGCCTCGCGCCAGGCGCGAAGGGTCGGGTCCATGGGCACCACGCCGCCGGAGACGTCGTTGGCGATGAAGATCATATCATTCAACCGACCGAAATCTGTACCAAGGGCGTCCGCAGGCTCAGAACCGGACCGGACGCGGTTCAGGGCGAAGCGGTCGATGTAGGCGATGCAGCGTCGGGAGAAATCCAGGGCGCCGGTGTCTTCAGTGCAAACCTGGATATCGTCCTCAGCCAGCCGGAAGCGCTGCCGCGCGAAGTCCAGCTTGCCCTGGTAGCTGCCGCCGATGATCAGGATCATACGAAGCCTCCTTCAAACTACAGGCGCAGGTTCGCCAGCGCCATCAGCGCCGCGCATTCCGAGAGGGTCAGCGCGAAACCGGCCACGTCCCCGGATACGCCCTTCAGCGTCCGGTAGCCCCAGAGCATCGCCAGCGCGTAGGCCAGCGTCTCTACGGCCAGGGCGATCACGGCCTTTCCCAGCCAGATCCAACAGGCGGCCATGGCGATGGCCCACATGGCGACGACGGCGAGGCGCTGGCCGCCCTTGCCCTCGGTCCTGGCGTACTCGCTGTGGCCGATGGGCTTCAGCGTCAGCACGCAGAAGGCCGACCCGCAGCGGGATACCACAGGGATAAACAGCAGCGTTCGAAGCCGGTCTGCGGTGAGAGCGGACGCGGAGGCGTAGCTGAACAGCATCAAAAGCCCCAGCCCCACCACGGCGAAGGCCCCGGTGTGCACGTCCTTCAGGATGCGCAGCCGCTGCTCCAGCGGACGCCACGAGAGTATGGCGTCGCAGGTGTCCATATAGCCGTCCAGGTGGATGAAGCCGGTCAGCAGCCAGGGCAGCGCGGCGGTGGCCGCCGCAAAGAGGGGGAAGACCAGCCACATCGACGCCAGCGTGGAAAGCGAGGCCCACAGCAGTCCCAGCAGCGCGCCGACGATGGGCAGGCACACCAGCATCAGGTCCCGGGCGTCCTCGTCCCAGGGGCGCCAGGGGCAGGGCAGGGCGGTGAACATGCTGTAGCACATGCAAAAGGCATTCCACAATCGCTTCATACCGGCAGGACTCCCTTGTGGACGATGAATTGCCCGGCGACCACCTCGATCACGTTGTCGCAACAGGTGGCCATGCGGCGGTCGATGGCGGCAAGCCCCCTTCGATAGGCCTCGGTCCACGCGTCGTAGAGCATGGCGTCTGAGAAGATGAAGTCGGACACCAGCACCGTGTTGGGCGCGCGGCGGACGAACACCTCCAGGGCATCGGCGACGCGCTCGGGGGCGGACTCATCCATCCCGGAGTCGGAGAACATCTCGTTGGAGAGCAGCGCCGTCACGCTGTCCAGCAGGAATGAGCCCCCGGAATCGGCGCTGTCGAGGCAGCGCAATATGTCCCGCCCGCACTCCAGCGTCTCGAAGCCCCAGCCCGCCCGCTCCTTGCGGTGGCGGCGGATGCGGGCCAGGTCCTCTTCGTCGTGGGGGATCATCGTGGCCAGGTAGTACAGGGGCCTGCCGCCAGCCTTTGCCACCCGCTGGGCGTAGAAGGACTTGCCATTCTTGCAGCCGCCGGAGATGTAGGTGCTCATCATGCCTCTCCCAGGAATGCCTTGTTGCCGCGGATCTCTGAAAGGTATCCGTCGTCGATGGCGGCCTCCTCGAAGGTGGCCATGTTGCGGATCACGCTCTGGGACGCGGCCACCAGCTCGAAGGCGATGGGGCAGCCGCTGCCCTCGCCCAGGCGCATGTTCATCAGCAGCATCGGCTCCAGGCCCATGGCCTCCATGGCCAGGCGATAGCCCTTCTCCGCTGAGGCGTGGGAGGGGATCATATAGCCCTCGGCCAGTGGGTTCAGCCTGTAGGCGCACAGCGCGGCCACGGCGCTGATAAAGCCGTCGATGACCACCGGCAACCGGCAGGCCGCCGCGCCGAGAAACGCGCCGCACATGGCCGCCAGGTCGAAGCCGCCCACCTTCATCAGCACGTCCACCGGGTTCGAGGGATCGGGCTGCCAGCGGGCGATGGCCTCGTCGATCAGCGCGATCTTCCGGGCATAGGCGGCGTCGTTGATGCCCGCGCCCCGGCTGACGGTCTGCCTGGCGGGCAGGCCCAGCAGCGTGGACAGCACGGCGCTGGAGGTGGAGGTGTTGCCGATGCCCATCTCGCCGACGCCGACGATCTGAATGCCGTCGTCTGCGGCTCGGTGGGCCGCCTCGATGCCGATTTGCAGGGCGCGCCCCGCCTGCTCCCGGCTCATGGCGTGTTCCTTTGCAAAATTGCGGGTGCCGTGGGCGATCTTCACGTCCCGCACGCCGCTCTGGTGGAAGTCGGCGTTGATGCCCACGTCCATCACGTCCAGCTCGGCGTGGAAGTGGCGGGCCAGCACGGCCACGCCGGTCAGCCCCCGGGTGAAGTTGATGGTCTGGCTCAGCGTCACGCTCTGGGGGCAGCTGGCCACGCCCTCCTCCACGATGCCGTTGTCCGACGCGAAGATCAGCACGCGGCGGCGATCCACCGGGTTGTAGAGCTTGCCCGTCATGCCGGCCAGCTTCACGGAGATGTCCTCCAGCTTGCCCAGGCTGTGGGGCGGCTTGGCCAGGCTCTCCTGCCGGGCCAGGGCCTGCGCCATGGCGTCGCGGTCGGGCTTTCGGATATTGTTCAGGGTTTCCTGAAGAAGCTGTTCCATAGTTGAACGATTTTTCCTTTCAGTGCTTCAATTTTTTCACGGATCTGAAGGCGGTCAAACCAGTCCCGCACCGGTTTCAGCTTTTCGCCGATTTGCAGCGAATCGATCCACTTTCGCACCGGCGCGAGCTTTTCGGGGATGCCGGTGCCGTCCAGCCATTCGCCGATCTGCTTTTTCGTGGGCAGGTAGGTGTAGACCTGCGCATACCGCCGGGCGCCCGTGAATTTTTCCAGGTAGAAGTCCTCCAGCGCGCTGATCTTCACCTCGCCGGTGGAGGAGGCGTGCACGAAGCGGTTGCCGCCCATCCAGAAGCCCATGTGGTCGCTGGGGTCCCGGTCCCGCACGGTGTCAAAGCAGATCACGTCGCCGGGCAGCAGGTCATGGGGGCTCTTGAGCAGCGGATAGTTTTCGTCGGTGCCGATGATCTCGGCGGAGTGGTAGGGGAATTCAAACCCCTCCGGCCCCAGGCAGTACATCACCAGGCCGCTGCAATCGAACCGGTCCGGCCCCGCCGCGCCCAGCACGTAGGGCTTGCCCAGGTGCTCCAGCGCCCGCATCACCACCACCTCGCCCTGGGTCAGGCCCGAACAGGTCAGGCAGATCAGCATCAGGCAAAGCCACAGCGCGACGGTCTGGATCAGGAAAAAACGGGCCTTGCGGAAGGGGCGGAAGCGGCGGCGGGGCATGGGGCGGTACTCCTTTGTGACGTTTTATTTCCCGGCCAGGGATTTGCGGTATTTCTCGCTCTCCCAGTTGGCGATGAAGGCCTTTGCGGCCTCGCCCATGGTGGAGAGGGTATAGCCCTTCTTTTCGATGGTCCGGCAGATGAACAGCACGGCGGTCAGCGTCTCGGCGATCACCTGGGCCTTGGCGGCGGGCATGTTGAAGGTCACCGCGCCGGTCTTCGGGTTGCAGACGGCCATGCCCTCACCGGGCTTGCCCTCGCCGAAGCTGAAGGTGCCGGTCAGGAACACCAGCTGGTCGGGGTAGAGTGGGGATTCCAGCAGGAATTTCTCGCTGAAGTCGCCGGATGAAAGCTGCTCGGTGAGGAAGGGGCAGTCCGCCTCGAACAGGCCGTCTGTGACGTCCTTCAGGCCCACCTTCGGGAAGCTGCCGTTTTCGATGCCGAAGGCCCTGGCGATGCGGTCGTTGACGTCGGTGTGGATGCGCAGGCATTCGTCGGGGTCGTCGCTGTGGGCGATCAGACCGTGGTTCTGCATGAATATGGCGGCGGGGCGGCGGCCTGTTTCGGCCTCCACGCGGCGTACCTCATCCCGAATGGAGAAGGTCAGCCGGGCGCCCGGGTCCACGTAGCTGACCCAGCCCCAGCTGTAATCCGCGTCCGCCAGGGCGTCCTTCACGATAGCCTCCAGCTCCACGCTGCACGCGGCCAGGTTGGCGTAAACGCTGTGGCTGTGGGCCACGTAGGTGTCCAGTATCGAGTGAAAGCCCGCCTCCACGGAGGGGCGCAGCGCCGCCAGGCCCTCGACGGCCCTGGTGTTGGCCTTGGCCTGCTCGCTGCCGGCCTTTTCCACGTCGGCGAGGACGGCGGGATCGGTGTCGTTGTAGAAGCGGCGCAGCGCCTCGTAATCCAGCACGGCATAGGCCTTGTCGGGGCGGATGTCCTTCAGGCAGTAGCCCGAGGCCTTGATGGCCATGAGCCCTCCGTCCAGCTTGGCCGAGGTGTTGCCGCCGCCGCCCTGCACGTAGTCCGCCCGGGCGCCGACGCTGGTGGAGATGCGGGTGAAGTCGTCCAGCCTTTTTTTGTTGCTTTCAAAGAAATTGCTCATGTCCGTTCCTCCGTTTTGCGTTTTTTCATATTCGCCGTCCAGCGGCGACATCTTTGCGATCATAAAGTGTATGGCCTTGCCCTGTCCGGCATAAAGCCGCTCGTGCTCGGAGACGTAGTTCGGTTCAAAGCCCGAGCCGTGCAGGTCGTCCGTCAGGTAAGTGATCTCAAAGCCACATTCGCCCATATAGCGCTTCGTGGCCGTGAAAAGGGCGTCGTTGTCGGTCTTGAACCAGATCTCCCCGCCCGGCGCCAGGAACTCCCGGTACTGGAACAGCTGCCTCGGATGGGTCAGGCGGCGCTTGTGGTGCTTGGCCCGCTCGTCCCAGGGGTTCGGGAAGCTGATGTAGATGCGGCTGATGCCGTCCGCAGCGCAGAAGGTGTCGTAGATGCGCATGGCGTCCACCTCGGAAAAGACGAGGTTTTTCGGCGGTTCGTCCCCGTATTCCCGCTCGGTGTTGCGCACGGACACCGCCAGCACGGTGCGCACCTCGTCGATGGCGACGTGGTTGACGTCGGCGTTCTCGTGGGCCATGCGCACGGTGGACACGCCCTTGCCGCAGCCGATTTCAAGGTGCAGCGGCAGATCGGGGCGGGCAAAGCATTCCCGCCAGCGTCCCCGGTGTGCGGACGGCTCCTCGATGAAGTAGGGACAGGCGGCCAGCTTCGGCTCGGTCCAGGACTTTCTCCTCATTCGCATGGGATCACTGCTCCCCGGGGGCCTTCCCGCCCTGCGCTTCCCTTTCGGCCTCCTCCTTGCGCCGGGTCACCGTGCGCATCCAGTACAGCAGCCCGATGCCGCCCAGCGTGGAGACCACCCAGAGGATCAGCGCCAGCTGCACCCGCCCGGCCAGCATGGCCACCAGGCCCAATATGTACAGCAGCACCAGTACCATCGCCGCGATGGCGCGAAGCCTGTGAAAGAGCGCGCTGCGATCGTGCATGTCGAAATTCACTTCCCTGAAAAAGCATATCATAATAATATTCGATCACAATGACCGTTTGTCCTGCCAATTGAGCCGCAAATCAAAGATTTTTCTTGCGCGGGGCGTCCATCCGGGGTATACTGTCATTATCACGGAGGGGAGGGAACCATTGTGATCGGGAACATCGTGGAGCGCCTGGAGGCGGTGCTGGCAGGGCTGGACGCGCTGTCAGCAGAAAGCGGTTCGCCGGAGGCATTGGAGGACCTGAACGCGGAGCTTGAGGACGCGCTGATGCTGCTGTCGGACATCGATCCCCGGGAGGCAGGCTGGGAGGAGGAGCTCTCAGACGCTATGGAGGAGATACGGTCGTTGGCCGGGGATTATCGAAAAACCGCTATCCCCGGCGTGAAGGCGCTGGCCGATCAGCTGGAGCAGGCAAATACTGATTTATCGAGCTGTGCTCGATGAATCAGTATTTGTCCGCTTGTCATTTCCCGCTTCATGCGGTATAATATTCCCATTGATGTATATGGAGGGTGTTGTCTATGAAGCGTTACAGGCCCTTTGCGCCGGGCTTCATCGTGCTGTACGTGCTGACGCTGCTGACCCTTGGCGATGTGGTCTATACCATCTTCCGCCAGGTGAAGGGACTCAACAACGACCTGATGGGCAGTTTTTCGTTTTTTTCCTACCTGATATTCGCCATGGCCTGCTGCTATACGTGGATGTATGTCCGGGCCGAGGTGGTGATCGACGGAACAAAGATGCGCATGGCCTTCCCGGCAAACATCCGGCCAAGGCAGGGCCAGCCCCGGGCGATGTTCTTCTACCGCCAGGGCGACCTGGACCTGAAATTCATCGATAAGACCATCGACCTGAAGCAGGTGACCCAGTACGGGTATGTGGAGGACCTGGGCTATGAGCCCCTGGACAAGAGCCCGGGCGGCGAAAAGAACAAGCTGTTTCCGGTGCACGAGGTGTCCTTCATCACCAGCGAAAACAAGCGCTATCACATGAACGCCGGCATCTACAACGACAAGCAAAAGAAGGAAATCTTCACCCAGGTGCGCGACATCTCCGGCATCGAGCCGGAGGGCAAGCTGGCGGAGATATTGAAGTAAATCTGTTGAATGACGATACCCCCGGGAATCGCGGGCGATTCCCGGGGGTATCGTATTAAATACGGCTTCAGCCGACCACGATGTTCACCAGCCGGCCGGGCACGAAGATCAGCTTCCGGACGCTCTTGTCGCTGATCAGCTTCTTCACCTCGTCCAGGGCCAGGAAGTAGTCGTTGGCGGCCTCGCGGGTCAGGTCGGAGGGCACGTCCATGCGCCCGCGCAGCTTGCCGTTGATCTGCAGGGCCACCTCCACGGTGTCCTTCACCAGCGCGGCCTCGTCATACTTCGGCCACTGGGCGTACATCAGCTCGCCGTCAGACAGCTTGCACAGCTGGTTGATCTCCTCGGTGATGTGGGGCGCGACGGGGTTCAGCAGCTTCACCAGCGCCAGCAGCTCGCCACGGGTGACACTGCCCTTGGCATAGATGGCGTTCACCAGCGTCATCATGGCGGCGATGGCGGTGTTGTACTTCATCTTCTCGTAGTCCTCGCCGACCTTCTTGATGCAGGTGTGCACGTCGTAGGCCAGGTCCTTGGAAATGCCGTCCGCGTCGGTCAGCATCTCCATCAGCCGCCACACGCGGTCCAGGAAGCGCTTGCAGCCCTTCACGGAGTCGTCGTTCCACGGCGCGGCGGCGGTGTAGTCGCCCATGAACAGCACGTACAGGCGCAGCGTGTCCGCGCCGTACTGCTTGACGATGTCCAGCGGGTCCACCACGTTGCCCTTGGACTTGGACATCTTCTCGCCGTCGCTGCCCAGGATCAGGCCCTGGTAGCTGCGCTTGGCGTAGGGCTCGGGGGTGTTAACCTCGCCGATGTCGTACAGGAAGCGGTGCCAGAACCGGCTGTACAGCAGGTGGCGGGTGACGTGCTCCATGCCGCCGTTGTACCAGTCGACGGGCATCCAGTACTTCATTTCATCCATCGACGCGAAGGCCTTGTCGTTGTGGGGGTCCACAAACCGCAGGAAGTACCAGCTTGAGCCGGCCCACTGGGGCATGGTGTCGGTCTCGCGCCTGGCGGGGCCGCCACACCTGGGGCAGGTGCAGTTCACGAAGGATTCGATGCGGGCGAGGGGGGACTGGCCGTCGGTGCCGGGCTCGAAATTCTCGACGTCCGGAAGGGTCAGCGGCAGCTGGTCGTAGGGCACGCCCACGGTGCCGCACTTCGGGCAGTGGATCAGCGGGATGGGCTCGCCCCAGTAGCGCTGGCGGTTGAAGGCCCAGTCCTTCATCTTGTACTGTATGCCCTTGCGGCCTATGCCCTTTTCGGCCAGGAAATCCAGCATGGCGGCGATGGAATCCGCCTTGTTGTCGTAGGCGTTCAGGAAGTCGGAATTGACCATCGGGCCGTTGCCGGTGTAGGCCTCCTTGGTGATGTCGCCGCCCTTGATGACCTCGATGATGTCCACGCCGAACTTGGTGGCGAATTCCCAGTCGCGCTGGTCGTGGGCGGGCACGGCCATGATCGCGCCGGTGCCGTAGCCCATCATCACGTAATCGGCGATGAAGATCGGTATCTTCTTGCCGCTCACAGGGTTGACGGCCATCAGGCCCTCCAGACGGACGCCGGTCTTGTCCTTCACCAGCTGGGTGCGCTCAAACTCGGTCTTGCGCGCGCATGCCTCGCGGTAGGCCTCGACGGCGGACCAGTTGGAGATGCGGTCCTTGTACTTGTCCAGCAGCGGATGCTCCGGAGCCATGACCATGAAGGTGACGCCGAACAGGGTGTCGGGGCGGGTGGTGTAGATCTCCAGCTTCTCGTCTGCGCCGTCCAGCGTGAAATCCACGAACGCGCCGGTGGAGCGGCCGATCCAGGTGACCTGCTGCTGCTTGATGCTCTCGGGATAGTCCACCGTCTCCAGACCCTCCAGCAGCTTGTCGGCATACTGGGTGATGCGCAGGTACCAGACGTCCTTGGGCAGCTGCACCACGTCGCTGTGGCAAACGTCGCACTTGCCGCCCTGGCTGTCCTCGTTGGACAGCACCACCTTGCAGTGGGGGCAGTAGTTCACCAGCGTCTTCGCGCGGAAGACCAGGCCGTGGTCGAACAGCTTCAGGAAGATCCACTGGGTCCATTTGTAGTAGTCCGGCAGGGACGTGGAGATCTCCCGGCTCCAGTCGAAGGAGAAGCCGATCTGCTTCATCTGGTCCTTGAAGTGATCCACGTTCTTTGTAGTGATCACGTGGGGATGGGTGTTGGTCTTGATGGCGTAGTTTTCGGCGGGCAGTCCGAAGGAGTCAAAGCCCATCGGGACCAGCACGTTGTAGCCCTCCATGCGGCGCTTGCGGGCCACGACCTCCAGACCGGAGTAGGCCTTGATGTGGCCCACATGCATGCCCGCGCCGGAGGGGTAGGGGAACTCCACCAGCGCGTAGAACTTCGGCTTGGCGTGGCTCTTCTCGGCCTCGAAGGCGTGGGTGTCGTCCCAGTGGCGCTGCCATTTGGTTTCGATATCGGCGGGCGAATAGACGGGAATGTTTTTCATGGTATATGCACCTCGAACACTTATTTTAAGCAAAGTATTTTAGAAAACCGGTCAGGCGAATGCATCC
>JAFRJF010000138.1 GCA_017432405.1 Clostridia bacterium | reverse complement strand
TGGACAGGGTGGTCTTGCCGGTGCCGGACAGGCCGAAGAAGATAGCGGTGTTCTCGCCGTTCATGTCGGTGTTGGCCGAGCAGTGCATGGCGGCGATGCCCTTCAGGGGCAGGTAGTAGTTCATCATGGAGAACATGCCCTTCTTCATCTCGCCGCCGTACCAGGTGTTGATGATGACCTGCTCACGGCTGGACACGTTGAAGGCCACGACGGTCTCGGAATTGAGGCCCAGTTCCTTGTAGTTCTCGCACTTGGCCTTGGAGGCGGTGTAGACCACGAAGTCGGGGGTGAAGTCCTTCAGTTCTTCGGCGGTGGGCTTTATGAACATGTTGGTCACGAAATGGGCCTGCCAGGCGACCTCCATGATGAAGCGGATGGCCATGCGGGTGTCCTTGTTGGCGCCGCAGAAGGCGTCCACGACGTACAGCTTCTTGCCGCCGGACAGCTGATCCTTGGCCAGCTTCTTGACGACCTCCCAGGTCTGCTCGGTCATGGGATGGTTGTCGTTCTTGTAGCCCTCGGTGGTCCACCACACGGTGTCCTTGCTGTTTTCGTCCATGACGATGTACTTGTCCTTGGGGGAGCGGCCGGTGTAGATGCCGGTCATCACGTTCACCGCGCCCAGCTCGGTATTCACACCCACGTCATAGCCGGTGAGGGACGGGTCCATCTCGGCCTCGTAGAGATATTCGTAGGAGGGGTTGTACACGATCTCAGTCGTGCCGGTAATGCCGTATTTGGTCAGATCGATCTTCGCCATTATGTTCTTACCTCTTTCTCCTTGGATTTGGGATAAGTATAGCACAACCCCGCAATGCCGTCAATCACGGGGCGCGGGAATGCGACAAAATTTAAACTATATATAGCAAATGGCGTGATTGCCCCTGCAGCCATAATCTTAAATGAAATCGCCACAAAAGTAATAATTTCTCAAAAATCATATTGACAAAAATGATATGCAGATGTTATAATGCCATAAATTCATATGCCCTCCCGGAATTTAAAGTTAGCTTAAAATAACCGGGAGGGGGTATGGCGGACTGGAAAACGGTCGCATACCCCGTAGCGTCCCTTTTCCTCCGCACGCATTTCCGAAGATCGTTATCTTTGGGGATGCGCGCTGTTTTTGTTTTCAAGGCTGAACGAACGAGAGGAAAGGATGGTACGAAGATGATGAACCGCAATTGGAAGCTGCTGGGCCTGTGGCTGGCCCTGGCGCTGCTCTGCGCCTGCCTGTTTGGCGGCACGGCGCTGGCGGACGGGCAGGACGCGCCTTCCCTGAGCCTGGACATGGTGCTCGACAGGGATGGCAATCCGGTTGAGATTGACGATGCCGGCACGGTGAGCGGCAGCTGGTTTTACAGGGTGTATTTTTCCGTTGTGGGCGCAGATCGGTTTGAATTCACGATGGAGAAGGACCCCGAGACAGGCGAACCGATGAATTGGGAAACCGTGGCGCTGAGCGACATTCGGCTTGACGGGCAGGGGTATTCCTTTGGGTTCAATCCCTTTGGCGAAGACGGGCTCCTGTCGTCCGAGACCGCGTTTTTCCGGGTGGGCGGCGACGATTCCAACGTCAGGAAGCTGGTCCTGAACTACGCGATTTCCGACAGCAGGGCGATGATAACCAATGACAGCGAGAGCGCGACGCTTGAAATGATGAAGCCCTTCACGCTGACCTGGTCGCTCAGCCCGGAAGCGCAGGAGGGGCAGGAGATCGAGTATGAGGTCGTATGGCAGATGCCAAACGGCCGTAGCATCTCCTTCACGACCTATGAGGATGAGCTTGAATTCAACGACGGCATGCAGGCCGCATGGGGCGAGGAGTTTGGGCTCGAAGATGTGTTGGGCTATGTGGGTGAATACCAGGCCTGGGTGATTCCCTATGTGGACGGCGCGCTTGGGCAAGAATCCGAAGCGGTTGCTTTCACCGTTCCAGCGCCGGAGGCAGATGAGAGGATTCGCTTTGAAACCTCCATCGAAGCGGATGAAGAGGGCAACCGGTATGTGCCGCTGCACGGCGATATGGAATACTCCGTATGGGCGCCCGGCGCGGATGACAACCGGGTCGAGGTCTATTTCGGCGACGGCGAAATGGATGAAAAGTGGCCGGATGACAACGACGATGAAGACAACGACCACTATGGTTGGGACGATGGCGAGCACGGCTATCATGACGAGGATGCGCCGGAATTCAACCGGCGCGAGCCAGGGTCGCATCGCTATACCGCCTATGCCCGCGCCAGGTTCGACGGCGAGTGGGTCTACAGCAACAGCATAGATTTCCTGGTCTTCGTCGATGACGCGATTGAGGGCGAGGTCAAGTATCGCGTCCTCAACCCGATCGTGGCCAGGGATGGCCGGGTCCAGGTCGAGGTCGATCCCGTGGAAGGCGCCGAGTTCTGCGAGGCGTTCGTCGATACGGACTATGGGTGGATCGCGACCTCCCACTGGGTGGACATGAACCCCGAGGGCACGACCCTGGTGAGCCTGCCCGTGACCGCCTGCGAGCCGGGCGAATACCGCGTCAATGTCTACGTGGGCAAGCGCGGGGCCGTGTACCACTATGGCGAGGACACGGCGCTCACGGTAACGGATTCCGAGTACGATGGCGACATCGTCGTCAGCCTCAAGGATACCTATGAGGCCGGTGAGAGGATTGACATTTCGGCCTTCTACATAAACCCGTATGACCTGCGGGATATATGGACACGCGTCTCCATCTGTCCGGCGGACGATCCCGATGATGAGATATACGGCGAGGACAGGGGTATCGACTTCCGCGATGAGTGCGTCATCTGGCACGGGGGAGACTATGTGCTCACGGCTGAGGTTCTCCAGGATGTGGAGTACCAGGAGGCGCCCGAGGTGATTGCAAGCGCCACCCGCGCGCTGAAGGTGAACGCGCAGGGCGACTTTGAGCCGGAGGGCTATGATCCCGGCCTGCCGGAGTACTTCCCGCTCACGGAGGAAGATGAAAAGTACGAGCTGGTGATCCCGTTCCCCGAAGGCGCGGACTTTATGAACGTCCGGATCACCAACAATGACTGGCACGGCTTTGACGCCGACCAAGAGCGCTGGGATGCGACGCAGGCCCAGACATTCCGCTTTGGCACCTATGGAGGGCTGCGGGTCAACGTCGAGATCTGGGCTTACAAGTACGGCTGCAACGAATACTATTATTGCGCCAGCGGCATCCCCGTCATCGAGGCCGAGGTGGACGGCGGCCGGGTCCAGCTGTGGGTGGACCGCGAACCGACCCTGGTCAACGAAGATTTCCAAGTCTGGGCCAGCGCGCCCGGCGCAAGCTGGATCCGCCTGGCGGACAGCAACGACAATAACTTCTGCGACGGCGACAGCGAAAGCATCGATACAGGCCGCAGGACCCAGAGTCATGAGGGCGAGTATCGCGTGTGGGCTGTCGCGGGCTTCCACGATGAAGAAACGGACACCTGGAGCGAATGCGCCTCCGAGCCGCTGCTGTTCAATGTGTCTGCCAACGGCACGGTCGGTCCCTTCAGCATCGCGACCGACGCGGACAGCCTGGTGAGCGGCCAGAAGCTGACCGTGACCGTCACCGAGTCCGAAGGCGCGTCAGACTATGGGCTCAACGTGTGGGACGATTCGGACGAGGACAACGACGATTATCGCCGCTACGACTGGGATTGGACCTGGCTGACCGATTGGCAGGACGGACAGCGCACCGCGGTCATCTCCACCGCCGGCCTGCCCGGGGGACACTATTTCGTGGACGCCTGGGCAAACGGCGTTGGCATGCTTGGCCGTGACACCGATGACGTGGCCTTCGATGTCAGCGAGCCCGACGGCAACCCCGCGATGATATTTGTGGTGGACCGGGAAGAGGTCGCTGTGGGCGAGGATTTCACCTTCTCCCTGCGGGCGCCCGGCGCCGATTGGGTGGAGGTTGACAGAAATTATCCCCACGGCGAATGGGATTCCAGGGGACGCGCCCAGTGGTCCAGGCCCGACAGCTACGGCGAAGCGGGCGAATATGCGCTCGTGGCCCGGGCCCACTACTTCCAGAAGGATGAAAACGGCGAGCCCATTCAGCAGATCGATGAGAACGGCGAACCGAAATACTGGGAGGACGGCAACCCTGTCCTGCTGGAGCATGACTATGTGGAATCCGACCCGATCACGATCAGGGTGACGGCGGAAGGCGACCTGGCGTTTGGCGACATCGCCATGGCGGATTATCTCACCGGCAGCGAAAACGGGGACGGCATATTGGCCTTCCCGGAGGACAGCGGCTTTGGCTTCGAGGTGAAGCTGCCCGAAAACGCGGACAGCATGGACGCAGGCGTCTCGGTGGAGGGCTGGGACGGCGATGTGCGCAACGAGCACATCGACCGCGATCCTGACAACGAGGAGAACAATGTCATCGGCATCGGCTTC
>JAFRJF010000137.1 GCA_017432405.1 Clostridia bacterium | reverse complement strand
CGGCCCGTCAAAAAAGCCCGTGGACGCGCCGCAGCCCGGGAAGGCCCCTGCGCCTGCGGCAGCGGCCAAGCCCGCCGACGCCCAGCAGGCTGCCGAGGAGGAGACGCCCCCGGAGAACATCGAGGACCTGAAGAAGGAGCTCGACGAGCTGATCGGCCTGAAGGGCGTCAAGCGGGAGGTCAACAACCTCATCAACACCGTCACCATCTACAAGCTGCGCCGCGAAAACGGCCTCAAGACGGTGGACATGTCGCTGCACATGGTTTTCTCCGGCAATCCAGGCACCGGCAAGACGATGATCGCCCGGCTGATGTCCCGCATATACAAGAGCCTGGGCATGCTCAAGAAGGGCCACCTGGTGGAGGTGGACCGCTCGGGCCTGGTTGCGGGCTACGTGGGCCAGACCGCAACCAAGACCAGCGCCGTGATCGAGAAGGCGCTGGGCGGCGTGTTGTTTATCGACGAGGCCTACGCCCTGAACGGCAAGACCGAGAACGACTTCGGCCAGGAGGCCATCGACACGCTTCTGAAGGCCATGGAGGATCACCGGGAGGACCTGGTGGTCATCGTGGCGGGCTACGACGGGCTGATGGACCAGTTCATCCACTCCAATCCAGGCCTGGAATCCCGCTTCAACCGCTACCTGCACTTCGACGATTATACTGCCGAAGAGATGATGGGCATACTGGACCTGCAGCTGAAGAAGGGGCAGTATGTGCTGACTGAGCAGGCCCGCAAGGACGTGGCCGATTACATCGCCGCCGCCAACACCAGTTCCATCTCCTTCGGCAACGGGCGCGGGGTGCGCAACATATTCGAGCGGCTGCTGGTCGCCCAGGCCAACCGCCTGGCCCAGGCCTCGGACATCACCAAGGACGACCTGATGACCATCACCGAGGCCGACGTTGCCGCCGCCCGGAGCACCGACGAGAAGATCCTGGCTGCGGAGAAGGCGCAGCAGGCGCTGATACAGTCCGCCGAGGACACCATTGCCGAGCTTCAGCGCCTTGCCAAGAAAGTGCCCGTCAAACTGGACAAGCCTGTGAGCGACGGCCCCGAGGAGCCGGACCCCCCGGAGGAAGAGGCTTAGCCCGGACCCTCAGACCCGTTTCGGCGCGCATGCGCCCCACGGGCGACACCCACACCCCGTCCGACAGGAGGTGTCCTCCATGAAGAAAACCGTCGTCGCCATCCTCGCACTGGTGCTGGCGCTGGCGCTGTGCACCTGCGCTTTGGCCAGCACGGTCGTCGTCACCGGCGACGCCAACGCCCGCAGCAACCCCAGCCTGAACGGCTACAAGCTGGGCGTGGTCACCCAGGGCTCCTGGCTGACCTACAGGAACGTCTACTCCGTTGACGATCGGGGCGTGATGTGGTACGGCATCATCTTCGACGGCGAGGACGCGTGGATCTCCTCCCGGTACAGCTACGTGGTCTACGACGACGGAGACGACGACGCCAATGACGACTATCCCGTGGTGTACGTCCACCGGGATTCCCACGTTCGCGACGAACCCGGTCTCTACGGTGAATCCCTCACCGTGGCCAGGGCCGGGGCGGTGCTGCGCTCAGGCGGCGAATCCCGCTGGGACGACCGGGGCGTGGAATGGTATTACGTCTGCTGCAACGGATACTGGGGGTGGATATCCTCCAGGTACACTTCGGCGGCGAGTTGATTTCAATACGGCAAGAGCCGCGGCTTTCCAGAGCGTGGAAAACCGCGGCTTTTGCCGTTTCATTGAGCCTTTGTAACTTTATTTCTACATTTCTCTTTCAATCATTGACAATCCTGCCGTATGTGCTTTATGATATTGGATAGTTATAAATGTGCTGTTTATCCGATAATTGTATTGATTTGGAGGTTCTTGACTATGCTAAAGCAAGGGCGCAAGCGCGAGGCGAAGGGCCTTGCGGTTCTCTATTTCATCATTGGCCTGATCATACTGCTGATCATACTGGCTGTGATTTACTTCGCGCTGGCCAAGCTGGACTATTCCGACAAGCTGGATCCTGAAGCGACCATGCGGCCTTATGTCGAGCAGACCCAGCAGCCTGTGGTTGAAGCCGACCCGTATGAGCCTGAAGCGCCAACCGCTGAAAGCGACGGAGGCGAGGAGGCGCCCGAGGACGAGGTGGACCTGACCGAGCCCACCGAGGTGCCGACCCCGGAGCCGACGCCCGAACCCACGCCGGAGCCCACCCCCGAGCCCACCCCCGAGCCCACGCCTGAGCCCACGGCACTGCCGGCAGAGAACGTGGCACAGCCCATGAAAAAGCTGCCCAACCTGCCCACTGAGCCCTCTGAGAACGGCAAGATCGGTCTCACCGCCAGCTTCGTCTCCCCCGCGGACGACAACAAGCTGATGTACCTGGCGGGCTACGGCTATGTCAACGAGGAAGCCTTCGACGGCGCCGCCGCCAAGAGCTGGCTTGTGATCACCGAGGTCGCCTCCGGCCAGAACATCGGCTATCCGCTGACCAACACCGCGGGCGTTTCCGGACTGCCCCACGCCGACGCCGTCTGCCAGAACGCCACCGCCTGCGACTTCGAGATCACGCTGGACGTCAGCCAGTACAAGGAGGGCATCTACTCCATGGCGCTGGTCGTCGGCTACAAGGACGGCAAAAAGAACGTCTTCAAATATTACCCCTTCAGCAGCGACGTGAAATTCACGGTGCTGGACGGCAAGGTGGTCACCCCCGCCCCCGCCGCGGAATTTGAATAATCATATACCAACCAGCGCGCAATACGGCGGCGCATTGAGCGCCGCCGTATTGCGCGCTCGTCAGTGAACACAGCCTTTCTTGACTTTATCGTGGTAACGTGCTAAAATACCGACAATCAAAACCCGGAGGTTGTCTATGAACCCTGTCAACGATTCGCTGAAGCCGGAGGAGCGGGTGCTCTATGCCCTGCGGGGCCTTTACCAGCGCTACGGCTACAGCCAGTTCAAGATGAGCAAATTCGAGGAATATGACCTGTACGCGCGCAACAAGGATTTCCTCGTCTCCGACGGCGTCATCACCTTCACCGATACCGACGGTCGTCTGATGGCGCTGAAGCCGGACGTGACGCTCTCCATCATCAAGAACACCCGCCAGATGCCGGGCAGCGTGCAAAAGCTGTATTACAACGAGAATGTCTATCGCGTCTCCGGCAGCACGCGCTGCTTCAAGGAGATCATGCAGACGGGCCTGGAGTGCATCGGCGACATCGACCTCTACAGCCTGTGCGAGGTCATCTTCCTGGCGGCCCAGAGCCTGCGCACCATTGATCCTGCCTACGTGCTGGACCTGTCCCACATGGGCGTGGTGTCGGCGCTGGTGGACGCCCTGGCCCTGGACGCCGAGCGCCGCGCGGCGGTGCTGGCCTGCATCGGCGAAAAGAACGCCGACGGCGTGCGCCGGCTTTGCCCGGACAGGGACGTCTCCGGCATACTCGCCCTGATCGCCGCCCACGGCCCCGCGGAGGCGGTCATTGAAGCCCTGCGCCCCTGGTGCGGCGAGGGCGACGCGAAATCCGCCCTGGACGAGCTTGCGCGGGTGACCGGGGTGCTGAGCGCCAACGGCTGCGAGGGCGTGCGGGTGGACTTCTCCATCGTCAACGACATGAACTACTACAACGGCATCGTGTTCATGGGCTACATCCGGGGCATCCCCACCGGCGTGCTCTCCGGCGGCCAGTACGACAACATGATGCGCCGCATGGGCCGGGACTGCAGGGCCGTGGGCTTCGCCATCTACATGGACCAGCTGGAGCGGCTGAACGACGGACCGAGGCCCTTCGACGTGGATACCCTGGTGCTCTACGACGAGCGGGCGGACATCATGGCGCTTACAAAGGCCGTGAACCGGCTGGCCGGCGAGGGCTGCAGCGTCCGGGCCCAGAAGGCCGTGGACGGCAAGCTGCGCTACCGGCGGCTTTTGAGGTTCGGCGAAGGAGGGATCGAGGATGGCAAATAGCATGCTCAACGTCGCCCTGCCCAAGGGCCGACTGGGCGAGAAGGTCTACGGCATGTTCGCGGCGGCGGGCTACGAGTGCCCGTCGATCCTGGAGCCCAACCGCAAACTGATCTTCGAAAACGAGGCCACCGGCGTGCGCTACTTCTGGGTCAAGCCCTCGGATGTGGCCATCTACGTGGAGCGCGGCGCGGCGGACATCGGCGTGGCCGGCAAGGACATCCTGCTGGAGTACGCGCCGGAGGTCTACGAGCTGCTGGATCTGAACGTGGGGCGCTGCCGCATGGCCGTCGCCGCCATGAAGACCTTCCGGGACAACCCGGAGCGCACGCTGCGCGTGGCCACCAAGTTTACCCGCATCGCCCGGGAATACTACGCCGGGCTGGGCCGGGACATCGACATCATCCATCTGAACGGCAGCATCGAGATCGCGCCGATCCTCGGCCTTTCCGACGTGATCGTGGACATCGTGGAGACGGGCAAGACCCTGCTGGAGAACGACCTGGAGCCCATCGAGACCATCGTTCCCATCAGCGCCCGGCTGATCGCCAACAAGGCCAGCTTCAAGTTCCACGGCGCGCAGATCGAGGCCGTCTGCCGGGGCCTGGCGCAGCAGGTGAAGGAATAATTCAAAGGGGGATCGCTATGATCAGGATCATGAAATACGGAGAGGTCGACAATTCCGACATCTTCGCCCGCTCCGTGCCCGAGGTGGACGTGGCGGGGATCGTCTCAGGCATCATCGCCGAGGTCCGCGCCCGGGGCGACGCGGCGCTTATGGAATACTGCCAGAAATTCGACCATGTGACCCTCGAGGCGCTGGAGGTCTCCCCCGCCGAGCTGGACGCCGCCATCGAAAAAGTGGAGCCGGAATTCATCGACGTGCTGGAGACCGCCGCCGCCAACATCCGCGCCTTCCACGAAAAGCAGGTGCGCAACAGCTTCATCATCGCCGAGAGGGACGGCGTGGTGATGGGCCAGAAGGTCATCCCGCTGGACCGCGTGGGCCTCTACGTGCCCGGCGGCACGGCGGCCTACCCCTCCACCGTGCTGATGGACGCCATCCCCGCGAAGATCGCCGGCTGCGGCGAGATCGTGATGGTGACGCCCCCGGCGAGGGACGGCAGCGTCAACCCCGCCATACTGGCCGCCGCGAAGGTGGCCGGCATCAGCCGCATCTTCAAGGTGGGCGGCGCCCAGGCCGTGGCCGCGCTGGCCTACGGCACCGAGAGCATTCCCTCCGTGGATAAAATCGTCGGCCCCGGCAACGCCTTCGTGGCCGAGGCCAAGAAGCAGGTCTTCGGCCGGGTGTCCATCGACATGATCGCCGGGCCCAGTGAGATCCTGGTGGTGGCCGACGGCAACAGCAACGCCCGGCAGGTGGCGGCGGACATGCTCTCCCAGGCCGAGCACGACAAGATGGCCAGCGCGGTGCTGGTCACCGACAGCATGGCCCTGGCCGAGGCCGTTCGAGAGGAGCTCGACCGCCAGGTGCAGGCGCTGCCCCGCTTCGAGATCGCTTCGACCTCCATCGACGTCAACGGCAAGATCATCGTCGCTGACAACATCGACCAGGCCATCGGCATCGCCAATGCCATCGCGCCAGAGCACCTGGAGCTGTGCCTGGACAATCCCTTCGACTACCTGGACCGCATCCGCCATGCGGGCTCCATCTTCATGGGGCGCAACTGCCCCGAGGCCCTGGGCGACTACCTGGCCGGGCCCAACCACACGCTGCCCACCGGCGGCACCGCCCGGTTCTACAGCCCCCTGTCGGTGGACGACTTCGTCAAGAAGAGCCAGTACACCTATTTCACCGCCGCCGCCCTGCAGGCCGTCTCCGACAAGATCGCCCGCTTCGCCCGCAAGGAGGGGCTGGAGGCACACGCGAGAAGCGTACTTTCACGCTTCGAAGAAGCCTGAAAGTACGCAAATGAGGAATTAGGAATGAGGAATGAGGAATGAGCCGTTATCTGATCGACAGGTATCAATCCTTGGAAGCCTATGTTCCCGGCGAGCAGCCGCGGGACATGCAGTACGTCAAGCTGAATACGAATGAAAGCCCCTATCCCCCGGCCCCCGGGGTCGTCGAGGCGGTTCAGGCCGAGGCGGGGCGGCTGCAGCTGTATTCCGATCCCGTGTGTGTCGAGCTGAGGGACGCGCTGGCGGCGCGCTACGGTGTGAAGCGGGAAAATGTGTTCGTGTCCAACGGCTCTGACGACATACTCAACTTCGCCTTCATGGCCTTCGGAAGCCCCAGGGCTTATTTCCCGGACATCAGCTACGGCTTTTACCCGGTGTACGCCGGGCTGCACGGCCTCGAGGCCCATCCGATCCCCCTGCGCGAGGATTTCAGCATCGATCCTGGCGATTACATGGCGCTGGACGGCTTCATCGCCATCGCCAACCCCAACGCCCCCACCGGCATGGCGCTGGATGTCGGGCAGATCGAGAACATACTGCGCTCCAACCCCGACCACGTGGTGCTGATCGACGAGGCCTATGTGGACTTCGGGGCCAAATCCTGCGTTTCACTGACGGGGAAATACGACAACCTGCTGGTGGTGCAGACCTTCTCCAAGTCCCGCAGCATGGCGGGCGCGCGACTGGGCTTCGCCATCGCGAACGAGGGGCTGATCGCCGACCTGGAGAAGATCAAGTTCAGCACCAACCCCTACAGCATCAACCGCATGACCCTGGCCGCGGGCCTGGCCACGCTGAAGGCGGACGACGTCTGCATGGCCAATTGCCACAGGGTGGTCGAGACGCGTGAAGCCACCGTCGACCGGCTCCGGCAGATGGGCTTCGAGGTGCTGCCCAGCAAGGCGAATTTCGTATTTGCCCGCCATCCCCACTCAGGCGGCGGCTTCCTCTACCGCCAGCTGAAGGCCAAGGGGGTGCTGGTGCGCCACTTCGACAGTCCCCGCATCAAGGACTTCCTGCGCATCACCATCGGCGCGCCCGAGCAGATGGACGTGCTATGCGAGGCATTGAAGCACATTCTTGAGGACGAGTGAAGCGTAGTACAAATCCTGATTTGTCGAGCTCAGCTCGATAAACCAGTATTTACCATCCCCACCTCAAAATCGACATTCTCCCAAGGGAGGTACACCATGCGCACATCCACCATCACCCGCCGCACCGCCGAGACGGACATCCGGCTGGAGCTGAACCTGGACGGCTCGGGCAAGTCGGAGATCGACACCGGCTGCGGCTTCCTGAACCATATGCTGACGCTGTTCGCCCGCCACGGCCGCTTTGACCTGGCCGTGAAATGCGTGGGCGACACCGACGTGGACGACCACCACTCCGTCGAGGACATCGGCATCTGCCTGGGCATGGCCTTCGCCGAAGCCCTGGGCGACATGGGCGGCATCGTCCGCTACGGCCACACCGTTCTGCCCATGGACGAGGCGCTGATCCTCACCGCGGTGGACATCTCCGGGCGCTGCCACCTGGGCTACGCCCTGGACATCCCCACCCAGAAGATTGGCAGCTTCGATACCGAGCTGGTGCAGGAGTTCTGGCTGGGCTTCGTGCGCAAGGCGAACGTCACGCTGCACTTCAGGCAGCTGGCCGGCAGCAACAGCCACCACATCGTCGAGGGCGCGTTCAAGTCCGCGGCCCGCAGCCTGCGGACCGCCGTGGCCATCGACCCCACCCTGAACGGCGAGATACCGTCGACGAAAGGATTACTATGATCGCGATTATCGATTACGGCGTGGGCAACCTGTTTTCGCTGGCCCACAGCCTGAAGGCCGTCGGCGCCCAGGCCGTCGTCACCGGCGACGCAAAAGAGATCAGCCGTGCCGAGCGGGTGATCCTGCCCGGCGTGGGCGCGTTTGGCGACGCGGCGGAAAAGCTGCGCCAGACCGGCCTGGACGCGCTGGTTAAGCAGATCGCCGAGCGGGGCACGCCCATCATGGGCATCTGCCTGGGCATGCAGCTGCTGCTGGACAAATCCTATGAGTTCGGCGAGCACGCCGGCCTCGGCCTGATCCCCGGCGAGGTGCGGCCCATTGCCGAGGTCATCCCCTCGGAATTGAAAATCCCCCACATCGGCTGGAACGCGCTGGACGTGAGCAAGCCCCACCCCATCTTCGCCAACGTCCGGCCCGGGGATTGCGTGTACTTCGTCCACTCCTTCTACGGCGCAAGGTGCGACGAATCGGTCATCGCCACCGCTGAATACGGCGCGCCGCTGACCGCTGCCGTGGCCCGGGGCAACGTCTGCGGCTGCCAGTTCCACCCGGAAAAGAGCGGCGACGTGGGGCTGGGCATACTGAAGGCCTTCTGTGAATGGGACGGTGATGCGAAATGCTGATATTCCCCGCCATTGACCTGGTCGGCGGCAAGGCCGTGCGGCTGTACAAGGGCGATTACAACCAGATGACGGTTTACGACGACGACCCGCTGAACACCGCCCGCCGGTTCGCCAGTGCCGGGGCCACCCACCTGCACATGGTGGACCTGGAGGGCGCGCGGGACGGCGGCACGCCCAACTTTGAAACCGTCAAACGGGTCGTGGAGAACACCGACCTGTTCGTTGAGATCGGTGGCGGCATACGGGACATGTCCGTCATCGAAAAGTACCTGGACGCGGGCGTCCGGCGGGTCATACTGGGCACGGCGGCGATTGCCGACGAGGCCTTCACCCGGGATGCCCTCCGGCACTTCGGCGAGGGCATTGCCCTCGGCGCGGACGTGAAGGACGGCGAGGTGGCCATCCGGGGCTGGCTGGAGCTCTCCGGCATGACGCTGGACGCCTTCTGCGAAAAGTACCAGCAGATGGGGCTGAAGACCCTGATCTGCACCGACATCAGCCGGGACGGCGCCATGCAGGGGGCCAACCGGGCCCTGTACGCCGACCTGCAGCGCAGGTATCGCATGGACCTCGTGGCCTCCGGCGGCGTTTCCGACATGGAGGATGTGAAGGCCCTCGCCGCGCTGGGGCTGTACGGCGCGATCATCGGCAAGGCCTGCTACACCGGAGCTATAGACCTGGCTGAGGCCATCAAGGAGGCGGCGCAATGATCACCAAGCGCATCATCCCCTGCCTGGACGTGAAGGACGGCCGGGTCGTGAAGGGCGTCAACTTCCTCGGCCTGGCGGACGTCTCCTCGCCGGTGAAGCTGGCGGAATACTACAGCAAATGCGGCGCGGACGAGCTGGTGTTCTACGACATCACCGCCTCCGCCGAGGGCCGGGCGCTGTTCACCGACATCCTCCGCCAGGTGGCCGAGCGGGTGTTCATACCGCTGACCGTGGGCGGCGGCATCAACACGGTGGACGACTTCGACCGGGTGCTCAAGTGCGGCGCGGACAAGGTGTCCGTCAACTCCGGCGCCATCCGCAATCCCGACCTGATCCCCGCCGCCGCCGAGCGCTACGGCAGCCAGTGCGTGGTGATCTCCGCCGACGTGAAAAGGGTGGACGGGACGTTCCGCGTGTTTGCCAAGGGCGGGCGCGAGGATACCGGCATGGAGGCCGTCAGCTGGATCGCCCGCTGCGTGGCAAACGGCGCGGGCGAGGTGGTGCTCAACAGCATCGACACCGACGGCGTGAAGGGCGGCTTTGACCTGGAGATGCTGGACGCCGTGTGCGAAGCCGTGAACGTGCCCGTGATCGCCTCCGGCGGCGCGGGCTGCATACAGGATTTCGTCACCCTGTTCAAAACCCTTCCGAAGGTGGACGCGGGGCTTGCGGCCTCGATCTTCCACTTCGGCGAGGTGCAGATATCGGATTTGAAGCGCGCGCTGCGCGAGAACGGAATAACAGTGAGGTTATGAGACAATGATCAATTTTGACATCGATTCCCTGAAATTCAACGTCCACGGCCTGATCCCCGCCATCGTGGTGGACGCCACCACCAAGGACGTGCTGACCCTGGCCTACATGAACCGGGAGAGCCTTCAGATCTCCATCGAAAAGGAGCTGACCTGCTTCTGGAGCCGCTCCCGCCAGGCGCTGTGGCTGAAGGGCGAGACCAGCGGCAACTACCAGCACATCGTCTCCATCACCGCCGACTGCGACAGGGACGCGCTGGTGATCCTGGTGAACAAGGACGGCCCCGCCTGCCACACGGGCACCGATTCCTGCTTCACGAACACGCTGTTTGAGAGCGAAAACAACCACGCCTTCACGCTGGAGGGCCTGATGAAGCTGATCGAGGGCCGCAAGACGGAAAAAAAGGAAGGCAGCTATACCACCTACCTGTTTGAAAAGGGCATCGACAAGATATTGAAGAAGGTCGGCGAGGAATCCACCGAGGTCATCATCGCGGGCAAGGCCGGCGACAGGGCCGAGACGATCTACGAGATCGCGGACCTCACCTACCACGTGATGGTGCTGATGATCCAGATGGGCATCAGCCTGGAGGACATCCACAACGAGCTGGCCTCCCGCCACGTGATCGACCACAAGGTCAAGCAGGAGAAGATGACCGGGAATTGACCCCTTTATGAATGGCGCCCCCTGGCGATTCATCGCCAGGGGGCGCCATAATGTTCAAAGCGATCAATCCCGTCCCGCGATCTCAATGCACAGCTGCATCGCGGGCACCAGGGAAGCCTCGCCCCAGTTGCGGGCGTCATAGGCGTCGGCGTCGGCCAGGGTGTCGGCGACGTACAGGAACTGGCCAAACTGCACGTTCCTGAACTCCGCCACCGCAGAGAGCGCGGCGCATTCCATGTCCACCACGCCGCAGCCCTCGGCGCGGCAGCGGCGCACCTTGTCCACGGTCTCCCGGAAGATGGCGTCGGTGGTCCAGGTGTCGCACTCGGTGAAGGCGACGTCCTTCTCCCGGAAAACGTCGACGATGCGCTGCTGCAGGGCGTAATCCAGGAAGCTCCACCGATGCGGGGGCATGTAGTGGTAGGAGGTCCCCTCGTCCCTCAGGGCGCGGCGGGGTACGATGAACGTGTTCTCCGGCAGGTCGATCAGCGCGCCGCAGGATCCCGCAGACACGAACTGCTTCGCGCCGTAGGCGATCATCCAATCCATCAGTGCGGCAGCCACCGGCGCGCCCAGGGGCGCCTGGCACAGGCAGACCTCGTCGGACAGCTTATAGACGGAGTACTTCTTCGTGACGGTCTCATACACCGCCAGCACCGGCAGGCTGTGTTCCCGGGCGTATTCGTCCACGATATCGCCGACGAAGGGGAAGGCCACGCGGGGCGGAAAGACGATGCCCAGCTCCTCGTGATCCGGCTCCAGCACGGCGCCCGGAGCGCCGTCGTACTCTAAAATAGGATAATTGCTCATTCCATCACCTGTATTATCATCGTTTTGAGGTACTTGGTTTCGACAGATTGGGGCAGTATCGGGTGATCGTAGCCCTGGGTGCGGTACTCCACCAGCCGGATGCGCTTTTTCGCGTCCCGGGCGGCCTGGTTGATCACGTCCTGGAACATCTCGGGCAGCACGTGCTGGCTGCAGGAGCAGGTGACCAGGAATCCGCTGGGCCGCACCAGCTTCAAGCCCCGAAGGTTGATCTCCTTGTAGCCTCGGATGGCGCTTGGCACCGCGGCCTTGTTTTTGGTGAAGGCTGGGGGATCGAGTATCACAAGGTCGAACTTCTCCCCCGCGTCGGTCAGTTCATGCAACAGGTCAAAACAGTTGTGGGCCTCGAAGGTCACGTTTTCGAAGCCGTTGAGGGCGGCGTTCCTGCGGGCCACCTCCAGCGCCTCCTCGGAGATGTCCACGCCCAGTACGCTGCTGGCGCCGTACTTCGCCGCGTGCAGCGAGAAGCTGCCGTTGTGGCAGAAGCAGTCCAGCACCCGGGCGTCCCTGCAGAGCGGCGCCAGCGCGGCGCGATTCTGCTTCTGGTCCAGGAAGAAGCCGGTCTTCTGGCCGTGCTTCACTTCCACCAGGAAGTGGATGCCGTTCTCCACCGTGTCCACCTCGTCCGGCACCTCGCCCCGCAGCAGCCCCGTGGCCTGCTCCAGGCCCTCCAGGCGTCGCACCGGCACGTCGCTGCGCTCCCAAATGCCCACGGGTTGGACGATCTCCATCAGCAGGTCGCAGAGCATGTCCTTGATGCGCTCGATGCCCAGCGACAGCGATTGAAGCACCAGCACATCGGCGAACTTGTCCACCACCAGGCCGGGCAGGAAATCCGATTCCGAATAGATCAGCCGGCAGCTCATCGGGTCGCACAGCAGCCTTCGGTAATCCCATGCCTCCTGTATGCGGCGGGCAAAGAAGGCGCGGTCGCAGGGCTCGTCGTTGCGGGTGAGTATGCGCAGGGAGATCTGGCTCTGGGGATTGTAAAAGCCCCTGCCAATGTATTTCCCCCTGAAATCCGCCACCTCCACGATATCGCCGTTTTCAAAGGGGCCCTCCACCTTCTCGATCTCCGAGGCATAGATCCACGGATGCCCCCCGCGCACGCGGGTCTCCCTCGTCTTGCGAAGCGTTACTCTTGCCATTTTCCATCCTGCCTTATCTTTTATAGGCCCATCATAACACAGTATCGTTAACTCACAGTTAATTTCTTTACTGTTGGTTTATGTTTTATCATAAAATGTCATCTGGAACCAAATTCCTCCTCTGTTCGTCCAAACATCAACCGATAAAACAAAGGAGGACAGAGCCATGAAGAAGATAGGATTGATGATCGTCTCGCTGGCGCTGAGCGCGGTGCTGCTCACGGGCTGCGCGCTGCCGTCGTTTTTGAATCGCATGACGCAATCGCTGGATCGTGAAACGGCAAAGGTCGCCGCGACCAGCGAGCCCTTGCCCATGGCGGAGGACGCGCTCTACGAATACGAGATGGACGGGGCCATGGAGAGCGGCCTGGTGGCCAATATCGCCATGCCCGCCATGGGACGCGCAATGCCGCAAGACTTCAACACCGAGGAATATGCCGCCGTGACCGAGAACGGGTTCAGGAAGGTGGCCACAGACCCGCTGAGCACCTTCTCGGCGGATGTGGACACGGCCTCCTATTGCAACCTGCGGCGCATGCTGAACGACGACTATGCCCCCGACGTCATTCCCGCCGGCGCGGTGCGCGTGGAGGAGATGCTGAACTACTTCCGCTATGACTACGCCGCGCCCGAAGGCGACGCGAGATTCGGCGTAACCGCCCGGATGGCCGCCTGTCCCTGGAATCCGGCGCACGTCCTGCTGACGCTGGGCGTGCGCGCCGCCGACGCCCCCGAGTCGTCCGACGAGGGCTCGAACCTCGTCTTCCTGGTGGACGTATCCGGCTCCATGAGCGACGAAAACAAGCTGGATCTGGCCAAGCGGGCGCTGTCCATGCTGGTGGACGAGCTGGGCGAGAAGGACACCGTGTCCATCGTCACCTACGCCAGCGGCGAGGATATCCTGATCGAAGGCGCCAATCCCGTGAAGGACAAGGCCCGGCTGCTGGGCGCCATCGACGCGCTGGTGGCAAGCGGCTCCACCAACGGCCAGCGCGGCCTGGCCCAGGCCTACGAGGTGGCCCAGCGCTACCTGCGGCCCAAGGGGAACAACCGGGTGATCATGTGCTCCGACGGCGACCTGAACGTGGGCATCACCAGCGAGAGCGACCTGCACGACTTCGTCACCGAGAAGAAGCAGACCGGCATCTACCTGTCTGTGCTGGGCTTTGGCATGGGCAACTACAAGGACACCAAGATGGAGACCCTGGCCGACGACGGCAACGGCAACTACTACTACATCGACTCCATACTCGAGGCCCGAAAGGTGCTGTGCGAGGAGCTGACCCAGACCCTCTACGCCGTGGCCGACGACGTGAAGTTCCAGGTGGAGTTCAATCCGGCCAAGGTTTCCGAATGGCGGCAGATCGGCTACGAGAACCGCGCCCTGGAGAACCAGGACTTCGAGGACGATAAAAAGGACGCCGGCGAGGTCGGCTCCGGCGCCTGCGTCACCGTGCTGTATGAGCTGGTGCCCGCGGCAGAAGGCGCTTCTGACGGCGGCCTGAAGTACCAGAGCAGCAGCCTCACCGAGGCGGCCCAGGGTGGCGAATGGCTGACCCTGTCCACCCGCTACAAGGAGCCCGGCGGCGAGTCCAGCCAGCTGCAGACCGACGTGATCGACGACACCGCCATGACCGACGCCCCCTCCGGCGACTTCCTGTTCGCCGCGGCGGTGGCCGAGTTCGGCATGATCCTCTCGAACAGCGAATACAAGGGCAATGCCAGCTACGACACCGTCCTGGAGCTGCTGAAGCAGGCCCCGCTGAACGACGCCTACCGCGAGGAATTCTTCTCGCTGGTCAAGATCGCCCAGCGGAACGCGGCGCTGGCGGAATGAGCGCACAGTGTATAATCTCTTCCCGGATTGGAGGCGGTTGCAATGAAAAAAACATTCCTGACTGTACTGGCGCTGCTTCTCGTGGGGACAACCGCGCTGGCCGGCGCGCCAAAGATGTCGGCAGGCCTGTTTGACAGCGCAAAGCAGGCCCTGGTCGCGCTGGCCTCGGGGGATTACGACGCCCTGTCCGATCGCCTGCCCTTCTCCGGCGGCGCGCCGGACGCCCGGCAATGGCAGAGCCTCGCGGAGCGCTATGCCGATCTGAGCAGCGTTCAGACCGACTATGCCGTCGGCTTCTGGACCGGCAGCATCTGGGTGATCGCCGTGCCCGTACAGCCGCCGTCGGACGGCTCGGTGGAGGTGCTCGCCTTTTCCAGCGAGGATGGAGCGACCTTCAAGGCCTGCCGCTACGCCACATGGAAGCAGATCGAAAGCGCCTGCGGTGAGAGCAGCCGCGTCATCTGGAACCAGGAATACGTGGGCGGCAGCGCCACGGTGGTCGCCGATCTGGGGAACCAGGATTGAACGCGCTGCAGACAGCGACAGGGACGCCATTCGGCGTCCCTGTCGCTTTGGTTCAAACCGTCAATCCTCGTCCTCGTCGTCATCGGGCAACTCGGCGTCGTGGTAGACGTTCTCGGTGTCGTCGTACTCCTCCAGCCAGTCCAGCAGCCTGGTGACCTTCTGTACGGACTCCTCGTCCGGCAGCGCGGTGGTCGAGGTGGGGATCATGGCGCGCTCGGCGGAGAGGAAGGTGCAGCCGGCGTTTTCCAGATTGTCCCGCACCTGGCTGAATTCGTTGGGGTCGGTGTAGATCACCGCGGAATCCTCGTTGTATTCCACGTCGTCCGCGCCGGCGTCCAGGGCCAGCATGGTCAGCTCGTCCTCGTCCATGCCCTTGGCATTGTCGACCACGATCACGCCCTTGCGCTCGAATTTCCAGGACACGCAGCCGCTAGCGCCCAGCGAGCCGCCGCACTTATCGAAGATGTGGCGCATTTCGCTGGCGGTGCGGTTCAGGTTGTCGGTGACGATCTCCACGATGACGGCCACGCCGCAGGGCGCGTAGCCCTCGTAGGTGACCTCCTTGTAGTTGGTGGACTCGCCCTCGCCCGCGGCCTTCTTGATGGAGCGCTGGATGTTGTCGTTGGGCATGTTGGCCGCCTTCGCCTTGGCGATGACGTCCTTCAGCTTGCTGTTCAGGGCAGGATCGGCGCTGCCGCCGGTCTTGACGGCGATCACGATTTCACGGCCGATCTTGGTGAAAATCTTGCCCTTCGCGGCGTCCGTCTTTGCCTTTTTATTCTTGATGGTTGACCATTTATTATGTCCCGACATGGACAATCCCTCCCAGTACACTAATGGATATATCATAACACAAACGGGGTAGAGCCGTCAAGTCATAGCATGTATAATTTGTATGATCGAACCCGTTTGGAGGGATATGACATGGCCGTCGTTACGGATATCCGGGAAAACCGGGGAATGGTGGAGGTCATCCTGGAGGGCGCGACCTTCGCCCGTGTGCGCAAGAGCCACTTTGAAAAGTGCCCGCTGGCCACCGGCGACAACATCGACGGGGCCGCGTGGCTGGACCGGGTGGCCGCCGCCCAGTTCGCCGACGCCTACGAGGCGGCCCTGTCCAGCCTGGACCGCTCCGCCCGCACGGCCCACGACCTTGCAGGCGCCCTTCGCCGCAGGGGCATCGTCCAGCCCGCCATCGACGCCGTGCTGGCGCGACTGACCGAGAACGGCCTGATTGACGACGCCCGCTACGCCCAGCGCATGGCCGAGCTGCAGGCCTCAAAGCCCGTGGGGCTGTACGCCTTCAGGCGCAAGCTGCGCGCCAGGGGCATCAGCGACGACGACGCCCAGGACGCCCTTGCCGCCTTCGACGACGACCAGCAGCGCGCCGCCGCCCTGCAGGCCGCCGAAAAGCTCTTCAGAAAGTACGAAGCGCTTCCCCCACGTCAGGCGCGATCCAAGCTCTCCCAGGCGCTGGCCAGGCGCGGCTTCCCCTGGGACGCGATCGAAACCGCGATCGAAGCCCTGTTCGAATAATGAATCAAATGAGGGATGAGGAAAGACAGTACGCCTTCCTCATCCCTCATTCCTAATTCCTAATTCCTAATTCCTTATACTGCTCTCCTCCCCCTCCGTCGGCACGGCCAGCGGGCGGGGGCGAATGAAATCGGATTGGATATCGACGAAGGCGTTCCTGCTGCCGCTGTCGATGATGGCGTCGATGACCTCCAGCACGTGGCAGGCCATGTCCGCCCCGGCCCGGGCAGGGCGTTGCGCGCGGACGGACCAGGCCAGCTCGGCGGGGCCGACGCCCCGGCTGTTGTCCGCGTAGCCAAAGGGGCAATTTCCTAAAGGACTTGCTTCGCTTCGCAGCGCCCGCGCCGGGGCAGGCGCCGCGTCGTAGGCCCAGTTGGGCTGCAGCCGCACCTCGCCGCCGAAGCCGTTGGGGTCGGGCAGGTAGAGTATGCCCCGGGTACCGTAGATGGCGAAGAAGTGCATGTCCTCGATCACGCTGTCGGCGTTCACGTGGGCCGTGCCGCTGACGCCGCTCTTCAGGGTCAGCACCGCGCTGATCTCGCTCTCGTTGGGCGTGTCGATGGGCTGGCCGAAGGTCTTCGACTTCGGGTCGATGTCGATGCGGGTGGGATAGGGCGCGCGCACCGCCGCCGCCACCCGCTCCACCGGCCCCAGCAGGCTGCACAGCGCAGTGAGATAATACACGGCATAGTCGTAGGCCACGCCGCCGAAGGGCAGGTTCAAAAAGCGGTAGAAGCTCCTGAGAAAGTCGTTGTCGCGGTTGGCGGCGAAGGCGAAGGAGGTCACCTCGCCGATCAGGCCGTCGTCGATGGCCCGCCGGGCGGTCTGCAGCGCCGCGCCCAGGAAGGTATCCGGCGCGGCGCCCAGCCACAGGCCCTTTTTCGCCGCCAGGTCCGCAAGCGCCCTGGCGCTGACGTGGTCGGTGGTCATCGTCTTTTCGGTGTAGACGTGCTTGCCCGCCTCCAGCGCCCGCCGGATGATGCCTTCGTGGGCCGGGTTGGGCGTCAGGTTCACGATCATGTCGATCTTCTCGTCCGCGAGCATGTCCTCCAGGGTCATCGCCGGCAGGCCGAATTCGTCGGCGCGGCGCTTCGCGTTTTCAAAGTGGGCCGAGCAGACGCCGCCCACCTCCAGGATCTCAAAGCGGCGGGTCATGTTTTCAAGGTAGATGCGGCTGATCATGCCGGAGCCGACCACGCCGACGCGCATGGGCTGTACAGACATAATATCCCTCCTAATCCTCGTCAAGGCATGCGCCGTTTGTGGCGATGACGTTGGCGTACCAGGCGGCGGAGTCCTTGGGGATGCGCCGGAGCGTGGGATAGTCCACGTAGACGATGCCGAAGCGCTCGTCGTAGCCGCTGGCCCACTCGAAGTTGTCCAGGAAGCTCCACTGCAGGTAGCCCATCACCGGCACGCCCTCGGCGATGGCCCTGGACAGCTCGGTCAGGTAGCGGTGCAGGAAGTCGATGCGCTTGGGGTCGTGCACCTGGCCGTCCCGGAAGATGATGTCGTTGCAGGAGAGCCCGTTTTCGGTGATCAGGATCGGCAGGCCGTAGCGCCTGTGCAGGTGCAGCGGCCCGAAGTGGATCACCTCGGGGGTGATGGGCCACTTGACGGCGGTGCGTGGGAACCCGCGGTGCAGCGCCGCCTCCCGTCCGTTCAGATCCACCCTGCTGCCGTTGTAGAGGTTGATGCCGATGAAATCCGGGGCCTCCATGGCCTCCCAGTCGGCCTGGGGAACCGTGGCGGCGAATTTGCGGACCGGCGCCGGGGCGGATTCGTCATAGCGGCGCAGAATCACGCTGTCCAGTATGATGTTGGTGTTGAAGGCCCAGAGCCAGGCATCCTTGCTCATCTCGAAGGTGGCCCGATAGGCGCTCTCCCGGCCCTCGGGGGTATCCTCGACGGGAGCGCACAGCTTCCCGCAGGGCACCAGGCCCACCAGCGCTTCGGGGTCCACGGCCTTGATGGCGCGCTGGGCGGCGCTGTGGGAAAGCGCGAGGATGTGGAAAATCCGCGCCACGTCCTCCTCCGGGCAGCGCCAGCCGGGGGCCATGCCGTCGGAATAGTAGCCCAGGGCGACGCACTGGGGCTCGTTGATGGTCATGTACTTTTTGACCCGGCCCTTGAAGCGCTTCGCGATGACCTCGGCGTAGCGGGCGAAGATGTCCACCATCTCACGATTCAGCCAGCCGCCCCGGTATTGCAGGGCGCTGGGCAGGTCCCAATGGTACAGCGTGATCATCGGCTCGATGCCGTTTGCCAGCAGCCGGTCCACCAGGTCGTCGTAATAGGCCAGCCCCGCCTCGTTCAGGGGCCCGTCGCCGTCGGGCATGACCCGCGCCCAGCTGATGGAGAAGCGGTAGGCCCGTATGTTCAGCCGCTTCATCAGCGCGATGTCCTCGGGGTAGCGGTGGTAGCTGTCGCAGGCGATATCGCCGTTGTCGTTGTTCTTGACGGTGCTGCCGCCGACCCGGTGGCAGAAGTCATCCCAGATGTTGGGGCCCTTTCCGTCCGCATCCCAGCCGCCCTCGCACTGGTAGGACGCGCAGGCCACGCCCCAAATGAAGTCAGAAGGAAACCGTGCCATAGAGGTGCCTCCCCTTTCGTATTGGAATGGTATCAGTCGGATAAAATGTGTTCATGAATCGCATTGCCAATACCATCAATATACTTCATTCCGCGGTATTCGTCAATAGAAATCGTAAACAAGACCGGGATGTGCTTGATTTTATCGCGGTTTGGGGCTATGATAATGAAAAGGAATAATATCACAGTCAGAGAGAAATAACATGAACCAGTATTTTGCGGAAACGCTGCGCAACCTCAGGGCCGAGAGGAGGCTGACGCAGCGGGAATTGGCGAAGAAGCTGTTCGTCACCCGAAGCACCGTCGGGCGTTGGGAAAACGGCACCCGCCTGCCGGACGCCACGATGATCTCCCGGCTGTCCCAGTGCCTGGGCGTGGACATCGGCATGCTCATGGTCGCCGCCGCCCGGAGCGACGAATCGCCCAACGTCATACTGGTGGACGACCGGGAAATCGTGTTGGCCGGGGGCCTGCCCATACTGGAGGAAGTGTTGCCAAACGCCACGATCACGGGCTTCATACGGCCGTCGGAGGCCATTGAATACGCGAAGATCAACCGGGTGGCGCTGGCCTTCCTGGACATCGAGCTGGGCAAGCTGAACGGGCTCGACCTCTGCCGGAGGCTGCTGGAGATCAACCCCCGCACCAACGTGGTCTACCTGACCGCGTACAGCGAGTACGCCGTGGACGCCTGGACCACCGGGGCCAGCGGCTACATGCTCAAGCCGATCACTGCGGAGGGCGTCAGGGCCCAACTGAAAAACCTGCGCTATCCGCTTATGACGGGAGGCGCAGGTGAATGAACGATTTTACAGAGTCTTTCTATCTACTGATAACCGGGGTTGCGTTGGGGCTGACGGTGCTGGGGCTGGGGGCCGCAGCCATCATGCCCGGCCTCGACCGGTGGAGCAAGCGCTTCTTCATCGCCTTCTTTGTGGCCCTGGCGCTGCTCTCCGCCACTTCCCTGCTTGAAATCATCATCTACGGAAAACCCGGCTGCAGGTCCCTGGAAATCGTCGTATCCTACGTCGACTCGCTTTTGTACATGGCGCCGGTCCCCATGCTGACGGTCTACCTGCTGCACAGCTGCGGGGAGGACCTGAAAAAGAGCGTGCTGCTTCGCATCGTGATCGCCCTGGTGCTCGTTTATTTCACAATGCTGAACCTGGCCCAGTTTACGACCGAGTTTTATTATATCACGGAGGATACGCAGCTTGTCTACGGTCCCTGGTATCCGATATCCGTTCTGCCGTTTATTGCCATCATGGCCATCAACCTGGGCGCGGCACTGCATTGGCGCAGCCGGCTGTCCAGGAAGATGTTCTGCGCGTTTCTCATCGCGCTGGTGCCGCTGACGGTCGCCTTGACGGTGCACGTGTTCGTATCCGTGTACCCGTTTATCGACATCAGCCTGGCCGCCTGCGCGGTGGTGATGTACGGCATCATACTGTCCGACCAGCTCGACCAGTACATGCGCACCCAGCAGGAGCTCCTGCGCCAGCAGCAGGAAATCGCCCGACAGCGCGCCAGCATACTGATGCTCCAGATGCGGCCCCACTTCATCTACAACACCATGACCAGCGTCTACTACCTCTGCGACCAGGACCCCCAGACGGCCAAGCAGGTCACGCTGGACTTCATCACCTACCTGCGCAAGAACTTCAACGCCATCGCCAGCGAACACACCATCCCCTTTTCCGAGGAGCTGGAGCACACCCGCGCCTACCTGGCCGTGGAGCAGGCGCAGTTCACCAACCGCCTCTTCGTGGACTACGACACGCCCCACACCCACTTCCATCTGCCGCCACTGACGCTGCAGCCCATCGTGGAGAACGCCGTCAAGCACGGCCTCGACCCGGATTCCGAGCCGCTTCGCATATCCATACGGACCCGGAGTACGGATTCCGGCAGCGAATTCACCGTGGAGGACAACGGCCCCGGCTTCGAGCCGACCGAGGACGACGCGCCCCATATCGCGCTGGGCAACATCCGCCAGCGCCTGACGATGATGTGCAACGGGCAGATGTCCATCACGCCCCGGGAGGGCGGCGGAACCGCGGTAAAGGTGACGATACCCGAATGAGCAGCGGGACAGATAGCCTCACAAAATCGTCGCGCGCAGGCACTTTGAAAAGTGCCCGCGCGCGACGTTATTCTGTCCTCCGGCATTTCCCCATTCCCCCTTCCCCATTCCCCAGTCCTCAGTCCTCATTCCTAATTCCTAATTCCCCAATCGTCCCCTCCCCCAGCGCTCTGACGTAGCCCTCCAGCAGCTTCGCCTTGGCGGCGAGGCCACGGGACTTGGGGTTGATGTAGATGCGGCACTTGTGCCGGGCGTTGCGGGCCTCCTGGATCAGGTTCAGCGCCGCGGAATTGCCGTCGAAGGCCAGCAGCGCCGAGGGCCGGTGCTTGAATATCTCGTAGGCGAAGCTCCTGTACAGGCCCATGCCCGAGCTCTCGATGGACAGCCGCACGCCCACCTCCGCAGCCCTCAGGCGGTTCAGCTCTCCCCGGCTGACCATCGTGGGCACGAAGGCGAACACCCGGAAGCGACCTGCGGCCTGGCGGACGAGATAGCCCTCCTGGCCGGTCAGCGTATGGCCCACCGCGAAGAAGACCCGCGCCGGGTCGAGCCGGGCCAGCAGCGCGTCGATGATAGCCCTGTCCCCGGCGCGCAGGGCGGTGCGATGCCGGTTGTTGTTGAAGCTGCCGCCCGCCACCACGATGGGAAAGCCGTCCCCGGGCAGCGGCGCGATCTGCCCTGACAGCGCCGCTTCGGCCTCCAGCTTGTCGGATTCGCGCCAGAGATCCCCGGAGGCCTGGCCCGCCTGCTGCAGCCTGTCCCGGTAGTACAGCTCCACGTCCCCTCCCGGGCAATTCCGCCGGAAGGCCGCCTGCCTGTCGGCAAAGGCGCGGCGGCTCTGGGCCAGTATGCCGTCCTCGGCCCGGCGCATGGCCCGCAGCTCGTCGTGGCTCAGGCCCAGCAGCTTTTCAAGGCTCAGCTCCTCGTCGATGGAGTTCGTGCCGTACAGCGCCATGCCGTCGGTGCCCTGCACGCACTTGACCCCCGCCCGCAGGTACTGCCGCAGGGGATGCCGCTCCAGCCGGCTGAGGTTGTTCAGGCGCACGTTGGAGGTGATCTGGAATTCCAGCGTCACCCCGTATTTGACCATATCCTCCAGCAGCCTTTTGCCCTTGGCGCTGCGCAGGTCGCAGGTGTACAGCCCGTGGCCCACCCGCAACGGCGGCATCGGCTGGCCCGGGGCCAGCGCCTCCGCCACGCAGCGGATGCTGTTCGCCACGTTGTCCCGCAGGCTGTCGTTCTCGCCGGCATGGATGCGGATGACAAAGCCGGGGTGCGCCCCCGCGATGGCGACCAGCTCACGGATCACGCTGCGCAGTTCGAGGATGTCGTTGATCTCCTCGCCGATGATGTCGCTTCCCGCCACGTAGGGGTCGGCGGCGATGGTCCGCAGGCAGCGCAGGTTCTCCGCCAGGTAGTCGTTGGGCGTCACCCGGTCCCGCACGATGGTCAGCGGGATGCGCCTTATGCCCGCCAGGAAGCGGATCAACACCCCCGTCTCCCGGGTGACCGCGGGCATGATCTCGTGGATCTGGCGCAGCCTCGCCGGAAATGCCTCCCGATTCAGAAGCGCCGTATCGGCGATCTCCACATATTCGACCCCCCACCGCTGGCACTCCCGTCCGATCCACAGCAGCAGGTCCTGGTACAGGGTGTTGGCCCGATAGCGGTCGTCCGTCCTGTCCCGGAGGATGCGCGCGGCATAGCCGGCCACCTCCCGGTCGGGGATGCCCTCTGTGTTCAGGCCAATGAAGGGCTGATCGGATTGCACCCCCTTGGTAAACACGTAGCGGTAAAGATACACCTTTTCCAGATTGGCAAACACCGCCTGGCCGTCCTTTGGGATGGTCAGGGAGTTGCGGATGCGCCCGATGTTGAAGGCCGCGTCCTCCGGGTTGCCCAGGATCAGGTCGGCGAAGTTGATGAAGGTGAAATCGTCGATGCGGCGCTGCCTGTGGCGGCCCGTCAGCGCCGTCTCGCCCAGGTTCTTTTCAGCCTCCACCCGCCGTTTTTCCAGTTCGCCGATCTGGTCGGGCGTGCATTTCAGGCCCAGCTTCTTTATATAATAATAGGGATAGCGGATCTGGTGCACGATGGCCAGCGCAATCAGCAGATCCGGCGGAAGGTTGCCGTTCATGTGGGTGTGCAGGTCCGTGCGGAACTTGCAGTCGCTGGGAATGTAGGTCTTGACGATGGTCTTGTCGATGCCCAGGCGATAGTCCTTCGTCTGGCTCATCAGCGTCTTGGAGATGGCGGGCACCGAGGCCTTCAGCTCCACCCGCCCGTCGGGCCAGATGTTGGCCACCTTCGTGTTTCCCAGCCGCAGTATGTACAGCCGCCGGTTGTCGCCGTCGTAGTAGCAGGGCACCTCGCCCCGGATCACCTTCAGGCCGTTTTCGTCCTCGCTGGTCTCAAGCCCGCACAGCCGCGCCAGGTTGGTGATCAGGTTGCCCGAGTGGTGGTTGGGCGTGCGGATCACGTGCAGCAGCCGCTTGCCCTCCATGTACAGCTCCACGACGATGTCCTTTTCCCGGTCCAGGTAAAAACGCTGGAAAAAGATCACGCTGCCCCACCCCTTTCGCCGACCGCTTTGGCCCGGTCTTCGTTTACATTTTACCACATTTTTACCCCGGTGTCCATCGGGAGATGATCTCCGCCCCGAACGGCAAAGCGATGTCATGATTCATCTATAGAATAGACATAATGGTGTGATATAATATTAATATCAATCGTCAAGGAGTAATATTCACCATGAAAGCAAGGCAGCTTGCACTGTATAGCCTGATACTGACGCTCCTGCTGGGCGCGTTTGGCCCGATTGGCAGCGCGACGGCGGCGGAGGAATCCCCCTACCGGGTGGACGTGGACATCGTCAACCAGATCGTCACCGTCTATGAAAACAAAGACGGCGGCGCGATCGTGATGCAGGGGCTCTGCTCCTCCGGCGCGGAGGACGCCACCCCCCTGGGCAGCTTCAAAATGCCCGACAAGGAGCGGGACGGCGAGCGGGAGGAGTGGTTTCACTTCCGGGCCTTCGGCGGCTATGCCCGCTACGCCACCCGCATCCACTACGACGTGATGTTCCATTCCCTGCTGTACAACCGGCCCAACGAGAGCGCCATCAACGAGCAGTCCGTCCGGGATTTCGGCTATCCCGTATCCCACGGCTGCATCCGCATGCGCACGGAGGACGCGCGGTTCATCGCCGAAAACTGCCCCGTGGGCACGCGGGTGAACATCCACAAGGACAGCGAGCGGGATGAGGAGCTGCGCAACCTGCTCTACCAGTCCTCCTATCACGCCGCCAGCGGCCAGTCCTACAGCCAGTTTCTGGGCGTGCCCGACGAGCCGGGCATGCTGGGCCGGGGCTGCACCGGCAGCGAGGTGCGGGACCTGCAGCTGAAGCTGAAGGCGCTGGGCATCTACGACCAGGAGATCAACGAGGAGTATACGCTGGCCACCGTGCGCGCCGTCCGGGAAGCCCAGAGCCTGCTGGGCCAGCAGCAGACCGGCCTGGCCACACTGGAATTCCAGCAGGCCATCACCGACGCCTCAGCCCCCGCCGCCATGAACGTCACCCTCGAGCACGGCAGCAGCGGCCCCGCCGTGCGGGCGCTGCAGCGGTATTTGCAGGTGTTGAAGCTGTACGGCGGGGCCATCGACGGCGTATACGACGTGGACGTCACCGAGGCCGTGACCGCCTTTGAAAACGCCTACGGCTTTGAAGCGGACGGCGTCGCCACCCCTATCGTGCAGAAGGCCGCCTACTACGAATCCGAACACGTCAAGGCCATGTTCGTGGACGCCGGCGACTATCAGCTGACCACCCGGGAGCTGGAGCTCTTCCTGGGCACCGTCAACTGCGAGGTGGGCATCAAGCTCCGGCAGGCGCCCTCCACCGAATCCAAATCGCTGGGGAGCCTGAAGAACGGCACCACCGTCGTCGGCGTGGAGCGCGGCAAGGAATGGTCGAAAGTGATGAAGGGCGAGGCCACCGGCTATGTGATGAACCGGTACCTGGATTTCACCCTCAAGACCGCCGTCACGCTTGATTATTCATTGGATGGCGCCACGCCGGTGTATTCCATCGGCATCACCGACCTGAACGAGAGCCCTGCCGAGCGCTTCACCGCCTACGTCGAGGGCGGCGGGTCGCTGGAGCGCCATGAGGACCTTGCGGAGCGGGCCATTGCCGACAGGGACCTGGACATCCAGAGCGCGCCGTCCGACTCCGGCGAGGTGCTCGGCGCGATGCCCAAAGGCGAGGCGGCCAGCGTGCTGCTGCACAGCACCGAATGGTCCCTCGTCGAATACGGCGGCCTGCAGGGCTACATTCCCAGCGACGCCGCCACCTTCCAGCTCGTGCCGGTCGAAACGGACGACATGCCCGACAGCGCCGACGTGGTCTTCGAGGACGACTCCACGGAGACGGCCCTGGCCAGCCCCCACGAGGGCAGCGCGGTGCCGGTGTACGAATCCGCCGACGAAGGCAGCGCCGTGCTGGGCAACCTGAAGCCAAACATGGAGGTCGACGTCATCGAAACCGTGGAGGGCTGGTCGCTGATCGAATTGCAGGGCCACCGGGGCTATGTCAAGGAGATCGACCTGAAGTTCACCACCCAGGTGTAAAAATCAACGCACAACGCCCACCCCGGCGCTTCGCAGCAGAAGCACCGGGGGCGTTTTTTGCCCCGTACCACCATCATAATTTATCATTCCATCCTTCTCAATTTCATTGAAGATGGGGCGGTTATTTGATATAAT
>JAFRJF010000136.1 GCA_017432405.1 Clostridia bacterium | reverse complement strand
GGACGGGCTTTTCGTCCTCCTCCTCGTCCTCGTCATCCTCACTGTCGTCCTGCAGGTCCTTGTCAGCCATCAGGTCGTCAAGGTTCGCCGTGGAGACTGCCTTGTATTCGCGGGTGGGCTCGTCGGTGACGGCGTCATAATCAGCCTTCGAGGGCTCTATGTTCACGATGCCCTTCGACACGTCCTCGATGGTATCGGCTTCAAGGGCGGCCTCGCCAGCTGTTTCCACGGCGACCTGAGCGACCGCGCCAGCCTCTGCGGCGGCCACCGCGCTGGCGTCAGCTGCTGCCTCGGCGGCCTGCGTCGCCGCCTCCGCTTCCGCCCTGGCGGCTTCGGCCTGCGCTACCGCTTCGGCGGCGGCCTTTTCTGCAGCCAGGCGCTGCGCAAGCTCGCGCCGTTCGCGACGGGTCATGCCGGAGGTCTCCAAACCGGCGGCGAGCGCATCGGTCAGTTCGGTATTCACATTGTTCAGATCGCTCATGTCAGGTCCTCCTTCATTGTCCTGGACTGCGGGCGCGGCCCAAACCGCCGCCTCGCCCTGCAAGTCGACGCCGGCTGTCGGCACCTCCTGAGAGGTCGCGACGCCGGTGGTGACGTTGACCGCGTCGTCATCAGTGAACGCGCCGTCACCGTCGTCATCCTCATATTCCACGTCGTCCGGAGATTCGCCGCCGAATTCTTCGTCATCGTCGACGCGCACGACGAACAGGCGCATGAACTTTTTAAAGCCGCTGACCTTGTCCGGCGCTTCGTCCTCGAAGGCGTCGTCCTCATAATCCTCGATCTCGTCGTCGGGATTCCCGTCGTCGGGATTCTCGTCCTTCACAGCCCTGGGAGCGGCCTGACCTGCGGGCGCGTCCTCCAGGACGTCCTCTACCGGCGCATCCTCTCCGGGCGCTTCTTCCACCGCGTTGGAATCGGGCGCGTTTACAGGCGTGCTGCCGGACTGAGGGGCAGGCGCTTCGTCGATCCGGTCGACGTCGGCGCCGTCATCCTCCGGCAAATCGTCTTCCTCGTAGTCCTCTTCCTGCCTGCGTCGGCCAAACCGTCCGGCCAGCTTGCCGCGAATGCCCTTGAAGGCGTGGATAAAGGGGTCGAAGGGATTGGGATTGTCGTCGGGCGCTTCCCCGTCTTCCTGCTCGTCGTCATCCGGCAGGGCGTCGTCCAGCAGCGCGGCATCCTCCACAGCTTTGTCATCAGAGGGTGCTCTCCATGGCTCCGCGTTGTCTGACAACTCCAATTCCGCGGATACATCCTCCGGCTCAGGCGCGTAGGCCTCTGCCACAGGAGATTCTGCGGGGACTTCCTGCGCGGCAGGTTCCACCATAGGGGAAGATTCCACCATCGCAGAGGGTTCCGCCGCCGGAGAGGATTCGGCCACCGGGGCAGCCGCCTGCGGTTCGGGCGCCGCCTGCGCGATGGGTGCTGGCTGCGAAACAGGCTCTGCCTGCGGTTCGGAGGGGGCCTCAGGGGCATCCTTTTGCCGCTGGCTGTTTTTATATTCCTCGTGCCTTCGGCGAAGCTCGAAGTAGTCCAACGAAGGTTCGATTTCACGTTTGTTGCTCATAGCGTTACCGCCTCTCATCCATGCCAGTAAAAATCCCTTTGGGCATAACTATACACATCAATTATATCTATAATCGTCTCCCGTTGCAAGGGGCAAGGGGGATATGCCCAAAAATATTTACGATTGGCCATGAAATGGTTATTTCGGTCTGATTTTGCATATAATTTCATCGCAATTCAGCATGGAAGGTGATATTTTGGATCATCCCAGTCAGCTTTTCAACCGCATCCGCCGCCAGAAGGCCCGCCCGGCCCTGCTCAGGCAGGGACAGGCCGGCGTCGCACCAACCCCGATCCAAACAGCCGCCCAGTCCCCGGCCAGCGTCCCCCCACAGCCGCCGGCGTCCACGCCCGATCCGCCGCAGTCCGTCGCCCGTGACCTCCCCGCTTCACCCGCCGCCCCGGCCCGCCCCGCCCGAAGCCATGCCCTCTACAGCCAGGTCATGCGCAGCCATGACCGCATGGGGACGAGACACTTGTAAATTCTGATTTATCGAGCGTCAGCCCGATAAATCAGAATTTCTCCTCCTCCAGCAGCCCCGAGGCGCGCAGGCTGTCGGCGCAGAGCTCGATGACCTCCTGCAATGTGCCGCCCCTTTGCAGGTGTTCCGTGATCAGTTCGCCCGCGTCCCATACCGTCAAATACCGGTAATTGTGGCGCAGGCCTGCCCACAGCAGCAACCGGGTGGCGCTGAAGTGATGGTTCATCAGCTTGTCGAGGGGCATGTCTGCCCGTGCCTCCATCGCGCACAGGCTGTTGATCGTGTAGTGCAGCACCAGCGGCAGTCCGGCCAGCCAGACAAGATGACCTTCCATACTGTTATGCTTCTCCAAATTCGTTCCTCCTCTCCGGGCCCTTTTCGTCGCTGAGTGATTCCCGGGCGCCTGACAGTGAAGCCGGCAGCGCGCTTTTCATCAGGAAGCGATTGTGCAGCCTGCGGGGATACTGCTCGTCACGTTCGCCGATGCGCGCCGCCACCTCCTTCCAGCTCAGGCCGTCCACGTAGCGACCGGCCATGATCTGCCGCATCCTGCTGTCGTCGATGCCGTCGATGTACCGGTGCAGCGCGCCAAGCTGCGCCATGCACGTGGCGCGCCTGGCCGCAAGGGTGTCCCTCAGGGCGACGAGCTGTGCCCCATGTTCCAGGGCCGCCCGTCCCCGCCATCGGCAGCGGGCATTTCCGGTGATTTCGGCCTCCAGTCGTTCGATGCGCTGGCTGAGCAGTATCACTTCCCCCTTCAAATACCTGAGCTGCTTCAGCTGGTCAATCTTCCCTTTGACATCCAATGGCTTCGTTCCCTCCTCTCAAAATCGAACAAATGTTCTTGACTTGGCCACATTATAAACCGAAAACGGTTAGAAATCAACCATATATTTAAAAATTAATACCGTGTTCGGTTAGATTGTGCTTGTTATACAGTTTTCTACATGGTATAATTGACGTGTATACAGGAGGTGAGCGACGGTGAAGCTGAGTGAAAAGTTGGCGCGGCTGAAGGCGCGGCGCGGAATGACCACCGACGCGCTGTCGTTGAAATCCGGCATTCCCAAGGGCACGATCAACAAGGTGCTCAACGGTGAGACCCGAAACCCCACCATCAGCACGCTGAAGGCCCTGGCGGAGGCGCTGGAATGCCCGTTGGAATGGCTCAGCGACAACGGCGGCTCCGCGGCGGTGCCGCCCCCGCAACCGGCGGACATACCGGGCGTGCGCCGCCTGGGCGACGCGGTGGAAGCCCACTGGTTCGACAATCTGCTGCCCGTGCTGACCCGTCGGGTGCCGCTGCTGGGCACGATCGCCGCAGGCGCGCCCATCTACGCCGAGCAGGATCTGGCCGTGGCGGATTGCGAAACCGGCATCCACTGCGACTTTGCCCTGCGGGTGAAGGGCGACAGCATGATCGGCGCCCGCATCCACGACGGCGACGTGGTCTTCATCCGCCGCCAGGACGACGTGGCGGACGGACAGATCGCCGCCGTGGTCATCGACGATGAAGCCACCCTGAAGCGGGTATATCACGTGAAGAACGGCCTGCAGCTGCTGTCGGAAAACCCCAAGTATCCCCCGATGATGTTCACCCTGGCCGAATGCGGCGTGATCCGCATCCTCGGCCTGGCGGTGGGGTTTACGGGGAGGCTGTGAAATTCTGATTTACCGAAAGAAAGGAAGAAACCCATGTCCATCCAAAACGTTCGCGAATACATGACGCCTCTGGGCCTTGCGGGCAGGATACTTGAATTTGAAACCTCCAGCGCCACGGTGGAGCTGGCCGCGCAGGCGGCGGGGGTGATCCCGGCGCGCATCGCCAAGAGCCTGAGCCTGATGCTGCCGGAGGGGCCGATCCTGCTGGTGACCGCCGGGGACGCCCGCATCGACAATCCCCGCTTCAAGGCCCAATTCCATGCAAAGGCGAAGATGCTCGGCGCCGACGAGGTCGCCCTGCGCATCGGCCACGCCGTGGGGGGCGTGTGTCCCTTCGCCATAAAGGGTGACGTGCGCACCTGGCTGGATGTCTCGCTGAAGCGTTTTGATACGGTGTTTCCCGCCTGCGGCAGCGCCAACAGCGCCATCGAGCTGAGCTGTGACGCCCTGGAGGCCGCGGCGCAAAACTTTGCCGGTTGGGTGGACGTGTGCAAGGGCTGGCAGGATGTCACATTGTCTTAACGCCATACAGGATTTTTCATCTTATTTCAAAAGTATTAAAAATCATTGACATTTATTGTAACAAGTGCTATAATCAGTGCACAATGAAAATCTGTGTACTGGAGAAACAGCCATGAGAGTTACTTATTCGTCGGCCAGGCGCTTCCTTATATTGCTGCTGGCATTGGCGCTTTGTATGACAGCCCTGCCGCAGGCGCTGGCCGAGGGCAGCTTTGAAGCGGTCGTCTCGGTGGACGGTATGAAGGTGTACGCCCAGGCGAAGCCCCACGACGTGTTGACCACGCTGCCCCGGGGCACCGTGGTGACGGTGCTGGCCTGGTCGGGCAAGGCGGCGCTGGTCAGCGCCGGTCTGATCACCGGCGTCGCCCGGGTATCCGAGATGTCCCGCGTCGCCCAGACCGCTGCGCCGACGGCGTCGGCCACCCCGGCCCCGGGCCAGGCGATGTTCACCAACCAGCAGACGCGCGTCTACCGCCGGCCCAGCGCGGCCAGCCAGTATGTTACGCTCCAGGCGGGCGTCCAGGTGCAGGTGATGTCGGTGAACGGCGCTTACGCCCAGGTCACCATGGACGGCAGGGTGGGCTACATGCTCTACAGCCACCTGAGCGCCTCTGCCACGTCCACCGCCGCCCCGGCACAGAGCGTCAATATACCCGTGGTCACGCTGGTGGAAGCCCAGATCTACGAAAACCCCGATTATACCGGCGAGGCCGTGACCGTGCGCAAGGGCTACAAGCTGACGCTGCTGGCCGTGAACGGCGAGGTGGCCATGGTGACCCGCAACAGCATGATCGGCTATCTGCCGGTGGCTTGCCTGAGCAAGGACAGCGCGCCCGCGACCACCCAGCCCGTGAGCGAATCCAGGTCAAAAGCCAATCCCTTCACAGCGGGCAGCAATGAGTACATCATATTCAACTTCCTGATCAACGAGATGAAGCTGAACCGCGCCGCCACGATGGGCGTGATGGCCAACATCTACTTTGAGTCCAGCTACAAGGCTGTGATCGACGGCGACGGCGGCACCAGCTACGGCCTTTGCCAGTGGCATGCCGGCCGCAAGACGCGCCTGATCAACTGGTGCACAGAAAACGGCCTGGACTACAACTCCGTGGAGGGCCAGATGAAGTACCTGCAATACGAGCTGCCCAACTTCTATCCCTCGGTGGACAGCTACATCCGCCAGGTGGAGAATACCGCCGAGGGCGCCTACGACGCGGCTTACTACTTCTGCTTCAACTTTGAAGCCCCGGCCAACCGCACAGCCCAGTCCACCAAGCGAGGCAACTACGCCAAGGATACGCTGTTCCCGAAGACGAAGTGACCGGATGCAATGAATCGCCCCCGATTTGAACGATCAAATCGGGGGCGATTCATTGTGCAAGGGGCTATTTTCCCCGGCCCAGCGGGAACTGGCCGATGCGAAGCGTTGTGCCGCCGAAGGGCACCAGCTCGATCACCTGGGCGTCCTTTTCCCGTACCGCCGGCACCATCGGTACGCTGGCGCAGCTGCCAACGTCCATGTGCCAATCCACCGGCACGGCCTTCACCAGCACCTTCACCGGCGCTTCTCCCCTGCCGAAGGCGCCGGGGTGCGCGCCGCTGTACACGGCCTTCATGGGTTCGTCCCGCACCAGCGCCCAGTTCCAGGGGCTCCCGGCGGTCACCTGACAGTCGTCGTTTTCCGTCTTCTCCCGGATCTCCTCGGGCTGCAGGGCCATCAGCAGCGGCCCCAGCTCCACCGCCCCGGACTGGTGATACCACTTGGTCAGGCGGGGCACAGTGCCCATCTCCAGGCGGATCACGTCGCCGGAGCGCCAGCGTCGGCGCACGCAGCTGACATCGCCCGCCCGCACCTGCATGATCTCGCCGTCCGGCAGGAACACCATGGGCTGGCGGATCCAGGCGGGCATGCGCAGGTAGAGCGGGAATTCACAGGGCTTCTTGACGGATACCCGGATCTCCACCGACTGGCTGAAGGGATAGCTGCCGCTGACCTGCAGGCGCACCGGCACGCCGTCCAGCACTGTGCGCACCGTGCAGGGCGCGTAGCTGACGGCCTGCAGGCCGCCATCGGCGGTGGCATACCACAGCGACGCAACAAACCTGGGCCACCCCTGGCCGCAGTTGGCGGCGCAGCAGTCCTCGTCCGGCACCGCGGCGAACAGGTTCGCGCCGTCGGTGCAGTTGTACCACCTGCGCGGTTCCCGGGACACCTTCACCTGGTTGACCTGCTCCTGGCACTGGTGGGCGGTCATGTCCGCAGAGAAGGCCGCGGGCAGGGCATTGTAGGCGATCTTTTCCAGTATGTCGGCGTACTCGGCGTTGAAATCCCCAAGGCCCAGCAGCGT
>JAFRJF010000135.1 GCA_017432405.1 Clostridia bacterium | reverse complement strand
CTTATCGGCCTTCAGGCACTTTACGGCCTCGTGCAGCGTGCCAGGCAGACTCTCGATGCCCTTGGCCTCGCGGGTGGCGGCGTCCATGGCGAAGATGTTCTCGGTGATCTCCTCCGGCGGGGTCAGGCCCTTTTCGATGCCGTCCAGGCCCGCCGCCAGGCAGACCGCCATGTTCAGGTAGGGGTTGCAGCTGGGGTCGGGGCAGCGCAGCTCCACGCGGGTGCCCATGCCCCGGGCTGCGGGAATGCGGATCAGCGCGCTACGGTTGCTGGCGCTCCAGGCCAGGTAGCAGGGGGCCTCGTAGCCCGGCACCAGTCGCTTATAGCTGTTCACCAGCGGATTGGTGATGGCCGCCATGCCCCGAACGTGGGCGAGTATGCCCGCGATGAAGCTGTAGGCCTCCTTGCTCAATCCGCGGCTGTCGGACGGGTCGGCGAACACGTTCCTGCCGTCCCTGAACAGGCTCATGTTGGTATGCATGCCGCTGCCGTTGATGCCGAACACCGGCTTGGGCATGAACGTGGCGTGCAGGCCGTTCTTCTGGGCCAGGGTCTTGACCGCCAGCTTGAAGGTCATGATGTTGTCGGCGGCGGTCAGGGCGTCGGCATACTTGAAGTCGATCTCGTGCTGGCCCGCGGCCACCTCGTGGTGGCTGGCCTCGATCTCAAAGCCCATCTGCTCCAGCGCCATGCAGATCTCCCGCCGGGTGCTCTCGCCGTGGTCCAGCGGGCCCAGGTCGAAGTAGCCGGCCTCGTCGCCGGTGGTGGTGGTGGGCCTGCCCTGCTCGTCGGTCTGGAACAGGAAGAATTCGCACTCCGGGCCCACGTTGAAGCTGTAGCCCATGTCGGCGGCCTTCTTCAGGACCCGCTTCAGCGTGCCCCGGGGGTCGCCCAGAAAGGGGGTGCCGTCCGGGTTGTACACATCGCAGATCAGCCGCGCCACCTTGCCGTGCTGGGGCCGCCAGGGCAGTATGGCGAAGGTGTCCAGGTCGGGGTGCAGGTACTGGTCGGATTCGTTGATGCGGACGAAGCCCTCGATGCTGCTGCCGTCGATCATGATCTCGTTGTTGACGGCCTTCTCCACCTGGCTGGCGGTGATGGCCACGTTCTTCAGCTGGCCGAAGATGTCGGTAAACTGCATTCGGATGAACTCCACGTCGCCCTCCCGGACCAGGCGGATGATGTCTTCCTTCGTGTACTTGCTCATAATCACACCTCCGAAATAAAAAGGGGCAAGGGAACCGTTCAACACGACTCCCTTGCCTTGTCACGCAGAAAGCATAGCATATCCATGGGCAGGCTGTCAAGGGGTTTTGAATGTTAAATGAATGGTTTATTCGTATTTGATGCAGAACACGGCGTATAATAATGAAATTCTGCAAGTTTACAAATTCTTAATTGCAAAATGCTATTGACAATTCCGCTTTACCATGATAAAATGCCTGCAAAATTCCAGATCAAAAGCGTTGCGGAAGACGAGTAACCCGGCGGGAATGAAGCCCTTGCCCATTCCCGCGGCGGCATCCCAGAGAGCGGGCGACGGTGGAAATCCCGCATGCGCCACCGGGCGAAAAACACTTCCAAGTCCAGGCTGAACGGCAAGTCATTTGCCCAGTAGGTGCGGCGTGACGGCAGCACGTTATCCCTGCCAGGGTTTGTTGGAACCCGAAAAGAGAAGCAAATCAGGTGGCACCACGGAGCGGCGGCCTTCGTCCTGAAAACCAGACAGGACAGCCGACCGTTTACGGAGGTGCTTTTTATGTGTTCCATCTTTGGTGTCGAAGGAAAATCCATTCCCGAGGAAGTGCTGCGCGCGTGCTTTGACCGGACGGTCTCCCGGGGCCCGGATATGAGCCGGTTCGTGGAGATTCCCCGGGGGTACCTGGGCTTTCACCGGCTGGCCATCATGGGCCTAACGGCGGAGGGCATGCAGCCTTTTAAAATGGGGGACAGCTACGTGGTCTGCAACGGCGAGCTGTACGGCTTCCGCCCGCTCAGGCAGCGCCTGATCGACGAGGGCTTTACCATCCGAAGCGCGTCGGACTGCGAAATACTGCTGCCGCTCTATAAGGAGTATGGGGTGGAGATGTTCAAGACGCTGGACGCGGAATTCGCGCTGATCCTCTACGACGGCGAGGCCGACAAGCTGATCGCCGCCAGGGACCCCATCGGCATACGCCCGCTGTACTACGGCTATACCGAAGAAGGCCACATCGCCTTTGCCAGCGAGCCGAAGAACCTGATGGGGCTGTGTGATGAGATACTGCCCTTCCCGCCGGGCTGCTACTGGGTGGACGGCGAATTTGTCCGCTACGCCGACCCGGCCCATGTGGACCAGTTCACCATGAAGGACGAGGACCACGTCTGCCAAAAGCTGCGCCGGCTGCTGGTCGACGGCGTTGAAAAGCGCCTGGACGCCGACGCGCCGGTGGGCTTCCTGCTCTCCGGAGGTCTTGATTCCTCG
>JAFRJF010000001.1 GCA_017432405.1 Clostridia bacterium | reverse complement strand
GCCGAAGCCGGCCATGCCCACCTACCGCCCGGCCTTCGTGCCGCCGAAGCCCGCCGCCACGCCAAGGCCCGCCGAAGCGCCGAAGCCGGACCTGAGCCGCGTCGCGCCCGGCGCAATCGTCACCCACCGCGCCTTCGGCGCGGGCACGGTGCTGTCCATCGAAAAAAAGCCGAGCGGCAGCGCCTATGTGCACGTGCAGTTCGGCGAAACAAAAAAAGCCTTCGGCTACCCGGGGGCGTTCTACGATGGGTTTTTGAAGGTGAAGGAGAAAGATAACCACTGATTTGTCGGGGAGAAGACAGCGGTCCCAAAAGTAGCCTTCCCCTTCAGGGGAAGGTGGATTTCGGTGAAAACGCTTGCGTTTTTGCCGAAAGACGGATGAGGTCGTTCTCCTGGAAGGAAACGCCCAAACCATCGTTACCGCGGGGGACCGACCTCATCCGACCCGCCGCAAGCGGCGGCCCACCTTCCCCTGAACCGCTCCCTTCGGTCGCTGGGGAAGGCTTTGGATGCGCCGCTGTTTCCCTAACCCCTAAAACCTAACCCCTAACCCCTCAAATGCTGCTTTGTCGCTCCGCGACAAAGCAGCTTTTGCCTTATTTCACATATTCCGCCGCGTTCCGTCCCGCCTCCAGGCCGAAGGTCATGCCCAGGGACAGGGAGGAGCCGCTGGCGGGGTATTCCACGTTGTAGAAGCCGCCGTTGGCCACCTCGCCGGTGGCGTACAGGCCGGGGATGGCGCTGCCGTCTTCCTTCAGCACCCGGGCGTCGGTGTCGATCACCAGGCCACCCATCGAGCCGATGGTGGTGGGCTTCACCATCACGGCGTAGTAGGGCGCTTCCTTCAGGTCGGGGTCCTGTTCGATGGCCGCCGCCAGCTTCTCCGCGTCCATGCCGGTGGCCTCGGCCAGAGCCTGGACGGTGTCGCCCTTCCAGCCGAAGCCCACCGCCACGGCGGCCTCGGCGGTTCCAGCCCCTGCGGCGTCGTACAGGCCGTAGAAGTGGTCCACGCCCAGGGTCTTGATGGCGGTGTAGGTGATGGGATAGTCGATCACCTTGCTGACGAAGGTGCCGTCGGGCTGCACGTAGCTGCTGCAATACATGGCCACGGCGTTCATGCCGCTGGCGGGCAGCGAGCCGTCCACGAAGTCAAAGCCGATCACGCCGCCCTTGAACTCGGTGGCCGCGCCGATGGCCATGCCCATGTTGATGCCGTCGCCCACGTTGCCCTTGCTGGACAGCGGGAAGTCGTTCTCGGCCACGGGCGAATACTTCGCCTTCATCTCCTTGCTTGCGTCGAAGCCGCCGGTGGCCAGGATCACGCTCTTGGCGTTGATCTGGTAGTCGGCGATGTCGCTGTCCACCTTCGCGCCGGTGATCGCGCCGGCCTCGTCCACCAGCAGCTCGGTGCCCTTCATGCCGCACAGCACAGGCACGCCCAGTTCATCCAGCTTCGCAAGCATCGGGTTCACCAGCGCCGCGCCGGTCATGCCCACGCCCTCGGCGGTCATCGAGAAGCGGGCGCGGGGCTCCGGGGCGGTGCCCGCGGGCACGGTCATCAGCCACTGCACGCCCAGGCTCTCCAGCCAGGCGATGGTGTCCAGCGCGTTGTCGGCGTAGAAGGTCAGCAGTTCCTCGTTGGCGTTGCCCTCGGCGCGGTCCATGTAGTACCGCACCATGGCGGCCTTGTCGCTCTCGTCCACCGGCGCGTAGACGATGCCCGCGCTGGTCACGGCGGATCCGCCGGGGATGTCCTGCTTCTCGATGACCAGCACGCTCGCGCCGGCCTCCGCCGCGGCGATGGCGGCGGACAGGCCCGCGGTGCCGCTGCCCATCACCAGCACGTCGCACTCCAGGGTCTCGGTGGTCTTCTCGTAGGGTTCCACCTTCGCGGTCATGGACTCGGGGGCGTTCGCCTCCTTCAGCGCGGCGTTCACCGCCCTGCGGAAGTAGGCCGAGGTCACCGTCGCGCCGGAGACGCTGTCCACGCCCGAGGTGTTCTCGTCGATCATCTCCATGGTCATCATCTCGATGGCCTTGCCGCCCAGCTCGGGGGTCTCGGGGCAGTCCTTGACGATGATGTCGGAGATCCTGCCGCCCTCGATCACCACGGTGACGTTCAGCTCGCCGTAGACGCCGGGGCTCGTCACGGTGTACTCGCCGTCCGTCGCGCCCTCGCCCAGGGCCATGCCGCCCAGCAGCATCAGCGCGCACAATACCAGTGCCAACAGTTTCTTCATGGGGTACCTCCTTTGCTATGGTTCGTTTATTAGCCACTTGTAAAAGTCGAGAAAGCCCGCAAATACAAGTGATTTTGATACATTTATCAACTGATTTTTCTCCACTTTTGCTGTATAATATCAGTACACCACTACTTCAATCGTACAACAAAAGGGAGAAAAACCAT
>JAFRJF010000134.1 GCA_017432405.1 Clostridia bacterium | reverse complement strand
TTCCCCTTGGAGGGGAAGCTGTCTGCGAAGCAGACTGAAGAGGTGTCCACCTATGCCTCGCTCCTCTATAGCAATAGACGAACTATGCCCAGCGGGGACACCTCTTCCGACCCGCTACGCGGGCCACCTTCCCCTCAAGGGGAAGGCTGTTGAGCGCCGCAACATCTCGATAAATCAGAATTTATCCCCCCAACACAGGTTTTCATCCTTCCCCCGTGACAATTTGGAACCCCGCTATTGCATTTTCGACCGCCAGCGTTTATAATGAACAATGTCACAAGCTAAACGACGACGATCGCCGGAAATGGCGAGAAAATGGAGGCTAATTGAGATGAAACTGACCGGCCTGACCAAGAAGCAGGTAGAGGAGAGCCGCAACAAATACGGCTCCAACGCGCTGACCCAGATTCCGCCGGACCCGCTGTGGAAGAAGATACTCGAGGGCTTCAAGGACCCGATGATCATGATCCTGCTGGTCGCCCTGGCCGTGCAGGTGGTGCTTTGGCTGATGGGCAAGGCCGAGTGGTATGAGCCGGTCTGCGTGCTGATCGCCATACTGCTGGCCAACGGCGTGGCCTCCTTCTCCGAGCACAGCCAGGAGGGCAAGGCCAGCCTGCTGAAGGCCGAGGAGGAGATCAAGGAAAAGACCAAGGTGCTGCGCGACGGACAGCTGCACGAGATCCACGTGTCCGAGGTCGTGGTGGGCGACATCGTCTACCTCCAGGCCGGCGACAAGCTGCCCGCCGACGGCGAGATCGTCGAGGGCGAGGTCATGGTGGACCAGGCCGCGCTGAACGGCGAGACCGAGGAGGCCCCCAAGCGCCCCAACCCCGACGGCGAGGCCTATGAGATCAAGGACCTGCTGAACACCCACTACGCCTACCGCGGCACCGTGGTCTGCGGCGGCGAGGGCTACCTGGAGGTCAAGGTCGTCGGCGACAAGACCCTGTTCGGCGAGCTGGCCCTGGAGGTCCAGGAGGACACCCGCCAGACGCCCCTGCAGGTGAAGCTGGCCAAGCTGGCCAAGCAGATCTCCACCTTCGGCTACATCGGCGCCATCGCCATCATCATCGGCGTGATACTGGTCAACGTCATCAATCACAACGTCGAACCCACCTTCGCCGGCTGGGCGACGCTGATCATCGAGGCGGTGACCGTGGCCGTCACCATCATCATCTGCGCGGTGCCCGAGGGCCTGCCCATGCTCACCAGCATACTGCTGTCCTTCCAGAGCATCCGCATGATCAAGGACAACGTGCTGGTGCGCAAGATCAACGGCCTGGAGACCGCCGGCAGCCTGTCGGTGCTGTTCACCGACAAGACCGGCACCATCACCGAGGGCCGCCTGTCCGTGGTGGAGCTGGCCACCGGCAACCAGCGCATCTTCACCAAGCTCTCCGAGCTGCCCCCCGCCATGCAGACCGACGTGGTCACCGGCATCGGCATCAACAATTCCGCCACCGTCTCCGGCAACGAGATCCTGGGCGGCAACAGCACGGACCGGGCCATGATGGCCTTCCTGCTGGGCGAGAACGCCGTGGCGACCATGAGCAAGGAGGAGGTCGTCTCCTTCAACCCCTTCAACTCCACCAAGAAGATGTCCGACGTGACCGTCACCCGGAACGGCAAAACCGTCACCTATATCAAGGGCGCGCCGGAGCGCATCATCGACCGCTGCGACTACTACATCGACGAGACCGGCGCGGTGCGGCCCCTGGACCACGAGACCCAGTCCGCGCTGCTGACCTACATGGACGCCCAGGCGGGCCGCTCCATGCGCCTGTTGGGCGTGGCGAAGACCGAGGGCGACCCCGACGGCAACGACCTGACCATGGTGTGCGTGCTGTCCATCCGCGACAACGTGCGCAGGGAGGTCATCCCCGCCATCAAGGAGGTCCAGGACGCGGGCATCCAGGTGGTCATGGTGACCGGCGACCGCAAGGAGACCGCCGTGGCCATCGCCCGGGAGGCCGGGCTGCTGCGCGAGCCCTCCGACGTGGCCATGACCTCCGCCGAGATGGCCAACAAGAGCGACGACGAGTTGAAGGCCATACTGCCCAACCTGCGGGTGGTGGCCCGGGCCCTGCCCACCGACAAGAGCCGCCTGGTGCGCATCGCCCAGGAGCTGAACCTGGTGGTGGGCATGACCGGCGACGGCGTGAACGATTCCCCGGCCCTGAAGAAGGCCGACGTGGGCTTCGCCATGGGCTCCGGCACCGAGGTGGCCAAGGAGGCCGGCGACATCACGATACTGGACGACAACTTCACCTCCATCGACAAGGCCATACTCTACGGCCGCACGATGTTCAAGAGCATCCGCAAGTTCCTGATCTTCCAGCTGACCGTCAACGTGGCCGCAGTGCTGACCTGCTTCCTGGCCCCGTTCTTCGGCGAGAACCAGATTTTGACGGTTGTCCAGCTGCTGCTGATCAACCTGGCCATGGACACCCTGGCCGCCATCGCCTTCGGCTCCGAGCCGGCGCTGAAGGAATACATGAAGGAAAAGCCCATCCCCAGGGACGCCTCCATCGTGTCCAAGGGCATGCTGATCGAGGTCATCATCTCGGCGCTGTACATCACCGCCGCCTGCCTGGCCATTCGCTTCGTGCCCGCCATCCAGAACCTGATCGGCGTGAGCGCCACGGCCTATCCCGGCGTGGACCCGCTGAGCATCGTGCTGAACTCCGCGGTGTTCGCCACCTTCATGATGGCCATCACCTTCAACGGCTTCAACGCCCGCACCGAGCACACCAATGTGTTTGAGAACATCGGCCGCAACCGCAACTTCCTGATCGTCATGGGCGTGATCTTCCTGGCCCAGTTCATCTTCGTCACCATCGGCGGCCAGGTGCTGAGCGTGCACGCCCTGACGGCCACCACCTGGCTGGTATGCGCGGTGATCGCCTTCCTGGTGATCCCCATCGACGTGATCCGCAAGGTGATCATGAACAAGAAATAAAAACCAAAGGAGGAAACACCATGGCAGTCAACCTGACCAAGGGCCAGAAAGTGAGCCTGACCAAGGACAACCCCAGCCTGCGGAAGATCACCGTGGGCCTGGGCTGGGACGTGAACCGCTACGACGGCGGCTATGACTTCGACCTGGACGCCTCGGCCTTCCTGCTGGGGGTTAACGGCAAGGTGCCCGGCGACGCCGACTTCATATTCTACGGCAACGCCAGCCACGCCTCCGGCGGCGTGACCTACGGCGGCGACAACCGCACCGGCGCGGGGGAGGGCGACGACGAGCAGATCTTCGTGGACCTGACCCTGATTCCCGCCAACATCGAAAAGGTGGACTTCACCGTCACCATCTACGACGCCGACGTGCGCCGCCAGAACTTCGGCCAGGTGAGCAACGCCTATGTGCGCATCGTGGACGACGCCACCGGCAAGGAGCTGGTGCGCTACGACCTGGAGGAGGACTTCTCCATCGAGACGGCCCTGGTGGTGGGCGAGATCTACCGCAAGGGCGGCGAATGGCGCTTCAACGCCATCGGCAGCGGCTACCAGGGCGGCCTGGAGGCGCTCTGCCGCAGCTACGGCGTGAACGTGTGACACTTCGACCATCGACCCGGGGAGGTGGATAACATGTCTGTCAACCTGAAAAAGGGCGAGAAGATCAGCCTGGTCAAGCCCGGCAGCGGCCTCAAAAGGGTCCGCGTGGGCCTGGGCTGGGACGAGGCGCCCCAGAAGCGCGGCCTGTTCGCGCCGAAGCCGAAGGACATCGACTGCGACGCTTCGGTGATCCTCTGCGGCGAGGACGGCAGGATCATCAGCCGGGACGTGAACCAGTGCTGCGTGTACTTCGGCAACCTGCGCCATTCCAGCGGGGCCATCGTGCACGCCGGCGACAACCTCACCGGCGGCGGCGAGGGCGACGACGAGCAGATCACCGTGGACCTGTCCCTGATCCCGCCGCAGATCGCCCGCCTGGTGTTCGTGGTGAACATCTACGACGCGGGCGTGCGCCGGCAGCACTTCGGCATGATCCGCAACGCCTTCATTCGCCTGGTGGACCTGGGCGCGAACGCCGAGATCTGCCGCTTCAACCTCACCGAGGATTACACCGGCATGACCGGCCTGGTGGTGGGCGAGATCTATCGCAGGGGCGGGGAATGGAAATTCAACGCCGTCGGACAGGGCGTGGCCGAGGCCAGCCGGCTGTCCAGCCTGATCGACCTGTACCGCTGAGAACCGCAACGCAAAGGAGGAACAACCATGGCAATCAATCTTTCCAAAGGCCAAAAGGTCAGCCTGAACAAGGGCGTCAAGCTGGCGCTCGTGGGCCTGGGCTGGGACACCAACCGTTACAGCGGCGGCTATGACTTCGACCTGGACGCCTCGGCCTTCCTGCTGGGCGCCAACGGCAAGGTGCGCAAGGACGAGGATTTCGTGTTCTACGGCAACCTGCAGGACCCCAGCGGGGCCGTGACCCACACCGGCGACAGCCTCTCCGGCGGCTCCGGCGGCGACGACGAGACGCTGTTAATCGACTTCACCAAGGTGCCCGCCGACGTGGAGAAGATCGCCATCACCGTGACCATCTACGAGGCCCAGGAGCGCCGCCAGAACTTCGGCCAGGTCTCCAACGCCTACGTGCGCGTCGCCCGGCGCGCCGGCGAGCAGGACACCGTGGGCATCGAGGAGCTGCGCTACGACCTCGGCGAGGATTTCTCCATCGAAACCGCGCTGGTGGTCTGCGAGATCTACCGCAGCGGCGGCGACTGGCGCTTCAACGCCGTCGGCGCCGGCTACCAGGGCGGCCTCTACGCCCTGTGCAAGAACTACGGCGTGAACGTCTGACGATTCGAAAACGGGGACAGGGCGACCTGTCCCCGTTATTCAAAAGGAGTTACTATGACCAACAACCGTTCCAAACTGCGGATCACCTTCAATTCCCCCGCGATACTGGTGTTCGCGCTGGCCTGCGTGGTGGTGCAGGTGCTGAACGTGCTGACCCACGGTCAGAGCAACCGGGTGCTGTTCAGCACCTACCGGTCAAGCCTTCTCAACCCGCTGACCTGGCTGAGGTGCGTGACCCACGTGCTGGGGCACGCGGACTGGGGCCACCTGCTCAACAACATGATGCTGCTGCTGGTGCTGGGCCCGATGCTGGAGGAGAAGTACGGCACGAAGAACGTCGTCTTCGTCATGCTGGCCACGGCCATATCCACCGCCGTGGTGAACATGGTCTTCTTCCCGAACGTGGCGCTGCTGGGGGCCAGCGGCATCGTGTTCGCCATGGTGCTGCTCTCGTCCATCACCAGCACCGACGGCCACACCATACCGCTGACGTTCATACTGGTCGCGGTGCTCTACATCGGCCAGCAGGTCTACGAGGGCCTCTTCGTGGCCGACAACATCTCCCAGATGGGCCACATCGTGGGCGGCCTGGTGGGCACGGCGCTGGGCTTTGTCATGAGCCGCGGGCAGATGTCCCGCTACCAGAGGTAGCGCCATGCAGGAACGAACGACACTGAACCGCCTGGACGACTTCGCGCTGCCCCTGTCCCGGCGAACCGTTCCCGCCGCCTACATGGCCCGGGTCTGCGGCTGGTCAGCACCGGTGGAGGAGGGGGTCTGGCGCTTTCACGAGATGGCCCGCCAGTGGGGCGTCATCATCGAGGACCGCATTCCCAACCCCGACGAGGGCCAGGTGGGCTACATGACCCAGGTGCTGGGCACGGACTTCCAGCCCACCGCCGCCTTCGCCGAGGCCGCCCTCGTCCGCTGGATGCCCCGCATGTCCGACGCCAACCGCCGCGCCTTCGGCGATGCGCTGGCGCGGCAGTACGACGCGCTGCGGCGCAGGGGCAAGCCGGACGGGGTGCTCAAGAACCTGTACACCAAGCTGATGTGCTGGCTGTACTACCGCTTCGAGCGCCTGATGCCGCTGCTGGGGCGGGACGACGCGCCCAAGCTGCTGTATTTCGGCGAGGCCGTCACCGCCCACGAGCTGACGATGCTGGCCATGCTGCGGGACATGGGCGTGGACGCGCTGCTGGTGCTGACCGACGGCGACCGGGCCTATCTGCGCGTGGACCCCGAATCTGATTGGAGCCAGCTTTACGTTGAGGCGGGGATGGGCCCCTTCCCGGAGGGGCTGTCGCTGAAGCAGCTGCGACAGGCGCACCGGACGGCTCCTGCCGGGGCGGCCAATCGCCCGGCAGGCCAGGCCGCGCGCCCCCAACCGTCCGGGCCCGCGCCGAAGCGGCCTTCGG
>JAFRJF010000133.1 GCA_017432405.1 Clostridia bacterium | reverse complement strand
CGACAGCACCGACGCGATGACCACGTACATCGGCATCTCTGACATGGCCAGCGTCTTGATGTCCGTGACGATGCCGGCCATGCCGCTGATGAAGCACTGCTTGCTGACCACCCCGCGCAAGTCCTGTATGGCCTGCATGGTGGTCTCTGCGGAGGTGGTGGTGTCGAACAGGGCGATCCTCAGCGTGACGTCCCCCTGGAAGAAGATCTTCCGGATGCGCTCGGGCAGCATCTGCTCCGGCACGTCCAGGCCCATGATGTCGTCGTACCACAGCACCTCTTCCACGTGGTCGACGCCCTCCATCGTCTCCTCCAGCTTCGCCGCATCGTGCTTGCCCATGCCCTCCACGATCACCATCGAGAATGCGCCTTTGCCGAAGTCCTCGACCATGATATCCTGGCCATAGACCGTCTCCAGGCTGTTGGGAAGGTAGCTCAGGATATCATAGTTGACCTTCGTGCGCATATAGCCGATGGCAGAGGGCACCAGCAGCGCCACGCACACCAGGATCACGAGGACCTTGTACTTTGCAATGAACTTGCCAATTACTTTCACAGTTTATCCCTCCATGGGGAATGGTATTATTCTTCCTCCGGGTTCTCCACCGCCTCGGTATGGATGACGAAGGCGGTGACGCCGGTCATGTCGTCGGATTTGCCCGAATAGGACGGATAGTCGTTCATCAGGTCGATCATGGCGTCCGCGCGGTCAGAGATGGTCTGGAAGTCGTCGTCGATGAACTCGATCAGCTTCTGGATGGCCTCCTCGTCCAGCGTCTTAATGCCCTCCCGCAGGGCGGCCATGCCGTCGTCCAGCGCCTCTGCGCCGCCGAACAGCGCCTGCGCGCCGTCGTCAAGCTGCAATATGCCCTCAAGCAGCGCGTTCGCGCCGTCGTCCAGCTGGCTTACGCCGTCCACCAGCGCGTCCTTGCTGTCATAGAGCTGTCCAACACCGTCCAGCAGCTCCTGGGTACCCTCCGCCAGCTGTTCGGCGCCGTCGCTCAGCTCCGCCGCGCCGTCATCCAACTGGCCCGCGCCGTCCAGCAGCTCCGAGGTGCCCTCGCCCAGCTGGTCGACGCCGTCCGACAGCTCCTTCGCGCCGTCGCTCAGCTGCACAGCGCCCTCCAGCAGGTCCGCCGCGCCGTCGTCAAGGGTCTTCGCGCCCCTGGCCGCTTCGCCGACCGCGTCGGTATAGTCGATGACGCCGTTGTAGAAGTCCTCCATATCCGACAGGTCGTCCAGCAGATCCGCCAGCGCCCGATAGGCGTCGCCGTCCTTGCCGTTTTCCTCCAGGGCCTCCGCCACCGCGTTCAGGTAGGCGGACTTGTGCTTCTGATCGGCGATGTTCTTCGAAATGATCTTCTTGACCTTCTTCGACGCCATCTGGTCGGAGATGGTCTGCTTGATCTGGTCCCTCACCGTCCGGGAGGCCCACTGCTCATCGATGTTCTGGCTGATCAGCTTCTGAACCTCATCGGTGGCCATCTGCTTTTCGGTCTCCTCATCGATGGTAGCGGTCACCTCGTCGGAGGCCATCTGCTTATCCATCTCCGCCGCAACCATGGCCTTTACTTCGTCGGAGTCCAGTTGCTCCTTGACATTGCTGTCAATGATCGCCTGGACCTCCTCGGTGGCCATCTGCGCCGCCAACTGCTCCTCGATGGCGGCAGCGACCTCGTCTGAGGCCATCTGTTCCTGATACGCCGCGTCCATCATGGCCACGACCTCCTCGGAAGCCATCTGAGCTGTCACATTCTGCTCGATGGTCGCGGCGATGTCGTCGGATGCCATCTGCTCGGCGATAGCGGCGTCGATCTGGGCCACGATCTCCTCGGATGCCATCTTCTGGTCCACCAGCGCCTGGACCTGTTCGTCGGACATGCCGGTGATCGCATCCCGTATCTTCTGTTTCACGGCTTCGATCACCTTTTCCCGGACGGCTGCCTCCGCCTGGGCCTCTGCCTGGGCGCGGTTCTCCGGGTCCTGGATCTGCTTGCGCACCTCAGCGTCGATTGCCGCCCGGATCTCCTCGGAGGCCAGCTTCGCCTCGGTTTGGGAATCGATGAGCGCCTGGGTTTCCTCGGAAGCCATCTGCGCCGCGACGAGCTTTTTGATCTTTTTCCGGATCTTGTAAGAGGACATCTTCTCGCGGACCAGCTTTTCGATCTGGGCCTGCACATCCGCCTCTTCGGCGCAGGCCGTCCAGCCCAACATCTGCAGCACGGACAGGCCCGCCCGGGTCCCATCGGATTTAACGGTCACATTTTCCTCGGAGGTCTTTTTGCCCTTCTTCGACTTTTTCTTTCCTGCCTTCTTTTTCCCGGATTTTCCTTCCCCTTTTTTCTCCTTCCCGGTTTTTTCTTCAGGGGTCTCCTCCGCTTCCTCTTCCGCTTCTTCCGATTCCACTGTTTCGGTTTCAATGGTCTCCTCGGTCACTGCCAACGCTTCAGAGGCCAGCGCTTCATCAAGCCCGTCGTCCTCCCCTTCAACCTCTTCTACGACCAAGTCTCCCTCTGCTTCAATAGATTCCACTTCGGTAGCCGGTTCTTCGGTCGGCGCTTCGGTGGGTTTGGCAGTCGGCGCTTCCGTCGGTTCTTCGGTCGGCGCCTCGGTGGGTTTGGCAGTCGGTGCCTCGGTGGGCTTGGCAGTAGGTGCCTGCGTCGGCTCGGGGGTCTTCTTCGCTTCCTCCAGGGCTTTGACGACCTCCGCGCGCACCTCGTCCTCCACGGCCTGGGTGACCTTGTCCCGCACCTGGCTCTCCACCGCCTGCGTCACCTGCTCGCGAACGCTGTCTTCATATGCCGCTTCGACCTTCGGTCGAATGACGGACTCCAGCTGCGCGTCGATCGTGGCTTTGACTTCGTCGGAAGCCATCTGTGCCTGCACTTCTGCCTGGATCTGGGCCTGTACTTCGTCCGAGGCCAGCTGCTTTTCGATCTCCGCCTGAACCGTGGCCGCGTCGGGATGGCGCACGGCGTCCTCCACCTTTTCCCGCACCGCGGCGGTCACCGCAGCAGTCACCTGGGCCAGCACAGCTTCTTCGACCTTTTCGCGCACCTGGGCCTCCGCGCCCTCGCGCACCTTCTGCATCACGACCTCGCCGACGCCCTCGACGACCTTCTGTCGCACCTGCTCCTGCACGGCGGCCACGACCTTTTCGCGCACCTGGGCTTCCGCGCCCGCCTGCACCTTCTGGGCCACGACCTCCCGGACGCCCTCTTCCACCTTGGCCTTCACCTGTTCCCGCGCGGCCGCGTTGACGCCGTCCACCACCATCTTGTAGGCGGCCTCCTCCACCTGGCGCGTGACCTCCTTCTTTACGGCGGAGCGCACCTTGGAGGCCAGCTCGCGGTTGGCCTGCGCGTAGACATAGTCCACGACCTTGTCCAGCAGCTCCCGCTCGAGGCGCATCACTTCTTCGGCATAGTTGTCGATGGTCAGTTCCTTCAGCTCGATATGGAGCTTGTCAAAGTCCTTTTTCTTGTCCTCAAGGGTGTCGTTGGCGGTTTCCAGGAACGCCTCAAACACCGCCTTGGCGGCATCCACAAGGGTATCGCTGTTGCTGTCGATCTCGTCCAGTCCCTTGGACAGGGAGTCAGCGCCGCTGGAGAGCTGCTTCACGCCGTCCTCGAGGTCGCTGCTGCCGGTGTAAAGCTCATCGACGCCCTGCTGCAGGTCGCCTGTGCCGTCGTCCAGCGCCTTTGCGCCGTCGTTCAGGTCTGTGGTGCCCGCATTCAGCTGCTTCGCGCCGTCCGCCAGGCTGGTCGCGCCGTCGTTCAGCTGCTCAGCGCCGTCCATCAGCGCCTCCGCGCCGTCCGCAAGCCGGTCCGCGCCGTCCGCCAGCGCGCCGGTGCCCTCCGCCAGCTGGCCCGCGCCGTCCCGCAGCTCACCCGTGCCGTCCGCCAGCGCGTCCGCGCCGTCGTTCAGCTGGTTCATGGCGTCCTGCAGATCCTCGCCCAGGGAATCGGTATCCAGGTCGATCTTGTCCTCATCCCGGAGGACATCGGCCACGTAGCTGGTGGCGAAGGTATAGGAGCCGTCCGAGGCATAGTTCACCACGTCCGCCTCGATGGTGCAGGTCGTGGGCACTTCGAAATGCACCTCGTCGTACTCGGAGAGGTGCAGCGCCTCGGCGATGCCCGGCAGGCCGTAGCAGACCACGCCCCGCAGGCTGCCCGCGGTGACGTACTTGCCGTTGGTCACCCTGACGTTGGAGAAGATCTCCTCGTCCATGCGAATGACGGTGACCATGATGAAGGGCATCGGCATCGTCTCACGCCGGCCGCCAACGACCACCTCGTCCTGCTGGAGGGTCTCATAGCTGACGGTGATCTCCAGGTGGCCGCTCTTTCCGGCCAGTTCTTTGGCCGCGATGGGCTGCCCGTCCAGCCTGTAGGCGAAGTGCACCGCGACGGGCAACGGCGCGTCGGACGTGCCCTCGTAGGTGATCTCGTCGCCGCCGGCCTTCCACGTGATCACGTCGTCGGTCACGCGGGAAAAGGTCTGGTCGCCGCCGACGTTTTCTATATTTTCAAGTCTGGTGACGTCGACGATTTCATCCTTGCCCTCGTTGTTGTACAGCCGCGCGCTGACGGTGACGCTGTCCACATTGCCCTCGGGATCGGCGAAGACATATACGGTCTCCTTCTTGTCCTCCGCCAGGGCGGGCAGCACGCTCCCGCAGAGCATGGCCAGCACGACGATCAGGGCGACGCGGCGCATTCCATTTCGATTCATATATTTAAGCCTCCGTTCCTTCGACACGTTCATTCAAGCGGCGACATCCAGGGTCCGCTGCGGCGGGATGTGTATCGCGCACAGCGCCACGCAGAAGCTCATGACGCCCTGCGCCATCAGCGATATCCCCATCACCCGGACCCACGCCCGCACGCCCTCAAAGGGACAGACGATGAGCAATATCCCGGCGATGACCGCGATCACCGCCAGCGCGAGCATCAGCCACCAGGTGCCCAGCCCAAAGCGTCGGGCCTCCATGGCGGTCTGGACCTTGAACAGGTTGTCCGCAAGCAGCTCGATGCCCAGCACCAGGGCAAGCACGTTTACGGCGAGGCTGCGGTGGAATATGAGCACCGACCCCAGCGCGACGGCCAGCACGCCCAGCACGGGGTCGTGCTGGAACGCCAGGCCGTAGGGATCCCGGGAATAATGGCCGATGATCCGGACGATGCCAAACGCCGCGATGATCGCCCCCGCGCCCCAGCCGATCATATCAGGGGTGATGCCCGGCAGCACCAGCATCGCGATGCCCATGATGCAGAACAGGGCCGCGAGGACCAGATAGCCCGTCTTCGCCGTCCGTATCAGCTTGATTGAGCCCATACTGCGCACGCTCCTTTGAAAATCCTTTTTCACTGTAGCGGCGGCCTCCGGGCCGCCACTGCGCGTTTGACGTATGTGAAAGGTCGTTTACCGACCCGTTGATATCCGCATTCATTATCCTATTGCACCGCGCTGCGCCCGAGCATCATTTCGATGCCTCCCCTGCGCAACTCGCACAGCCGCAGGAAGCGCTCCCCCATGTCCTGGGGCATGCCGCTGTTCAGCCAGTCGATCACCAGTCCAAACAGCTCGCACTTGTAGGATTGTATGATGATGTCCCGGTCCTCCGGGCGGATGGCCTTATCCCCCGCGGTCTTTTCGACAAACTGGGTGGCGGCGTGCCTGCAAATCTCCATCAGCCGCCGCTCCAGGAAATCCCGGTTGGATGAATTGTAGATGTGATAGATGGCGTTGCGATGGTCGGCGCCCATGCGCATGGCCATCTCGATGCATTCCTCCATCGACGATATGTCCCGGTACTGGTTCATCACGCGATCCACCTCGTCGATAATGATCGCCTCGATCAGCGACGATATGTCCTCGAAGTGGTAGTAGAACGTGTTTCGGTTGATGCCGCACTCGTCGACGATGTCCTTGACGGTGATCTTGTTGAGGGGCCGCGTCTCCAGCAGCCTCAACACCGATTCCATGATGGCGTTTCTCTTCTTGGAAACCATGCTGTCGTCTCCCGGATCATGATTCAGGGGATGAGGGCTGCCTGCACGATGCATGTGTAGCGGCGACCTGTCTGGCACTCTGTGGCGGCAGATTGCCGCCGCTACATCAACAGCCCCCGGCGCTGCGCATCAGTCGTCGGTATCGACGACCCTGTAGGCCATGGCCTCGGCAGCGGCGACCTGAGCGCCGGCATCCTCGATGGCGTCCATGATGTCGGAGCGGATGATGGAACGCATCAGCAGCGCGTTGCCGGCGGCCAGGCCGATGTCCCGGGTGCCGTCGCCCACGATGTAAAGCAGCTTGCCCTCCGCGTCCCGGGCGGCCATCGCCACGGTGACCTTGAAGGCGTTTTCATCGCCGCTGTTGGTCACGGTCGCGCGCAGCACGTCCTCGTTGTCGTCCTCGTCCTTGGCCACGTACTCGGCGCTGGCCGTCAGGGCGCGGATCTCCTCGTCGTCGTCCGCGGCCTTGGTGGTGATCGTCAGGTTGAAATGGTCGATCGTGCCCTTCTCGTCCACGTCCTTGACGTCCTTGGTGATGACCAGCCAGCCGGACTGGCCGGGCTCCAGGATCTCGGGATACAGGCTGTACTTCGAGGTGGATTCGAAGGTGACGTCGTCCCGGTCGCGGATCTCGAACAGCAGGTCGTTGACGCTGGCGCGCTTGTCGCCGTTGTTGGTGACCACGGCGTAATAGTACACGCGATAGCCGTCGGAATGGGACAGCACATAGGACGCGGTGTCCTCCGTGGCCTGGATATTGCCCGCGGCCAGGGCCGACACGGCGGAGCAGCTCAAAATGAGGGTGATGATCAGTGCAATGATGCGTTTCATGGATTTTTTCCTCCTCGTTTCCATTTTATGGCTCCATTCTACCCCGCTTCGGGCCAAAGTCAATAGACAGATGCCCCCTTTGTGCCCAAAAAGCGCCATTATTTAATGCAGAAAACATATTTTCGTCTTTCGCCTTTGATGGGTGCAATTCTGCGTTTTCCCTTGACAAGCGTGCCGCCGCGCCGTAAACTATACATATGTATTTGAGTATAATGTGGGGTAAACAAGCATGGCGATGAACGACGGCAACACCACGCTGAACGAGCTGAAGGAGCAGGTGCACCGGCTCTGCCTGCGCAAGGGCTGGGGCGTGGAGGGGGTGCAGAACCCCCAGCAGGTGGCCATGGCGATGACGGTGGAGATGAGCGAGCTGCTGGAGCACTTCCAGTGGCTGAACCCCGACGATGTCCGGGCGCTCATGGCGGGCGAGGACCCGGAGCGGGTGGCCCTGATCGCCGAGGAATTCGCCGACGTGATGATGTACGGGCTGCAGCTGGCCCGCACGCTGGGCATCGACATCACCGGGCAGGTGCTGCGCAAGATCGACATCGTGGACCGTCGCCCGCCCAAGCCCTACAATCCCAAGCGCTGACACAATCCCCTTACAAGCGAGGACCTTCACCATGATGCTGAAGCATTCCAGAGAACCCGTGGACGGGCAGCCCATCGAAAACACCTTCCTGGCCGTCGACGAGCATACGGGCAGCCAGTTGGGCGCCTGCACCGTGTTCTGCGACGAAAACCCGGCGCTGTACCCGGCCCGGCCCGTGCAGGTGCGATTGCAGCTGGAGGGCAATCCCCTCCCTGACGTGCTGCTGGGCGCGGCGGTGGCCCGGGGGCGGGAGCTGTGCAACGCCTCGGGCAAGTTCTGCCGGCTGTACACCCGCTGTGACCCGGACGACACCCAGATGCTGGACGCCCTGGCCCCCATGGGCTTCAAGGACAACGACGGCCTGGTGCAGCTGGAGCTGCGCCTGCCGCTGGAATACGACTACCGGCTGCCCGCGGGCTGCGTGGTGGTCAAGGACGACCTCGGCGACGCGATGGAGCAGAAGTTCTTCCTGGAGCGCTACAACGCGCTGTACAACACCGCCCACGACTTCGACTGGCTGCACAGCTACATCGACCGGGAGGGCTTTACGCGCATACTGACGGTCTCCCCCACCGGCATGGCCGGGGAGATACTGATCTGGCGGGAGGGCTACGCCGGGGTCATCGGCTACATCCAGACCAGCAAGCGCTGGCGGCGGCTGGGCGTGGGCACCTGCATGCTGGGCCTGGCCTGCGAGGAATTCGAGAAGGCGCGGCTGTTCTGCGCCCAGGCCAACGTCCGCGCCCGCATCCCCCATGTATTGAAGATGATGGAGAAGGTGGGGTTCAAGCAGACCCGGCTGCTGATGCGCTATCCCGGGGTGGACATCAACCCCTCGGACGGGGAATAAGCAACAGGACAAGGGGAGATCAATATGAGCAACAACCAAACGCCGGAGATGAACCGGGATCAGGTCATCATCCGGACCAGTATCATCGGCATACTGGCGAATCTGCTCCTTGTGGCCTTCAAGGCCTTCGTGGGCATCGTCTCCAATTCCATCGCCGTGATACTGGACGCCGTCAACAACCTGTCCGACGCCCTCTCCTCGATCATCACGATCGTGGGCACCAAACTGTCGGGGAAGCTACCGGACAAGCAGCATCCGCTGGGCTACGGGCGCATCGAGTACCTCAGCGCCATGATCGTCTCCGGCATCGTGCTCTACGCCGGCATCACCTCCGCCGTGGAATCGGTAAAGAAGATCATCCAACCGGAAAAGCCGGACTACAGCACCGTCTCGCTGGTGATCATCGCGGTGGCCGTGGTGGTCAAGATCCTGCTTGGGCGCTATGTGAAGGCCCAGGGCAAGAAGGTAAACTCGGGCTCTCTGGTGGCCTCCGGCTCCGACGCCCTGAACGACGCCATACTCTCCGGCTCGGTGCTGGCCTCCGCGGTCATTTTCAAGCTGACGGGCCTCTCCCTGGAGCCCTTCGTCGGCCTGGTCATCTCCGTGTTCATCATCAAATCCGGCATCGAAATGATGAAGGAGACTCTGGACCAGATCCTGGGCATGCGGGCGGACAAAGAGGTCACGGACAGGATCAAGGCCATACTGAACGAGGAACCCCAGGTGCACGGCGCCTATGACCTGATCCTGCACAACTACGGCCCGGACAGGGACCTGGCCTCCGTCCACATCGAGCTGCCGGACACCATGACCGTCCGGGAGGTCGACCGGCTGACGCGGAAATTGGAAGCGAAGGTTTACCGCGAGACCGGCGTGATACTCACCGGCGTCGGGCTGTATTCCTACAACACCGGGAACGACGAGGCCGCGCGCATCCAGAACGACGTGCGCGAAAGGGTGCTGGCCCACGACTGGGCCGTCCAGTTCCACGGCTTCTACGTGGACACCGGGGCAAGGCAGATGCAGTTCGACGTGGTCATGAGCTTCGACATCCAGCCGAAGGAAGGGCTGAGGATCCTGCACGAAGAGATTCAGCGGGCCTATCCCGGCTACAGCATCGCCATCGCGCCGGACGTGGACGTGTCCGTGACGGAGTGATCCCATTGAAAAAACGGCGGTATTCGAAATGCAATTTCGGATACCGCCGTTTTTTCCCCGGTTCTGTTTTTCTTCCCACCGCAATACCATGAAGCATCACGGGAAGGAGGCATCGACATGCACGGAAACCTTTTCTACGGCTGCGGCACGGCGCTGGTGACGCCCTTCAAGGGGAACCGCGTCGACTTCGACGCGCTGGAGGGCCTGATCGACTGGCAGCTGGACTGCGGCGCGGACGCCATCGTCGTCCTGGGCACCACCGGGGAGCCGGCCACCGTCACCGACAGCGAGCGCAGCGCCATCGTCGAGTGCGCCGCCGCCCGGTGCCTGCACCGCGCGCCGCTGGTGGTGGGTACCGGCAGCAACGACACCCGAAAGGCCATCGCCCAATCCATCGAGGCTCAGCGCCTGGGGGCGGACGCGCTGCTGGTGGTGACGCCCTACTACAACCGGGCCAGCCGCGCAGGGCTGATCGGACACTACAACGCCGTGGCCGACAGCGTGGACATTCCCATCATCATGTACAACGTACCCGCCCGCACCGGTGTCAACCTGGACGCCGACACCGTGGCGGAGCTGGCCAAACACCCGAACCTTTGCGCCGTCAAGGAGGCCTCTGGCAGCCTTCGGCAGATGGCGGACCTGGCCCGCGCCTGCGCCGGCGGCATCGCGATCTACTGCGGCAACGACGACCAGGTGCCCGCCGCCATGGCCCTGGGGGCACGGGGCGTGATCTCCGTGGCCGCCAACCTGATCCCCGGGGTGATGAGCGAGATGGTGTCCGACTGGCTTCGGGGCGAGCCGAAGAAGTGCCTGGAGGCGCAGCTGGAATACCTGCCGCTGATTCGCCTGCTGTTCGCTGAGGTCAGTCCCATCCCCGTCAAGGCCGCCCTGGCGCTGATGGGCCGGATCGAAAACACCCTGCGCCTGCCCCTGTGCCCGCTGGACGCGGATAAGGAGGAACAGCTGCGCAGGGCATTGAAGCGGGTGGGACTTATAGGATAAATCAGAGCAAATCAAACATATCCATCTGCTGGGCCTGGGAGCTGGACCAGTGGCGGCTCATTGCCTCGAAGTCGCCGTCCCCGAGGGCGTGGAAGGGGCGCGCGCCGCGGCTGAGCAGCGGGCGGTTGCCGACATAGTCCTGCCAGGCGTAGATCCAGTCGCAGGCGCGTTTCGCCAGGGCGTCCAGCTCGCCCCGGCGCCCGTCGGTATTGAATATGAAGGCGGCATCGGCCAGCGCGAACAGCAGCTTGTTCCGGGCAACCGCGTGGTTGACGGTGAACAGCGCGTCCGGGTGCTCCGTGGACAGCACCGCAGCGCGGCCCTCGGACAGCATGGCCGCAATGGCTTCGTTTTTCAGGTGCTCCCGCAGGCCGCCGCCCAGTATATCCACCAGCCGGCTGCCGCGCTCCGCCGCCAGTGTCGCCGCGAGGCGTGATACGCCCAGCTCGCCCCCGGTGATCACAGCATAGCCCTGCCGGGTCGCCCCGTCGACGAGGGTTTCGATCTGTTTGCGGGCCTCGGGCGTGGTCCTGACGCCGCTGATGCCCATCACGGCGATGGCCGGCTGGTCCATCAACGCGCCGTTGCCGCAGCGGTACAGGAACGGCGGTGCGGACGCCTTCAGCGTCCGGGTCAATCGGCGAGGGTATTCGGCATCGTACTGGGTGACGACCTCGATCCCATTCTCCATGAAGCCCCCCAGCGCGTAAGTCAGCTGTACGTCCCGGTGCAGCAGCGTGTACACCCGATAGGCCTCTTCCTCGGTAAGGCCCAACAGCATCACCAGCCCGCTGATGTCCACGTCCAGCAGCGCGCCGATGCTGCCGAAGCCGGAGCTCCGGGCCAGCGCTTCCACGCGCCGGAATTCCGGGGTGCTCAGGGGCCTGGCGTACTCTTCCCTGTCGGGCGACAGCGCCATGGTCAACAGCATCGCCGCGTATGCGTTTTCGGTATGGTCCATGCCCAGCGCCCCCTCATTTGTTATAATACAATTTTATCATGGATGGCCCCGTTTTGCAAGACATGGGTTGAACCGCGTCATATCTGCAATTGAGGTGACAATCTGGAACCTTTTGACTTTTACTCTTGATTATCCGATGATAATGTATTATTATAGTATAGGGTAGTTTTGCGCATTTTACGAACGGGAGCAATACGATGGACAAGTATAGGATCGCGTTTTTCACGGTGGATTGGAATTACGATCTTGTGGAAAGCACGCTGCATGGCCTGAGACAGTACGTGGACGACCACGCGGATGTGAGCCTGTGCATATTCGACTGCTTCGGCAAGGATCTCGACAACGCCCGGGATCGCAGCGAATACAGCATATACGACCTGGTGGACCTGGACCAGTTCGACGGCCTGCTCATACAGGGCAATCAGATCGTGCTCAAGCCGGTACGGGAAACCATTGCCAGGCGCGTGGCTCAGTCCGGCATTCCCGCGGTGAGCATCGACTGCCCCATCGAGGGCTGTTCCGTGCTGGGCATCGACAACCGCCAGGCCCAGCACGACATCGTGCGCCACGTCATCGACGAACACGGCGCCCGCCGACTGGTCTACCTGACCGGCATACTAGAAAACGGCTCGCCAGAGGCAAAGCAGCGCCTGGACGGCTTCCACGACGCCTGCCGCGAGGCCAACCTGGACCCGGCCGGTATCGAAGTCTTCCCCTGCACCTGGCGCACCAGCGACGGCCTGCGCATGGCGGAGCAGTGGTTCAGGAAGGGCCTGGCCCTGCCCGACGCCTTCATCTGCGGCAACGATGAGATGGCCCTCGGCCTGATCGAAGGCCTGCAAAAGCACGGGGTCAGTGTACCCGGAGACGTGCTGGTGACCGGCTTTGACAACATCACCAGCGCCGAGCTGTCCCGGCCCCGGCTGTCCACCGTGAACCGGGATTACTCCAGGATGAATTACTGCGCCATGGAATGCCTCATCAACAAGATCAAAGGCATCGAAAAGCGCGACTTCATCCCATTTGAGTACGACGTCATCTGCTCTGAATCCTGCGGCTGCCGGGAGGGCGCGCGCCCGGACTACTTCCGCGACAAGTACTTCCAGCAGACCCGCATGCTGAAGGCCTTCTTCATCCAGCAGGAGCAGATCGCCGAGGAGCTGTTCGACGCCTCGGACCTGGCGGAGCTGATGGACATCGTGGAGCGCAACCAGGCCATCTTCGGCTGTGACAGCATCTACCTGTGCATCAACGATTATTACTACGACAACTATGACAAGAAGCTCTGGCGCAGCGATTCCGAGCGCTTCGGCAAGGAGATGATACTGGCCGCCTGCGGCGGGACCGACGCCGCGCCGGACGAGGGCCACATCTACGCCCGCTTCCCCACCCGCTACCTGCTGCCCGGCAGGATCATGGACGATGAGCGCTTCCTGATCTTCTACCCGCTGCACTACAACACCTATTCCATCGGCTACATGGTGATGAACGGCATCAGCCAGGCGGCGAAGCTGAACCTGCACGAGAGCATATTCAGCTTTTTGGAAATCGCCATTGAAAACGTGCGCAAGAAGGGGCTGTTGCGGCAGCTGAACGACGTGCTGGACAACCTGTACGTCCACGACGCCCTGACCGGCATGTACAACCGCTTCGGCTACGAGCGCTTCGCCCAGCAGACCTATGAGGCCTTCCTCCGGGAAGACGGCGGCGCGCAGATCCTGTTCGTGGACATGGACGACATGAAGGGCATCAACGACCGCTACGGCCACGAGATCGGCGACGCGGCCATTCGCGCCGCCGCCGGGCTGATCAAGCAGACCTGCCGCGCCGGGGACTTCATGATGCGCTATGGCGGTGACGAATTCCTGGTGATCGCCTCCATACGGGAGAACGGCCTTGCCGACGCCCTGGCCTGCACGCTGGAGCCCAACACCCGGGAGGACCTGCCCTGCCGCCTGAGCCTGACCGTCGGGCGGGTGGACGTCGACGGGAAGAGCGCCCAGACGCTGGACCAGTGCGTCCAGGACGCGGACGCGCGAATGTACGAGATCAAGAAGCAAAAGAAAGCAGGCCGATAAAAGCCCAAATAAATACCATGCCGCTTGACCGGCATGGTATTTATTTGGGCTTCTATTCTCCAATGTCCAGGTATCTCCTGATTTCCGCCACATACCGCTCCGCCAGGGGGCTGAGCACGGCGTTGGCGCGCACCACGTAGCCCACTTCCATGATGCTGTTGGGGTTGTTGGTGTCCGCCTCGTAGGGCACGGCGATGAAGTCGGAGCCGTTCAGCTCCTCGCAGATGATCCCCGAGCACAGGGTATAGCCGTTCAGGCCGGTCATCAGGTTCAGATTGGTGGCGCGGTCGGTGACCTTGATGCTTCGGGGATATTCGTTGGTGCTGAGTATCTCCTCGGCAAAGTAGAAGGAGCTCTCGTCCCCCTGCTCGAAGGACAGGCAGGGATAGGGCGCCAGGTCGTCGAAGGTGATGGATTCGCGACCCGCCAGCGGGTGACCCTTCCACAGGTAGACATAGGCGTTGCAGTTGATCAGGTGATGAAAGCTCAAGCCTTTATTGCGCAGCAGCTCCAGCAAGGCCTTGCGGTTATAGTCGCTGAGGTAGAGTATGCCCACCTCGCTGCGCAGGGACGCCACATCGCCGATGACGGACAGGGTCTTGGTCTCCCTTATGGCGAATTCATACTTGGCCACGTCGTAGGCCTTCACCATCTCCACAAAGGCCTTCACCGCAAAGGAGTAGTGCTGGCAGGACACCCCGAATCGCTGCTTGCGCTCCCCGGCCTTGCCGTACTTCTCCAGCAGGTTCAGGTATTCGCCGTAGACCTGGCGGGCATAGGGCAGGAAATCCACCCCCTCCGCTGTCAGCGTCACGCCCCGAGCCGTGCGGTTGAACAACACGATGCCCAGTTCCTTCTCCAGCTCCTTGATGGCGCTGGTCAGCGACGGCTGGGACACGTACAGCTTCTCCGCCGCCCGGTTGATCGAGCCGATTTCGGATATGGTGATGATGTAATTCAGCTGCTGAAGCGTCATGGCAGGATCTCCATTCCTTTCCTGAGCGCCGCGATGTACTCCGGGCTGGTGCCACAGCAGCCGCCGATGATGGTTGCGCCGGCCTTCACCAGCTTCGCCATCGCCGCGGCAAACTGGTCGGGGGTCATATTGTAGTGGGCCTGGCCCTTGTCGTCGATCACCGGCAGGCCCGCGTTGGGCTTGGCGATGACGGGCACGGTGGCCACGGCCTTCATGGACGCCACCACGCTTTCCAGCTGGTCCGGGCCCACCGAGCAGTTCAGTCCCACAGCATCCACCCCCAGGGTCTGCAGGGTCTCCACCGCCTCCACGGCGGTGCCGCCGAACAGCAGATGGCCGTCCGCCTCCATGGTCAGTGAGACCATGACGGGCAACTGGCACACGGACCGGGCCGCCTCGACGAAGCAGGCGCACTCGTCCACGGACAGCATCGTCTCGGCCACCAGCAGGTCTACGCCCGCAGCGGTCACCGCCTCCACCTGTTCTTTATAGACGTCAAAGAGCGCCTGGTAGGTCAGCGTGCCGACGGGCTCCAGGGGCTTGCCGCAGGTGGCAAAGTCCCCCGCCACCAGCGCCCGACCGTCGGCGGCCTGGCGGGCCAGCTTCACCATGTCCGTGTTCAGCAGCTCCAGCTTGTCCTCCAGCCCGTGCATTTCCAGTGCCATGCGGTTGGAGGAGAAGGTAGGCGCGTAGATGATGTCGCTGCCCGCGTCCACATAGGCCCGCTTCAGAGCGGTGATGACCTCCGGGTGCTCCCAGGCCCAATAATCAGAGTTCACGCCCACGGGCATCCCCTTCGCCCGCAGCTGGGAGCCCGTAGCGCCGTCCAGCAGCACGACGCCCCTGGCACACAATGCGCTGAAATCATTGCAAGTCACGATATAACCTCCTTTGCAAATACTGATTTATCGAGCAAAGCTCGACAAATCAGTATTTACAGCATTCCCATCACCCTCTGGTACAGCGCCGCATCCAGCAGCGCGACCACCTTTGTGCCCGTATCCGTATACTCTTCCGACAGCACCTGGCCCTTTGAGTGGATCAGCGAGAGCACATTGCCCTTATCGTAGGGGATCAACAGCTCCGCCCTGTGGCGCATGGCGGCGATACGGCGGGAGATCTCCGCCTTCAAGGCGTCCAGTCCCCGGCCCTCCTTCGCGGAGATCAGTATGGCGTCGGCGGGCTCGATCATGCCGGTGACGTTCACCCGGTCGGCCTTGTTCAGCGCCTCGAGGATGGGCTTGTCCCCGGCCCCCAGGTCGTTCAATACCTCGAACACCGTGGCCCGCTGCTGGGCGTAGTTGGGGCTGGACAGGTCGGAAATCACCACCAGCAGGTCAGCGTACAGCGCCTCCTCCAGCGTGGAGCGGAAGGCCTGCACCAGCTGGTGGGGCAGCTTGCGAATGAAGCCCACCGTGTCCACCACCAGGCAGCGGCGGTTCTCCGGCAGCTCCACCTGGCGCATCACCGGGTCCAGCGTGGCGAACAGCTTGTCCTCCACCAACACGTCGGCACCCGACAGCGCGTTCAGCAACGTGGACTTCCCTGCGTTGGTGTAACCCACCAGCGCCACCGTGGTCTGGCCGGTCTTCTCCCTGCGGGCCCTTCTCAAATCCCGCTGCTTCTTGATTTCCTTCAGCTGGCTCTCCAGGTCGTCGATGCGGCGGCGGATGCGGCGGCGGTCCACCTCAAGCCGGGTCTCGCCGGGGCCCCGGGTGCCGATGCCGCCGCCCAGGCGGGATAGCACCGTGCCCATGCCCTGCAGCCTCGGCAGGCGGTACTTCATCTGGGCCAGCTCCACCTGCAGCTTGCCCTCTGCGGACTGGGCGCGCTGGGCAAAGATATCCAGGATCAGCGCCGTGCGGTCGATGACCCGCACGCCCAGTATGTTTTCCAGGTTCTTCTGCTGGGCCCCGGTCAGCTCGTCGTCGAGGATCGCCAGGTCGATCTCCATCGCCTGGCACACCAGGGCCAACTCCTCGGCCTTGCCGCTGCCGATGTAGGTAGCACTGTCGGGCTTCTGCCGGTTCTGTATGACACGGGTGATCACCATCGCCCCGGCGGTCTCCGCCAGCGAGGCCAGCTCGTCCAGCGATTCCTCGGAATCGGTGGAGATCAGCATGACCTTCTCTGCCTCCTCCACGATGCCGCCCTTCTCGATGGCGGCCTTCACCCGCTCCTCGGCCAGCTCGATCTCCTTCAGCCACAGCTGCTGGGGTATACGCCCGGGCTTGACGGGACCCTTGACGACAATGGAGAAGTTGTCGTATTCCAGCTCGCCCAGGAACGCCGCGCTGATGCCTGTGCAACGGCCCTCCCCCACGCCCACGGCGCACATGCTGTCAAAGCGCAAAAGCCGCAGGGCCTGCAGGTCCACGTCTGAAAGCCGGGCCTCCCCGCCGGGATGGGTGTGGATGCAGCGAAAGCCGGACAGCCGGTCCAGGTTGCGCCGCAGGTGCAGCTCCGGCAGGGCGATGGAACCGATATTGCCGATGGCGATCTCCAGCACCGTGCCGTCCCGCCCCAGGTAGACCAGCATCTCCCGATTCAGCAGGTCGGTGTATCGTACCAATATATTGAGTAGGCGGTCCGGCAGGAAGTCCGTCCGTCCGAATTCGGCGTCGTACAGCTTTTCAAGTTCGGCCAGCGTGCTCTCGCGAATGCCGGTCAGGTTGCCGTGAATCATGTCTTAATCTCCTTTGGGATGATTGTCAGGTCCGAAGTGCCGCCAAGCCAGCAGGCCCACAGGCAGGAAATAGGCGCACCAGATCACCAGGGCGGTTGCCCCGCCACGGCTGGTCTCTCCGTCCGCCATGCCGCGAAACAGTCCCGTCATCGGCAGCATCATAGGGTTCTCCACTCCTGTGAACTACAGCGCTTCCACCAGTCCCTCGATCAACGCGTTGACCGACTCCGGCCGGTCGGTATTTGCATTGTGACCCGCGCCTTCGATCCACTCCAGCGGTATGCCGGCCCGCTTGTGCCAGGCCCGGCTGTAGCGCTTGCAGGAGCCGGCTTTGTCCTCGGTACCGCAGATCAGCAAGGCCGGGCAGTCGATGGCATAGGGCAGGTCGGCCTCCATGGCCTCGGCCAGCATGCGGAAGCCATGGCCGGACAGCCTGGCGTAGCGCTCCTGGTCGCCGTCGTAGGTCAGCATCATATCCCGCATCAGTTTGCGCCCGTATTCGGTGGTCGATACGCCATTCGTGCCGCTCTTCAACAGCCACTTCCACGGATAATGGCGGTACACCGGCTCCATGCGCTTCAAAAGCCAGATCTCCAGCGCCGTCACATACTCCCGCCCCAGCGGCGCGGAGTCGATGGACACGAACCCAGCCAACCTGCCCGGGAACATCTGGGCGAAAGCCTGGCCCACGTAGCCGCCCATGGACTGGCCCACGATCACGGGCTTGTCCAAGCCCTCGGCAGCGAGGATCTCCCCCAGCCACGCGGCCTTGTCCATCAGGGTAAAGTCCAGCTCGAAGGGCCATGAGGTGGCGTGCCCCGGGGCATCCCACACCAGCAGGCTGTATTTGCCCTGGAAATGGTCCACCTGTTTGTCGAACAGCCGATGATCCGCCGTCAACCCCGGCAGGAATATGAGCGCAGGGCCGTTCCCGGGCAGGAGGTCCACCCAGTAGCGGGTGTTTCCCCTGGATGTTTCATGGTATTTTTCCAGCATAGTATCCCCCTACCCAAAGGTGATCCTCTGGGCGTCGGCATCCACATGGGCCAACACGCCAAAGGGGATGATGCAGCGCGGCGTGGCGTGGCCGACATTGAGATTGCACAGTATGGGCAGCGACGGGTCGCCCACGACCTCCACCAGCGCGCGGCGGTACTCGACGTCAAAGGCCTCGTCCATGGGCTTGCCCGCCAGGATGCCTGAGACGGAGTCGAACACACCCGCGCCCTTCAGGTATCGCAGCGCTCGGCGGTATTTCTCCGGCGAAGGCTTTTCCTCGCTGCTCTCCAGCAGCAGTATCCTGCCCCGCCAGCCCTCCGCAGTTGGAAACAGCCCATACTTCCGGCAGAGGACGGGCATATCGGCATAGCGTTCGCCGTCGAAGACATCATAGAGGGAATCGATGCACCCGCCCAGTATCTTACCGGAGAAAGTCCCGGGGCCCTGGAGCAGCTCAAACCCCCGGTCCGGGTGGGCCACAGGTGGCACGCCGATCTGACCGGGGCCAAAGTCGCTCCGGCTCTCATACCAGGTGTCGCTGGGGGTGACCTCCCGGATCGTGCCGGTGTGGATCAGCTCCTCGAAATACCGCTTCGTGTAGGGCAACATGTCGCCGTCAAGCTCGCAGACGTCGGCCAGGAAGCTCTGGCCATAGAACGTGTTCAGGCCGACCTTGTGAAGCATCAGATGGTTGATGGTAGTATCGGAAAAGCCGAGGAACACCTTGTCTGAAACCGCGCTGCACAGCTCATCGCCCCCGAACAGGTGTGGCAGCAACCGGTAGGTGTCGTCCCCGCCGATGGCGCAGAGGATCATGTCGATCCCCGGGTCCCGGAGGGCCGCCAGCAGGTCCACCGCCCGGGCCTCTGGGTGATTTTTCACAAACTCGATGCCCTTCAGCGCGTGGGGCATGAAGCGCACTGACAAGCCAAAGCCCTCCAGCCGACGAACGCCGATCTCCAACTCATGCCGCGCGAAGTCCTCCCCGATCGTTCCGCTGGACAGGCTGACGATAGCCACATTGCGGATCTTCATTCTAAATACCTCCTGCGCGCAGCGGTGCCGTTTTCCAAACGCGCCATCCCAAGATACAGGATGGCGAGCTAATAATATACTATGAAACTATTGAATTGTCAACGGCGGCATTCTGACAGCAGCTTCTCCAGCTTACCCTTCAGGTCAGGAACGTCCTCCGTCAATGTCACCCAGATCTTGTCAAAACTCATGTCCCAATACTGGTGGGCAAACCAAGTGCGCATGCCCTTGATCTGCTTCCAGGGGATTTCCCCGCTCGCCTCTATGAAGTCGTCACCAACATGGGTCGCCAATTCGCCAATCTGCTGGAGGGGCATGGAAAGAGCGTTGCGCATGATGTAATCCCCGTAAAAGCGTTGCTCATCCCCTTTGAAATAGGCAAGGGTCCCGGCGATCTCATCACAGTATTCCAGCATACGCTGAACCAGTTGTTCGTCGCGCTTTGGCATAACATTACTCCTTCACTCATGGATAGAGCCTGAGCTGATCTGCCTGGATGCGTCCGAGGAAGGATTTATCCCGGTGATCAGTCGTCACCAGGTCCAACGGCTTTCCAAAGCCCTCGCTCAAGTCGGCGTACAAGCCGCCCATTTGGAAGGCACTGCGAATATTCCCGCAATCGACAAGCAAATCGATGTCGCTGTTTTCAGTGGCCTCGCCCCGAGCATAGGAACCAAACAGCGAAAGGCTCTTCACTCCATAGGAACGGGCTATGGGCGTGGCAATGTGCCTGATCTGTTCGACAGTATAGATCATTGCCGACACCTCCCTTCCCTGAACAGTGTACCATAAAAGAAGCCCTCGGTCAAGGCTGACAAAGCACCAGGCGGGCCGATCCACTTCAACGCAGATTGGCCCGCCCGCTTTGTTTTGCCCTTACACGTACTTGATGTCCTCGTCCTCTTCCTCCGTCCGCGGCTTCTCGCCCTTGGCCAGGTGCTCGCGGTAGTCCTGGATGGCGGCGTGCAGGGCCTCCTCGGCCAGCACGGAGCAGTGCACCTTCACCGGCGGCAGCCCGCCCAGGGCCTCCATGACCATCTTGTTGGTCACCTTCTCGGCCTCCTCCAGGGTCATGCCCTTGACGATCTCGGTGGCCTTGCTGGAGGTGGCGATGGCCGCGCCGCAGCCGAAGGTCTTGAATTTCACGTCGGTGATCACGTCGTTTTCAACCTTGATATAGATGCGCATGATGTCGCCGCACTTGGCGTTGCCCACGGTGCCCACGCCGCTGGCGTCGTCCATCTCGCCCATGTTGCGGGGATTCATGAAGTGGTCCATGACCTGCTCGGTATATTCCATAATCTGCCTCCTGTAGTACAGATAATTTATCGATCCATGTGTGGCGGCCTGGAGGCCGCCGCTACGTGTCAACGTCAGTCCTCCGTGCCCACGGTCTCCACGCCCTTGAGGAAATCGGAATACAGCGGGGACATGGCACGAAGCCGTCCCACGATCTCCACAAGGCTGTCCACCACGTAGTCGGCTTCCTCCATCGTGTTCTCCTCGCACAGGCTCAGCCGGACGGAGCCGTTGGCGTGCTCGTGGGAGACGCCGATGGCCAGCAGCACGTGGCTGGGGTCCAGCGACCCGGAGGTGCAGGCGGAGCCGGAGCTCGCCGCGATGCCCTTGAAGTCCAGGTGCAGCAGTATGCTCTCGCTCTCCACGAAGTAGAAGGAGACGTTGATGTTGCCGCACATGCGCTTCGTGGGATGGCCGTTCAGCTGCACGTGGGGGATCTCCTTCATGATCCGCTCGATCATGTGGTCCCGTATGGCGGCCATCTTCGCCGCGCGGTCCTCCACGTCGGCAGTGGCCAGCTCGATGGCCTTGCCGATGCCCACGATGCCCGCCAGGTTCTCGGTGCCGGGGCGCTGGCCCCGCTCCTGGGCGCCGCCCTGCATCAGCCGCTGGATGCGCACGCCCTGGCGCACGTACAGCGCGCCGATGCCCTTGGGGGCGTGGAACTTGTGGCCGGACATGGACAGCATGTCGATGCCCTGGGCCTTTACGTCGATGGGCACATGGCCGATGGCCTGCACCGCGTCGGTGTGGAACAGCACGCCGCGGGCCTTCGCCACTGCCGCCAGCTCGGCGATGGGCTCGATGGTGCCCACCTCGTTGTTGGCGTACATGATGCTCACCAGCACCGTGTCGGGGCGGATGGCCGCCTCCAGCTGCTCAGGGGTGACCAGGCCGTCGCGGTCCACGGGCAGGTAGGTGACCTCGAAGCCCTCCTTCTCCAGCTGCTTGCAGGTGTGCAGTATGGCGTGGTGCTCAAAGTTGGTGGTGATGATGTGCTTTCCCTTTTTTATATTGGCATAGGCCGCGCCCCGCAGCGCCCAGTTGTCGGCCTCGGTGCCGCAGCCGGTAAAGTAGATCTCCCGGGGCTCGGCGCCGATGGCCTTCGCCACCTGGGCCCGGGCAGCCTCCACGGCCTTGCGGGATTCCCGGCCATAGCCGTGCACCGACGAGGGGTTGCCGAAGATTTCGCAGAAATAGGGCTGCATCGCCGCCATGACCGGCTCGGTCACGCGGGTCGTCGCGCCGTTATCCATGTACACTTTCATGTCGTCGTATCCTCCTGCGCATTCATGCGCCTGTAATCCTCTACCATATCCTGGAGGGTGATGCCGTCCACGATGGCCGTCATACCGTCCCGCAGCTTCTGCCAGACGATCCGCGAGGGGCACGCGCAGGCCTTGTCGCAGCAATCCTCGCCGTCCAAACATTCCACCAGGCTCAGTCCACCCTCCAGCGCCCGCAGCACGTCGCCCACGGTGATGTCATCTGCAGGCCTGGCCAGCATATAGCCGCCCTGGGCCCCGCGGGTGCTGGTGACCAGACCAGCCTTCTTCAGCCCGGCGATCAGCTGCTCCAGATAGGCCTCTGGCATACCGCCCCGCTCGGCTATGGCCTTGATGGACTGGGGTCCGTTTACCCCGTTCAGGGCTAGGTCATACATCGTGTGGATGCCATAGCGACCTCGGGTGGACAGCTTCATGGCGTACCTCCGCGCGCAATTAATTCCGAGTCTTTCACTCGGCATTTGTATTGTAACACCATTTCAGCAGACCGTCAATCAATTCCGACGTATTTTATTGGAATTTAATACTGCAAATCGAAAGCCGCGCGAATCGCGCGGCCTATTGCTTCATGTGATATCCAGCACATACCATATCTTGTCGATGGTGTTGATCTTGTCCTGCTGGGTTTGCCCCGGTATGATGGATTGAACCAGCGGTATGGCATGCCCGCCGGTGCGGTTGATGGTATCGGCACAAAAGAAGGTATCGGTATCCTCGTCATAGCCAAACAGCCATATGGCGTGCGGCGCGCCGGTGTCGTAGATCACCACGCCCTCCCTGTGGTATTGCAGCACGTTGATCAGGTAGGCCTTCTTGTCGCGACAGTTGCGGATATCGGCATTGCAGGTCACCGACACCTGGCCTATGGTGAAGTTGTGGGCAAGGCCATATTCCTTGCTCCAGGCATAGTGCCCCACGGCGGTGTCCGTCACCTGCAGATAGGGGCTGCCCCGCTGGCAGGAATAGTTGCGCAGCATCATCGTGCAAGCGATCAGCGTACAGGTGTGGGCAATGGATTGCGTCATGTACACGTCGTTCTCCGGATGAGAGCCGAAGTAAAGGCCCTCCGCTCCGGCCACCGTCCCAACGCACAACAAGGCCAACGCGCAAAGCAGGGCCAACAGCTTCATCCATCTCATCCTTCCAAAACCTCCAAAAACGCTGTACTCTACCAGCATAGATGAAGGCACTGAGAAATGCAAAGACATTGGCGCAAACAAAATTCGGAAACAATCGGGCAAACGATGACAATATTAGATCCGTAATAGCTTATGGACGGTCCTGCGCCAATACCGTGAAATCCTGTGACTATATTTCCAGGGGTGTAATATATTGCGATATATTCATACAAATACTGATTTGTCGCAGGTCGACAAATCAGTATTTGCATGCGACAGCTACGAAAAAATATAAGAAGAGAGCCACTCATGCGAATGACTCTCGGTGAGATCCGGCGACGACCTACCCTACCGGGCCGTTTCCAGCCAAGTACTATCAGCGTGCTGAGGCTTAACTTCTGTGTTCGGGATGGGAACAGGTGGATCCCTCAGGCTATTGTCACCGGAAATATGG
>JAFRJF010000132.1 GCA_017432405.1 Clostridia bacterium | reverse complement strand
TCGCATGGTTTTTCTCCCTTTTGTTGTACGGTTGAAGTAGTGGTGTACTGATATTATACAGCAAAAGTGGAGAAAAATCAGTTGATAAATGTATCAAAATCACTTGTATTTGCGGGCTTTCTCGACTTTTACAAGTGGCTATTGAAAGAAGCAAAGGAGACAGGCATGAGGGCACTGATACGCTTTGGCAAGCAGCCCAGGCTGCGCTTCATTTCCCATCTGGACCTCCAGCGCTTCTTTCAGCGCGCCGTCAATCGAACCGGACTGCCCATCGCCTGGAGCCAGGGCTTCAATCCCCATCCGGTGATGTCCTTCGGCTCGGCGCTGGCATTGGGCTGGACCAGCGAATACGAGGTCATCGACATCAAGCTGAGCGCGCCGATGGGGCGCAAGCGCACCGAGGACGCTGTTCGCGCCGCGCTGCCGGAGGATCTGCCGGTCCTGGAGGTGCGCATGGTGGACGACCGCCACGCCGCGCCGATGTCGCTGGTGCGCATGTCGGATTATGTGGTGCGGCTGGAGGGGGAGAGCGCCCCGGCGGTCATCGGCCAGATCCCGGCCTTCCTCGAGAGGGAGGTCGTGGACGCGGTAAAGAAGACCAAGTCCGGCGAGAAGATCATCAACGCCCGACCCCTCGTGCTGTCGCTGGAGGCGCTGGACGTGGATCGCTTCAGCGCGCGGCTGATGCTCACCGAGAGCCAGTCCATCAAGCCGGAGCTGCTGGTGGGCCTGCTTGCGGACATGGCCGGGGTCGAAGCGCCCCAGGCCCGGGTCCATCGCACGATGCTGCTGGGTCTGGACGCGGCGGGCGAACCCGCGCCGCTGATGGCGCTGTAGGGGTGGCATCGGTATGAAAAAGGTCCTGTTGATGGAGCGGGTGATGGACCAGACACGGCTGGCGGTCATCGAGGACGGACAGCTGTGCGAGCTTTACCACCAGCGCCCAAACGATGAAAACCTGTCCGGCAACATCTACCTGGGCCGCGTGGAGAACGTGCTGCCCGGCATGAACGCGGCCTTTGTGGATATCGGCATGGAAAAAAACGGCTTCCTCGCCGCCGGGGACATCCGTCTTTTTGCCCAGGGCGACAGGGCGCTGGCGGGCATGCTGGGCAAGGCGCGCATCGAAAAGCTTGTGCGCCCGGGCCAGCAGCTGCTTGTACAGGCCATACGCGCCGAACCCGGCGCGAAGGGCGCGCGTCTGTCCTGCCACATCACACTGCCCGGTCGCAGCATGGTGCTGCTGGCGGGCATAAAGTATGTCGGGGTGTCCAAAAAGATCGCAAGCGATGACGAACGCGCCCGCCTGCGCAACATCGGCCTTTCTCTGACGCAGGATGGAACAGACGGCGTCATACTGCGCACGGCGGCACAGGGCATGGACGAAACTCAGCTCCGGGCGGAATATGTCTCTTTGCAAGCCCGATTGGCCGATATACGGCGGCAGGCGGAATACACCAAAGGACCGAAGCTGGTCTATGACGACAACGACCTGGCGCTGCACGCGGTGCGGGATATGCTGGCGGAGGACGTCGAAGCCATCTGGGCGGACGACAGAGCGTGCCATGAACGCCTGACGGCCCTGGCCGGGGGCATGGCGCCGGAGCTGGCGGACAGAATCCAAAGGCATACCGGCGATACGCCGCTTTTCGACCTCTACAGGGTGGACGCCCAGGCGGACAAGGCCCTGGAGCGGTACGTCTGGCTGAAGAGCGGCGGTTCGCTGGTGATCGAGGAGACCGAAGCCCTGACTGTCGTGGATGTAAACACCGGCAAGAATACCGGCAAAAGGGATTCGGACGACACCATCCTCGCGGTCAACCTCGAGGCCGCAACGGAACTGATGCGCCAGCTTCGGCTGCGGGACATCGGCGGCACGGTCGTCGTCGATTTCATCAACATGCGAAGGGAAGCTGACCGTGAGGCGCTGCTGGCGGCGCTTCGGGAATGCGCTGCGGGCGATCGCAACCGCACCCGTGTGGTGGACATCACCGCCCTGGGGCTGGTGGAGCTGACCCGGAAGCGGGCGCGGCAGAGCCTGTCAAGCCAGCTGACCCACACCTGCCCCACCTGCGACGGCAACGGCGTCGTTCCCGCCCACGAGGCCACGGCGCGCAGGGCGGTGCGCGAGCTCTGGCGGCGCAGGCGGGGCGGGGACGATACGGCGCTTCGATTGGAGGCGGCCTCCGGCGTATGCGGATGGATCAAAAGGATCGGCATCCCCGAGGGGGGCCGGACAGAGCTGTCGCCCACGGATGCGCACGGGGAAGGGGCGTACCGCTTCACGCCCATGCAAAGCGAACACTGAAACGAGGTTCTCAAATGAAGGAAAGACCGGTTGTGCCCCAGGAGGAGATGCTGCGCCAGCAGGAATTCATGAAGCTGGTGAGCCGCCTGGATCAGCGCCCCCGCAGCTACCACATCGTCTCGATGGGCTGCCAGATGAACGAGCGGGATTCCGAATCTATCGCGGGCATGCTGGAGCAGATGGGCATGATCCATGCGCCCGTTCGCGAGGACGCGGACCTGATCCTCTACAACACCTGCTGCGTGCGGGAAAACGCCGAGAACAAGGCGCTGGGCAACGTGATCTGGCTGAAGGAACTGAAGAAGGTCAAGCCGGAGCTGATGATCTGCGTGGGCGGCTGCATGACCCAGGAGAAGGGCATGGCGGCGATGATGAAGGCCCGCTATCCATTCATCGACCTGGTCTACGGCACCCACAACCTGTACCGTCTGCCGGAATACGTCTACCGCATGCTGACGGAAAAACACCCCGTGGTGGAGGTCATCGACACCGACGGCGAGGTGGTGGAGGGCATGCCCGAGAAGCGCAAAAGCCGCTTCAACGCCTTCGTCAACATCATGTACGGCTGCAACAACTTCTGCACCTACTGCATCGTGCCCTATGTTCGGGGCCGGGAGCGCTCCCGCACGCCGGAGGCCGTCATCGCCGAATGCCTGCGGCTGCAGGACGAGGGGGCCCAGGAGATCATGCTGCTGGGACAGAACGTCACTTCCTACCGCGGCGGCGGCGCGGAATTCGCGGAGCTGCTGTATCGGATCGACCGGTTGGGAATACCCCGCATACGCTTCATGACCTCCCATCCCAAGGACCTGTCTGACGAGCTGATCTGTGCCTTCGGGGAGCTGAAGCACCTGATGCCCCAGCTGCACCTGCCGGTACAGGCGGGCAGCGACGAGATCCTCAGGCGCATGAACCGGAGCTATACCCGGGGACACTACCTGGAACTGGTGCGCAGGCTGCGGGCCGTCTGCCCGGATATCGGACTGACCAGCGACATCATCGTCGGCTTTCCGGGCGAGACTCTGGAGCAGTTTGAGGAGACGATGTCCCTGGCGCGCGAGGTGCGCTTTGACGCCGCCTATACCTTCATCTACTCGCCCCGCAAGGGCACGAAGGCCGCGACCTATCCCGATGACACGCCCTATGCGATCAAGAGCGAGCGCATACAGCGGCTGATCGACCTGCAGCAGGCCATCGCCCTCGAGGTGCTCGAGGCCCAGGTGGGAAAGCGGGAGAAGGTGCTGGTGGAGGCCGTCTCCACCCGGGACAGCCATTCCGTCGGCGGCAAGACCCCCAGGGGCCACATGGTCAACTTCGCAGGCGAGCCTTCGCTGATCGGACGCTTTGCCGACGTGGAAATCACCTCTGCCGGGCGCAATACGCTGCGCGGCAGGATCATCAATCCGGAGGAATAATCACTATGGATGCAGTATTTCAAAAGACCCGGGAGCTGGGCCAGGCGCTGATGGAGAGCGAGGCCTACCAGAAGATGAAGGCCGCCGAGGACAGGGCGATGCAGAACCAGGAGGCGGCGCGGACGATGGGCGAATACCTTGAAAAGCGTCAGGCGCTGCAGAGCATGATGCAGTCCGAAAACCCCGATCCCGGCGCGCTGAAGCGCATCTCCGACGAGATGGACGAGGCCCAGGAGCGGCTTCAGATGATGGACGACATCGTGGCGCTGACCGAGGCGCGCAACGCATTCAACGCCCTGATCGGCCAGATCAACCAGGTGCTCCAGTTCATCGTCACCGGCGAGATGCAAGAGCCCTCGGGCTGCTCCGGCAGCTGCGCGTCCTGCCCGGGGTGCCATTAATAAGCGACGTAATTTAAGCGGCGGCCTGAGAGCCGCCACAGCGGTCGAAGACGCCGATTACCAATGCGAGGTGAATCCCATGCCCGTGACGCCGATGATGCAGCAATACCTGAACATCAAGGAGCAGTACCCCGGCACGATACTGTTTTATCGCCTGGGGGACTTCTACGAGATGTTCTTCGAGGACGCCAAGCTGGTCTCCCGGGAGCTGGAGCTGACGCTGACGGGCAAGGACTGCGGCCTGTCCGAGCGCGCGCCCATGTGCGGCGTGCCCTATCACGCGGTGGACACCTACCTGCAGAAGCTGATCGAGAAGGGCTACAAGGTGGCCATCTGCGAGCAGATGACCGACCCGGCCACCACCAAGGGGCTGGTGGAGCGGGAGGTCATCCGGGTGGTGACGCCGGGCACGGTGATCGAGAGCAACATGCTGGAGGATCGCAAGGCCAACTACATCGCGGCCATATGCCTGCAGAAGAACCGGGCGGGCTGCGCCTTCTGCGACGTGTCCACCGGCGAATTTTTCCTGTACCAGATCCAGGACGCCCGGGCGAACCTGTCCGACGAGCTGGCGCGCCTGTCGCCCAGCGAGGTGATCGTCAACGACAGGGAAGCGTTTTCCGAGCTTGAGAGCGAGCGCGCCCAGAAGGCGGAGGCGCTGGGGGATGAGTCCTTCGCCTATGCCGTCGCCTCGAAGGCGATGACCGCCCACTTCGGAAAGTCGATATCCGAACTGGGCTTTGACGGCCAGCGTCTGGCGGTCTGCGCCGCCGGGGCGCTGCTGGGCTACCTGACCCGCACCCAGAAGAACGCCCTCGCCCACATACTGACCGCGAAGCCCTACGAGAGCGCCGCTTACATGGCGCTGGACCGGGTGGCGCTGAGAAACCTCGAGCTGGTGGAGACGGCCCGGGGCAAGAGCCGAAAGGGCTCGCTGCTGTGGATACTGGACAAGACCGGCACCGCCATGGGAAGCCGCCTGCTGCGCGCGTGGATCGAGCGGCCACTGAAGGACAGGGCGCAGATCGAGGCCCGGCTGGACGCCGTCGGGGAGCTGATCGAAAACCCGATGACCGCCGAGAGCCTGCGGCAGACCTTTGACAGCGTCTATGACGTCGAACGCCTGCTCAGCAGGATCGCCTACGACACCGTCAACGCCCGGGACTGCCTAGCGCTGGTGGCCACGCTGGACTGCGTGCCGCTGATTCGGGAGTACTGCGGTGAGCTGCATTCGGAGCTGATTCGCCAGACGATGGAAGTCCTGGACCCGCTGAAGGCGCTGACGGATACGCTGCGCCGGGCCATTTCCCCGGACGCGCCCATCTCCGTGCGGGACGGCGGCATGATCCGGGAGGGCTACAGCGCCGAGCTTGACGAGCTGCGCCAGATCGGCAGCCACGGCAAGGAATACCTGGCGGGCCTGGAGGCAAGGGAGCGGGAGCGCACCGGCATCAAAAACCTCAAGGTGGGCTACAACCGGGTGTTCGGCTATTACATCGAGGTGACCAAGTCCTTTTACGACCAGGTGCCCTATGACTACGTCCGCAAACAGACCCTGGCCAACGCCGAGCGCTTCATCACCGAGGAGCTCAAGGCGCTGGAGAGCAAGATCCTCGGGGCGGAGGAAAACGCCATTCGGCTGGAGTATTCGCTGTTCTGCGAGATAAGGGAGCAGCTCAAGCAGAGCCTGGCCCGGCTCCAGGGCACCGTGACGGGGCTCAAGACGCTGGACGTGCTGCTGTCCCTGGCCAGGGTGGCCTCCGAATACAATTATGTTCGGCCGTCCATCAATGACGAGGGCAGGTACACCATCGAAAACGGGCGCCATCCCGTGGTGGAGGCTTCCATCGGTCGGGAGCGGTTCGTGCCCAACGACACGGCCCTGACCCAGCAGGAGCGGGTGATGATCATCACCGGCCCGAACATGGCGGGCAAATCCACCTACATGCGCCAGGTGGCGCTGATCGTGCTGATGGCCCACATGGGCTCCTTCGTGCCGGCCACCGCCGCCGACATCGCCATCACCGACCGGATATTCACCCGCATCGGCGCGTCGGACGACCTGTACGGCGGCCAGTCCACCTTCATGGTGGAGATGAGCGAAATGGCCACGATACTGAAGTTCGCCACCCCAAAGAGCCTGCTGATCCTGGACGAGGTGGGGCGGGGGACCTCGACCTTCGACGGCCTGTCCATCGCCTGGGCGGCGGTGGAGTACATCGCGGGGCCCAAGTGCGGCGCGCGCACGCTGTTCGCCACCCACTACCACGAGCTGTCCGAGCTGGAGGGCCAGCTGGAGGGCGTGGTCAACTTCCGAATCACCGCCAAGGAGCAGGGGGAGGACGTGATCTTCCTGCGCAAGATCGTCCGGGGCGGCGCAGACCGCAGCTACGGCGTCTCCGTGGCGCGGCTGGCAGGCCTGCCCAAGTCGCTGATCGCCAGGGCACGCCAGATCATGGCGCGGCTGGAGGTGGAGGGGCAGACCCGGGGCACCATCGGCCAGAACATACTGGACGACCGCAAGAAGCCCCAGGACCGCCAGCTCGGCCTTATGGACTTCCAGCCGATGGAGCTGGTGCAGGAGATCGCAGCGCTGGACGTGGTCAGCATGACGCCCATCGACGCGCTGAACAAGCTGTTTGA
>JAFRJF010000131.1 GCA_017432405.1 Clostridia bacterium | reverse complement strand
GTAGTGGTTCGCCGTGTCCGGGTTGGCCTTGCTCGCCACGGTGGCCAGCACCACCGCCTGGGTGACCACCAGGCAGATCCAGCCGATGATCTGGAACGCCCTGTAGGACAGCGGGCCCCGGTATTTGATGTCGTCGTGGGTTCCCCGCTCGTACAGTTTGACGCGGCGTCGCTTAACCTTGTCGGTCGTAGCCTGTTGTGTGTTCTCCATGGTGTTGCCTCCTTCGGGTGTGTGTGAAACGCGATTACGCTTCCTTTGGCGCGTCGCCCGCCGTCTCGCCTGGAACCGCGATGCCGTAGCGCTCGAACAACTGCTTTAAGTTGTTGAGGATCCTGGTCTCTTATGTGCGACCAGGGATGAATGGACGGGGGCTTCGTCAGGCCTCGTCGTCATCCGACTTCATTTCGCCGTAGAAGTTGACGATGATCGAGGTGATCAGCGCGACCACGATGATGCCGTAGAGCCCGAGTATGACGGAGAGTATGCGTCCAATGGGCGTGACCGCGGAAAAATCGCCGAAGCCGATGGTGGTCACGATGGCGAAGCAGTACCACAGCGCATCGTTGAAGGTGGCGATGCCCTCTTCCAGATAGGGAAATACCAGCGAGAACGCAACGATCAGCAGCACAATGCCAAACAGGATCTCCGCCGCGTAGGTCTTGCGGACAATCTTTTTCAGCGTGGGCATGTCGATGCGTGCGAAGGCGATGGTGGCCACGTGGGCGACGCACTGCCAGGCGATGAAAAGGATCATGGAGATCATCTCCATCTGCCACATCAGTATGACGATCACTGCGATCAGCACCACGTTGATCAGCGTGCTGCGGCGGGTGCGATCCCGCAGGATGGTCAGCACACGGCTGAAGATCAGGGACGCCTCGTAGAGCCACGCGACGATCCTGAAGTGGATGTCCTGGGTATAGGCGTCAATGGTCAGCACCGCGTTGTCGGCGCTCTGCCGGCTGAGCAGTATCAAGACGGCGCAGACCAGGAAGACGGCCGCGTAGACGGTGTGCCGAACGACGTCCAGGTGGTGCTTGCCGCGGGCGAGGTAGATACGGATGACCTGGGCCAGGGTCATGCCCAGGAACATCAGCGCCACCAGGCCCCATTTTCCGGAGGCGTTGCCCTTCTCGATGACGGTGTAGAAGTATTCGATGTAATAGCCGGCCAGTGCCAGCACCGCGAGGGACAGCAAGCCGTCCAGCGCGGTGAGCAGACCGGCGTTCTTCGGCGCTTTCTGCGTGCTCATGTAAACTTATCTCCTTATGTATTATTGCCGGAGGTCGTTTTTTTGGGCTTCTGTTGCTCTTCGGGGTGGTATTTCTGAAGGTAGGCGTCGACCTGCTTGCCATAGCCGTGCTCCCGCATGCCCTTGAAGGTCAGCTGGCGGACGATGTCGTAGATCACCGCCATGAGCGGCACGCCGATCAGCATGCCCAGTATGCCCCAGAGCCCGCCGAAGAGCAGTATGCCGAACATGACCCAAAGCGCCGAAAGGCCGGTGGAATCGCCCAGGATCTTGGGGCCGATCACATTGCCGTCCAGCTGTTGCAATATGATGATGAAGATCAGGAACATCAGCGCGTGCATCGGGTTGTCCAGCAGCAGCAGCAGCGCGCAGGGAATCGCCCCGATGAAGGGCCCGAAGAAGGGGATGATGTTCGTCACGCCGACGATCACGGCGATCAGCAGCGGGTTCTTGAAGCCCATGACCAGGCAGCCCACGAAGCAGATCACGCCCACGATGGCGGAATCCACCAGCTTGCCCATGAAGAAGCCGTTGAACATCCTGTCGGCGAATTTGACCTCGTTCAGCACCCATTCGGCCCAGGAGGGCTTCAGCGCGCTGCGTACGATCATGGTGGCCTGCTCCGCCAGCTTCTTGCGCTTGGACAGGAAGTAGAGGGCCACGATCCCGCCGATCATCAGGTCCTTCAGGGCCCCGATCGCGTCGGTGACCTTCGAGGCCGAGCCCGCAAGGACGGGCTTCACCTTTTCGACGATGGTCCCTGCGGTGCTGAAGGTCGCCGAAAGGGCGTTGAACCAGCCGATGATGTCCGCAACGGTGTTTTTGACGAAATCGGCCTGCTCCGGGTGACTGGAGGTGTACTGGCTCACCTGGGCCGAGAAATGCTCCTGCAGCAGCTTGATCTGGGAGGGAATCGACTTGGCGATTTCGACGATGCTGCTCACCAGCTGGGGCACGATCAGCAGTATGACGCCCAACACGATCAGTATTGCGATCACCAGGGCCAGCACGTTGGCAAGCCCCCTCGCCTTGCCGCCGAACAGTCGGTCCAGCCAATTGGCCAGGGGCGTGACCAGATAGGCGATGGCGCCGCCGAACACAAAGGGACGCAGTATCTTCAGCAGAAGGCTGGCCGCGCCGGGCTGGCCGCTGCCATTGAACACCTTGTTGGCGAACAGTATGGCGAGGGCGGTGACGACCAGCGCGGTGAGGCCCCATTTGAAGTACTTTTCGTTCTCTTTGTTCTTCATTAGGTTTCCTCCTCTCTGAACCGGTATATAACCATTATAACATTTTTGCCCGGATATATAAAGCCTTTGTTCGGCGGATTATATATGGCAGACTGGGTTATTTACAAAACTTAACATAAAGCCGGGCTTATATATTGTTTTTCATATGATATAATCGGTTGGAAGGGAAAGCAGACATCCCGACAGTTTACCTATCCCCAGGTTTTGAGGATACAGAAAGGAGTTCATTGACATGAACATTTTTCCCGTTGCGCTGGCGGAGGAAGCCGCCGATCTGTCCAAGGCCCTTGATGGGCTGACCAAGGAAGAGGCCGCAGGCGTCGGCGCCGTCATGGGCGTCACCGTCGGCCTGCTGATCGCGTTCCTCATCGTCTGGTACGTCTTCCAGGCCATCGCCGACTGGAAGATCTTCTCCAAGGCCGGCGAGCCCGGATGGAAGTCCCTGATCCCGATCTACAACGTCTTTATCGAGTACGACATCTCATGGAACGGCATGATGGGCCTGGTTTACTGCGTGGCTGTGTTTTGCGCCAACGTGCTGAGCTCGCTTGAACCCATGGAGAACTGGAAGATGATCCTCTCCATCATGCTGCTCGTCGTCGCGCTGATACTGCACATCATGCAGTCCCTGAAGCTGGCCAGGGCCTTTGGCAAGGGCACGGGCTTCGGCATCTGCCTGATCCTGTTTGGACCCATCGCGCGCCTTGTGCTGGGCTTTGGCAGCGCCCGCTACATCGGCAAGGAGTAAACACCGCACACAGAAGACGCAGCTGGCGCGAAGCGCCAACGGCCGAGACAAAAACATCAAATCGAACCCGCGGGGCGCAATGCTTCGCGGGTTCGATTTGCTTCGTCTGCCGGCATCGCAGGCATCGTAGGTCCATCGGTGATCCACCCGGGAAATTGGATTGTTCGAAAGTCTCTCATTCCGGGCGGTTGACCAAAGAGAGAATCTTCCCGATGCTGTCATGGAAGACGAGATCGGCTTCGCCGTCCATAAGCGTTTTGCTCTTGTTGATGATGACCAGGCGCCCGCCGTTGAACTGTCGCGCGAGCCCTGCCGCGGAGCCGACCTGGAGGGAGGTCCCCCCGATGACCAGCAGATCCGCATTATTGATCAGCTTCCGCGCGTTGTCATTGGCCTCCTTTGGCAGGAACTCCCCGTACAGTGTCACATCCGGGCGAACCATACCGCCGCACTTCGGGCAGCGGGGCTTTCCGGTGCTGTCGAATATGAAATCCACGCCGTAGGCGGCATTGCAGACGGTGCAGTGGTTGCGCCATGTGGTGCCGTGGATCTCCTGCACGTTGATGCTGCCCGCCTTCTGGTGCAGGCCGTCGATGTTCTGAGTGACGATGCCCGCAAGTCTTCCGTCCCTTTCCCATTGAGCGAGTATGCGGTGCGCCGCGTTCGGCTGCACCGATCTGGCATCCAGGTGGCTGCGATAGTAGTCGAAAAACACGTCCGGCTCGTTCCGCAGGCATTCACAGGACAACAAGTATTCCGGCTGATAGCGTGCAAACCGCTTCTCCGTTTTGTGGTAGAGCCCATCCCGGCTGCGAAAGTCCGGGATCCCGCTTTCCGTGGATACGCCGGCGCCCCCAAGGAAGACGGCGCGGGCGGCATTGCCCAGCATGACGCGGAAGGCGGACAGCTTTTCCTCTTCCGTCATGCGATTGAATGGATGCTTCATGGCGTTATCTCCCTCAGCGCTTATTGATTTTATGGTCCATGCAGCTGGCGGACCGGGAACGGGGGTTCCCGTTTAATAATCGATCTATGAAATTAGTATAGCACAGGCAAGCCGCCGATTTCAATCCTGAAATCTGTCCGGAGCCAAAGAAGGACTGTTTTGAGCCTTGTGAAAGCTATGCCGGTATCCTCTTTTTCATCAACCGCATGCTGTGCGGTGATATCGTGAAATTTTTGCGCATTTACCGGTGCAAAAAGCGATACAATCGCCGGATGATGTGATATAATGGTACCATGAAGATGGGCTTTACGCTTGGTTGGCCTTGCGGCACGGCGATACCGGGCAGTCATGGCGAATGATTGAGATGCCTGGGACATATGTGCATAAACAATGAAACGCATGTTTTTGAATGGGGAGAAGCGATGGATGTGAAGCTTTTCAGGCAGGCTGTGATGAAGCTTCTCGGCGGCTTTGTCCTGCTGGGACTTATGCTGTTTTTGCCTGCGGGGACGATCGACTGGTGGCAGGGCTGGCTGCTGATGGGCATACTGTTCATACCCATGTCCGTGGCCGGGCTGGTGATGCTGGTCAGGTCGCCGGAGCTGCTGAAGAAGCGGTTGAACGCGCGGGAAGAGCAGGAAGCGCAGCGATGGGTGGTCCTGCTCAGCGGTATGCTGTTCCTCGGGGCGTTTGTCATTGCGGGACTGAATCATCGCTTCCGCTGGATCGTGCTGCCGGATTGGGTCAGCTGGGCCTTTGCGGGCGTGTTCCTGCTGGGCTATGTACTTTACGCCGAGGTGCTTCGCGAAAACGAATGGCTGTCCCGGACGGTGGAGGTGCAGGCGGGCCAGCGCGTGGTGGATACGGGCCTCTACGGGGTGGTGCGGCATCCGATGTACATGAGTACGCTGGTGCTGTTCCTGTCCATGCCCCTGGTGCTGGGCTCGGTCCTGTCGTTGATCCTCATGCTGGGCTATATCCCGATCATCGCCATGCGCATCAAAAATGAAGAGCAGGTTTTGGAGAAGGGCCTTGCGGGGTACGCGGAATACAGGAAGAATGTACGGTGGAAGGTCATACCGCTTGTATGGTAGAGGGGAAAGGGATTATGAAGACGCGCTTCAAAAGCTGATGGCCTCCAGGGACGCCGCCGCGGGACAGTCCGACGCGGGCAGCCTGACCAACGCTTTCATCGTGAACCCCATGGACATACAGGCTTCCGTCGAAAGGGTGACGGCGCTCCTGGCGGCGCACGGATTGAAGGCGCGGCGCGTCAACCTGGCCGAGCACATGCCGGAGCTGACGGCCTATCGCGCGCTGACGGCCGCGCAGATCGAGGCGTTCAGGACCGCGATGGGCAAGTGCCATTATTGGGTGATCACGCCGGACGAGCGCTGGAAGCGCTGCGACACACCCAGGGAGAGCAGTCCCTTTTCGCTGTCCTGCGGCATCGTAAACGGCGTCTTTCGGGTGAGCCTTCAGGGCAGGATGGACACCATCACTGCGCCTGATCTGTTGAAGGCGTGGGAGGCGGAGAAGGACGCAAATACCATTGATTCGGTGGAAATCGATTGCTCCCGGCTTCAATACATCTCCTCCGCGGGCCTGCGCGTGCTGCTGATCATGCACAAGGCCTGCCGGGGCGGGGTAAAGCTGCGCGGGGCGAACGCGCTTGTCAGGGAGATCCTGGAGCAGACCGGCTTTGACGCCATTTTCCGTGGCTGACCGCCCCCTCGACGGGCGGTGGAATTGGGGGATATACGATGAAAAAGACTCTGTTTTTGCTCTTTATGGCTGTATTTGTGCTGATGGGCATTGGCGCTGCCGCGGAGGCAAACCTGACGCTGCTGGTCTATATGTGCGGCGCCAACCTGCAGGAAGCCGGCTGCTATGACATCTATGAGATGGGCATGGCCGAGACCGGCGATGAAGTCAATATCGTGGTGCTCGCCGGCGGCGCGTCGGAATGGGCGTTCGATGAAATCGCGGGCAATACGCGCAACCTCATCACCATTCGAAACGGTGAATTCGAGTCCATAACGGACTGGGGCTGGGCCTCCATGGGCAGCGGGGAGAGCCTGCTGGAGTTCCTGGAATACGGCCTTTCCGAATATCCTGCCGACAGGACGGCGGTCATACTGTGGGATCATGGCGCGGGCTCCGAAGCCGGCATCTGCTTTGACGATACGACGCAGGAGCAGGACGGGCTCTCGCTCGTTGAGATCAACGATGTGCTCTATGACCTGAACGAGCGGCTGAACGGCTTTCACATCGACCTGTTCGGATGCGACGCCTGTATGATGGCCACCTATGAGATGGCCGCCATGCTGTCCTACTACGACATCGACTATTTTGTGGCCAGCGAGGAGCTGGAGCCCGGCCTCGGATGGAGCTATACGCCCTGGCTGAAGGCGGTCAGTAAGGACCCCGGCATGACGACGGAGGCGCTGTGCGAGCGGATCGTCGACAGCTACATGGAGGCCAGTCAGGAAGCGGAACCGGACAGCTACCTGACATTGAGCGCAATCGACCTGGGGGAAATGGAGGGGCTGCAGAGCGCCATGGAGGATCTCGGCGCGGTGCTGCTCAACGAGATGGCGCAGGGCAACGCCGCGGATGTCCGCCGGGGGCGCAGCCGGATGTATACCTTCGGCGCCTATGCCGACGGCAGCTGGGACATGGTGGATCTGGGTGCCATGCTGGATGCCTATGCCCAATTTGCCCCTGACGGCGCCGCACAGGCGCGCAAGGCGATGGGACAGGCGGTGCGGATCAACAGGCAGTCGGACAATCTTGACCCCTGCTGCGGGTTGTCGGTGCTGATTCCCCAGGACACGAAGGACGAGTTTGAGAGCTATATCGAAGGCCTGGACCTCTCCTTCTACATGCCCAACTGGATGGGCTTCGTCAAGGCCTATGCGGGCCAGCTGGTGGGTGGGAGTCACAGCTTCGCGCAAACCACGCCCCAGGCCGTCACCGGTTCCGGGTTCTTCTCTCAGATTTCGGCTATGATTGGGGAATCCACGAATGAGATGAACTGGGATGAGGCGACCCAGACCTATGAGGAAGCGTCCCAGCCGACCGACGTCGTTGCCACAACCGAATACGATTATGCGTTCTCCGCCAGCATTGCGCCGGAAGATCTGCAATACCTGGACCATGTCGAGGGCATGCTGATGATGGACATCAGCGACGAAGAGATGTTCGGGTATGTCGATTTGGGCCTGATGCAAAACAACGTGGTCGACTGGAACAGCGGCGAGGTCTACAGCCTGTTTGACGGTACCTGGCCCATCTTCGGCGATCAGCTGGTGCCGCTTTACGATCAATTGAAAAACGAGTACGGCAGGCGAAGCCTCATCCCGGTCAGGCTGAACGGAGAATACACCTATCTGGTGGTGGAATTCAAAGCAGGGGAGGCGGAAGGGCGCATCCTGGGCGCAAACGCAGGCTATGACGCAAACGGCCTGCCGATACGGAACACGACTGAATTGAACGAGGGAGACAGCATCATTCCCGTCTACACGATGTTCGTCGATTCCGGGGATGATGGCGAGCTGCAGGAGATGGAGTTCGACGGTGACGAGATCCTGTGGGAGGACGGGATGACAGTGACCTACGAGGATCTGGGCGAGGATGACGACAAGCTGGAGATGATGTTTTGCTTCGTGCTGAACGACGTGTTTGGAGAATACGATATGACTGAAGCCATACCGTTTGAGGTGTAGGCGATCCTTCAGGGCCCCGGACGTGAACGGGAACAGGGTGGCGTCCTGGGCGCTGCCTGGTGGCGGTGGCCAGGGCCCCGGACGTGAACGGGAACAGGGGGAACCTTTACCAAAGGACAGTTTACACAGAGGAGCGGATGCTGTATAATGGGCTTCAGTTCCATAAGAGAACAATACAGAAAGTGAGGTTAACCCCTATGAAGAAGCTCTTTTGTGTTTTGATGGTCCTGTGTCTGGTTGTAACCGCTGCCGCGGCGCTTGCTGAAGCGGCGCCTGCCCTGAACTGGGAGGATTTCTCGCCCATCCTCGAGGCCAGCGGCGTTTCCGGAGAGTTCTACACCTTTGATGAGGTGGCCGTAAAGATCTGGCTGCCGGAGGGCATGTATCCGGTCGAGCTCACCGAGGAGGACCAGGAGAACGGCTTTATCGGTTACTTCATGCCCGAGGATGAATCCGGCGCTGTGTCTGTCGTCTACGTCGATATCAGCGGCATGTCGCTGGAGGAATACGGAGAGTACCTGGCCTCCGAGGCCGGCGCTACCGGGATCGAAGTGGCCACCGTGAACGGTTTCCCCTGTGTTTCCTATACGCTTCCCGAGCAGGACAGCGTGAGCGTCACCTTTACCACGGAGGCCGGTTACGCGCTGGAGGTCACCTGCACGCCCCTGTCCGTGGAGAATGCCGATATGCTTTGGGGTGCGGTCATCTCTTCGATTCAGGCAGCGTAATCGCATAGGAGAGTGTTCACAAGTGGCATCGCGTGTATACGCGATGCCACTTGTGGTTCCTCCGATTCTACATTTACTCATATTAGGTCTGGACGTGTTTTCTTTATTGTGGTAGAATAACACTATTATTCAAGCGGTAACCATGGTTCGGAATACACTGTGCGCCGCATTCGCGTGATCGAGCTTATTCTGAGTAAGGATTGGACCAATGAAGAGATGGTTTGTTATTTGTATGACGATGCTGTTGCTGCTGGGGACTTCGGCCCTTGCTGAGATCACATCGGTCGAACAACTGAATCATGATGGCATGAAGGTGGGAACCGAGCTGGGCTGTGCGGCGGAGCTGACCATCCGTCAGGAGCTGCCCGAGGCAAAGCTTGAACAGTACAACGACAAGAACCTGGGCTATGCCGACGTGGCCAACGGCAGGCTGGACGCCTTCATCTTTGAACGCATGCAGATGCAAAAGGCCATCAGGGCCGGCGTAAGCGGCGTCCGACTGCTGGACGAGAACTTGGGCGACGTGGTCAAGGTGTCTGTGGGCGTCTCTCCGGTGTCCGGCATCCCTGATCTGAAGGGTAAGATCAATCAATTCATCGGCGAGCTTCGCGCCGACGGCACGCTGGATGAGATGTATGCGCGCTGGGTCATCGACGAAAATGAGCAGATGCCACATATCGACCTGCCTGAAAAGCCTGCGCTGCACCTGACCGTCGGAACCAGCGGCATCGTGCCGCCATACAGCTATTACGTCGGCACAACGCTCAACGGGTATGACATCGAGCTGGCGTATCGGCTGGCCGCATGGCTCAACGCCGACCTGGAATTCAAGGTGTACGACTACGGCGCCATCGTGCCGGCGGCGCTCAGCGGCGACGTGGACTGCATCATTGCAAACCTGAATGTTACGCCGGAACGGGCCGAGGCGCTGCCCTTCTCCGATGCGGTGTATGAGGTGGGACTGGGCGTGATGGTGCGCGGCGAGACGCCCCCTCAATCCCCGGCGGCAACCTATGGGCGCGTCGGCGTCCAGACGGGTTCCTCCTTCGACGCCGTCGTCAGAGAGAAAATGCCGGACGCGGAGGTAGTTTATTTCAATACCAAGGCGGACATGGTGGCCGCGCTGAACGGGAACAAGATCGACACCTTTGTGGTGGACGAGCCGGTGGCGAAGCTCCTGATGCGGGAGGATGATCGCCTGACCTGCCTTCCGGATTACCTGGAAACCTTTTCCTTCGCCCTCGTATTTCCGAACAGCGAGGCGGGGCAGGCGCTGAGGGATCAGTTCAACGGCTTTATTGAAACGCTTCGCGCTGACGGGACGCTCGACGCGCTGGAGGAGAAATGGTTCGCAGAGGACGAGGACGCCAAGACCATGCCGGATATCGCCGCTTTGAGCGCTGAAAACGGTACCCTGCGGGTGGCTACGGAAGCAGGCTACGCGCCCTTTGAATACGTGCGCGACGGCAAAGTGGTGGGCTATGACATGGAGCTTGCCGCGCGCTTCTGCGAGGCGTTCGGCTACGGCCTTGAAATCGTGGATATGAACTTTGATGGCATACTTTCCTCGGTGCAGGCGGGAAAGTGCGACTTTGCGGCGGCGGCCATTACCGTCACGCCGGAGCGGGCGCAGACCGTTTTGTTCTCCGAACCCTGCTTCTCCGGGGGCACGGTGCTGATGGTATTGAAGCAGTCCGATGAAAACACCTCTGTCCCCGCTGATTTCAACGGAAAGCGCGGGGGCGTGATCACGGGGTCGTTCCACGATACCGTGATTCGGGAGGCGCTGCCGGATTCCGGCATCAGCGAGTTCAACAGCTACACCGACATGGTGGCGGCGCTGAAGGCCAACAGGATCGACTATTTCCTGGCCAGCACGGAGGTCGCGGATTCCCTGACGGCGGAGGACGGCGCCGTCGCGGCGCTGAAGCAACCCGTGAAGGTGCTGGATATCGGCGCGATGTTCGCAAAGGACGCCCACGGGGACGCGCTCAGGGCGCAGATGGACGCGTTCATCGAAAAGCTGAGCGCAGACGGAACGCTGAAGGCAATCTACGACTTCTGGAGCCGGCCGGAAAATGCCTCCACCCCGGTGGACATGAGCGGCCTGACAGGGGAGAACGGGACGCTTCGCTTCGCCACCAGCGGCACCAAGGTGCCCATATCCTTCGTGGCCGACGGCGCAATCGCCGGAACCGACCCGGACATCGCCGTTCGATTCTGCCGGGAATACGGCTATGGCATCGAGGTCAATATCGTGGATACCTCGGGGATCATTCCGGGCATCGTCACGGGCATGTACGATTTCGCCCTGTCGGACATGGTCATCACCGACGAGCGGAAGGAGAGCGTAGGCTTTTCAATACCCTACCACGGCACGGAGCTGCTCCTGATGGCGCGGGCCGCGGATCTGGCGGCGCCGGGGGCCGGACAGGGCGAGAAAAGCGGATTCATGCAGTCGCTGGGCGACAGCTTCAACAAGACCTTCCTGCGGGAGGAGCGCTGGCGGCTGTTCCTGACCGGCGTGATGAACACGCTGATCATCACCATGCTGTCCATACTCCTTGGCACCGCGCTGGGCTTCGCGGTCTATATGCTGTGCCGCAACGGCAATCCCCTGGCCAACGGGATCACCCGCTTCTGCACGTGGCTGGTGCAGGGCATGCCGATGGTGGTGCTGCTGATGATCCTCTATTACATCATCTTCGGCTCGGTCTCCATAAGCGGCATCGCCGTGGCGATCATCGGCTTTGCGTTCACCTTCGGCTCCGGGGTCTATGGCTTGCTCAGGATGGGCGTCGGCGCGGTGGACGGCGGCCAGTACGAGGCCGCCTACGCGCTGGGCTATTCCAATCGAAGGACCTTCTACAGGATCATACTGCCCCAGGCCACGCCCTATATCCTTCCCGCCTACAAGGGCGAGATCGTAGGGCTGATCAAGGCCACCTCGATCGTGGGCTACATCGCCGTGCAGGACCTGACCAAGATGGGCGACATCGTGCGCAGCCGAACCTATGAGGCCTTTTTCCCGCTGATCGCGGTGACGGTCATCTATTTCGTGCTGGAGGGCCTGATCGGCTTCTTTGTAAGCCGCATCAGCGTCTGCTTCAACCCGAAGCGGCGCAGGGCGGATGAGATCCTGAAGGGGATCAGGACCGACGGTCAAAACTGAATTGTATATCAGTGTGTGGGAGGCTCGGCGCTGTCCGGGCCTCCCGCTTCATGCTGCCTCAGCTGGTATTCGCTGGGCAGCATGCCGGTTTCCCGGACGAAGGCGCGGCGGAAGGTGCGGATATTCTCATAGCCGCAGCTGTAGCAGATGGAGGTGAGCGTCATGCGGGGATCGCGCATCAGCATCCTCGCCCGGTCGATGCGAATGGCGTTGATGAAGCGCCGGAAGTTCACGTGAAACCGCTGGGAGAACAGGTGGGAAAGGTGGGACTGGCTGATGCCCAGTCCCCGGGCGGCGCTTTCGAGGGTGATATCCTCGCAGGCGTGGTCGAAGATATATTTGAAGACGCGATAGGTCATGCCCTGCTCGCCGCAGCTTTCGCTGGGCTTGAAGCACATCCGGCTGAGCACGTTGGCGATCAGCAGGTGCAGGTAGGCCAGGCGGGAGGGGGAGGCGTCGCCCTCCGGGTCGCGGACCAGCCTGTCGATGGCAAGGCGCGCGTCAGCGTTGACGCGCTCCCCCCGCAAGACCGGCGATTCGGGCAGCATGCTCAGGAAGGTCTTTGTGAACTGGGGGAAGGTGTCGGCGAGGAAGAAGGCGGCGAGGCCGGAGGCGTCCGGACTTAGGCGCTCAAAGCTGTGGGGAATCAGCGGAAAGGCGATGGCGATATCCCCGGGGCGCAGTACATATTCCTTTCCGTCGATCTGCATTTCGACCTCACCCTTCAGCACACAGGCTAGCTCCACGATCTCATGGACGTGCAGCGGAAAGGGATAGCGGGTCATGCTGCCGATGAATAAATTTTCATCTCTCGTTTCATAAAACAGTTTCATATGGCGCACCTCATGAAAGGCCAATTATGTCCTAAAGGTTATTATATATCAAATCTTGTCGTTTGGAAACTCAATTTTTTCATAGGATATTTTTGTCCCTTATTAATGTCTGTAATTGACTTGTATGTTAAGTATCGTACTGATATCATATTAATGAATGGTTACCTGTAGAATCCGGCTATGGCGGAATGGGGCGCTATCGAAAGCTGTCATTTGCGCCGTGAATACCAATTGGGAGGTGCCCAAATGCATATCGATCCCAAGAAGGCCCGTTCCTATAAGGAATTCCTGTATATTCTTCCGTTCATACTGCTCGTGCTCGTGTTTTCCTATTTCCCGCTGTATGGATGGATATATGCCTTCCACGATTACCAGCCGCCAAAGCCGATCACCGCGGAGACCTTCGTGGGGCTCAAGTGGTTCCACTATATCGTGTCCAACCCCGTGCGCACGGCGGACGTGCTGCGGGTATTGCGCAACACCTTCGCCATGAGCGGCATATCGCTGCTGTTCTCCTGGTTCCCGATGATCTTCGCGGTGTTTCTCAATGAGATCAAGTGCCGCCCTTATCAAAAGTTCGTGCAGACGGTGACCACGCTGCCCAACTTCATCAGCTGGGTGCTGGTATTCTCCATCGCGTTCAACGTGTTCGGCTCCAACGGCGCGGTGAACTCGGTGCTCATGGATTTAAAGCTGATCGAAAAGCCCATATCGTTTCTGAAGTCCAAGGATCACCTGTGGTTCAAGATGTGGCTTTGGCTGACGTGGAAAAACGCCGGCTGGGCGGCGATCATGTACCTGGCGGCCATCACCGGCATCGACGAGCAGATGCTCGAGGCGGCCCGGGTGGACGGCGCGACCCGGATGCAGATCATTGGGCACATCATCATCCCCAGCATACTGCCCACCTACTTCGTCATCGTCATGCTGAACATCGCCAGCTTCCTGAACAACGGCATGGAGCAGTACTACGTGTTCCAGAACGACTTCAACAGGAAATACATCGAGGTCCTGGACCTGTACGTCTACAACTACGCCCGCAGCAGCATCAAGAATTATCCGCTGTCCACGGCCATCAGCATGCTCAAGAGCATCGTCAGCGTGGCCCTGCTCGCCGTGACCAACACGGTTTCCAAGCTGATTCGCGGCGACGGGTTCATCTGAGGCCGACCCGGAAAACGTACCGCTTTCCTGATCGGGCAAAACGGCCGGCCTGAAAGGCGATTGGGTTTAGTAATTGGGCAGACTTTTGGAGGGACAGACCATGAGCAAGCACAACCCCAACGGCGTGCAGCTGGACAAGAGCTTCACGGACCGGGTGATCAGCGTGATTACCTATGTGGTCTACGCGATCTTCGCCTTTGTGTGCATCTATCCGTTCTACTATATCTTTATCAACTCCATCAGCGCCAACAACCTGTCCGAGCGCGGCAAGGTGATCCTCTATCCCATGGGGATCCACTTCCAGAACTACATCAACGTGACCAAGATACCGGGCCTGCTGGACGCTGCGAAGATCTCCGTGCTCAGGACCGTGATCGGCACGGCGCTGACGGTGATCGTGGCCGGCTTCCTGGGTTACATGTTCACCCGAGAGACGCTCTGGAAGCGCAAGTTCTGGTACCGCTTCGTGGTGGTGACGATGTACTTCAACGCCGGCATCATTCCCTGGTACCTGACCATGGACAAGCTGGGCATGACCAACAACTTCTGGGGCTACATCTTCCCCACGATCATTCAGCCGTTCTATATCATACTGTGCAAGACCTTCTGCGAATCGGTGCCCAGGGAGCTCCAGGACGCGGGCGAGATCGACGGCGCGGGCACGCTGAGGATATTCTTCAGCATCATGCTGCCGGTCATCAAGCCGATCCTCGCCACCATCGCCATATTCGCGGCGGTGAACCAGTGGAACGCCTTCCAGGACACGCTGCTGCTGATGACCAACACCGACAAGCTGAACACGCTGCAATACGTGCTGTTCCAGTACATCAACCAGGCGAACAGCCTGAAGGCGCTGATCAGCAGCACCACCTCTTCCAGCAATCTGGCGGCCACGCTGGCCCGCGCCGCCACCGCGACCTCCGTGCGCATGACCGTCACCGTGGTGGTGGTCCTGCCCGTAATGCTGGTCTATCCGTTCTTCCAGCGCTTCTTTACCAAGGGCATCATGATCGGCGCGGTGAAGGGGTAATCCGGATATACAGGCTTCGGCCTTGTATCATACAATCAAAGGAGGGTTATTATGAAACGGTTTATGTCTGTCCTGCTGGTTCTGGCCATGGTGCTTTCCATGGGTCTGTTCAGCGCGGTGGCCGAGGAAGCGCCGCTGGTCATCGACGTCTACGACGCGGCGGCCAACTACAACGGCATCCAGTCCGGCTGGTTTGCCAAGGTTATCAAGGACCGCTTCAACATCGAACTGAACATCATTGCGCCCCAGGTTGTGGGCAACGAGGTGTTCGCTACCCGCGCCCAGACGGGCAACCTGGGCGACCTGATCGTCGTGGACAAGAAGGACTTCTCCGACCTGCTGGACGCGGGCCTGGTGCGCGATATCAGCGACAAGCTGCCCGAGTGTGAGAACATCATGCAGTTCAAGGAGCAGATCGACGTCTACAACAAGGGCCTGACCGGCGAAGAGGGCGTGTATTACGGCATCCCCTCCGAGATGTCCGACACTTCCCCCACGTCCATCACCGACGACGTGATCTATTCCTCCCCGATGCTCCGCTGGGATCTCTACACCGAGGTAGGCAGGCCGAAGCTGGAGACGCTGGACGACCTGCTGGACTGCCTGGCCAAGATCCACGAGGTCCATCCCACCAACGAGGACGGCGACCCCGCCTATCCCTTCACGCTGTGGCGCGACTGGGACGGCAACGACAACATGATCGGCATCGCGAACGTCGTGCAGCTGACCACCTGGTACGGCGAGAAGCTGAAGCAGAGCGCGATCCTGAAGCCCGACAACACCTTCACCACGGTCTATGACCGCGACGCCGCCTACTACAAGATCACCAAGTTCCTGAACAAGGCCTATCAGATGGGCCTGGTCGATCCCGAGTCCGGCGAACAGCCCTGGGACGACGTGGCCAACAAGCTGTCCACCGGCCGCGCCGACCTGATGTGGTACAGCTGGCAGACCGGCTTCTGGAACAGCGTGGATCGCCTGAACGCCGGCACCGGCTTCATCTTCATCCCCGTGGGCGACATGTATTTCTACGCCGACGCGGACCGCTACTACGGCTCCGACCGCATGTTCGGCATCGGTTCCCAGGTGGAGGGCGAGAAGTACGACCGCCTCATGGAGTTCCTGAACTGGTATGCCAGTGCCGAAGGCGCCACCTTCCAGCACTGCGGCATCGAGGGACTGAACTACATCGTCGGCGACGACGGCAAGTTCGTGCCCTACAAGGACAATGCCCTGATGGACAACCTGCCCGTACCCGAAGAGTACGGCGAGGGCGGCTACAACGACGGCAACAATCAGATCAACCAGTGGATCGTCGCTTCCTACTGCGTCAATCCCATCACCGGCGAGCGCTACGCCCAGAAGTTCTGGCAGTCCTACAAGGACATGACCATGACCGACATGAAACGGGAGTGGCAGGAGACCTTCGACGCCGAGGATTCCGTGGATTACATGAAGAAGAACGGCCAGCTGCTGGCCAGCCCCAGCGTTGACTTCACCCCCAAGGCCGACGACAACGACATCGCCGCCCTGCGCGTGGACGTGAACACCCAGCTGTGCTCCTACACCTGGAACCTGATCTTCTGCGAGACCGACGACGAGTTCGAGGCCATGTGGGACGAGATGACCGAGCAGCTCAACGGCTTCGGCTATGAGCAGCTGTACGCCTTCGACTGCGAGAACTACCAGACCGAGGTGGACGCCAAGATCGCGGTGGCTGAATAACACAGTCAGGTTGGGACGACCCCATACAGGGGCGGCGTATCGCCGCCCCTGCGGTGATTTTGGATTCGAATACATAGGGAGATGACAACATGGACAGATCCGCCATCCTTCCAGACGGCACAACCTTTGATTTCTGGGAGCAGGAATGCCATTACGACCGGGAGCTGATCGTGGACGGCGCGTGCCCCCAGGCCAGCGACGACAACGACGGCAGCGCCGACAGGCCGCTTAGGACCATCGGCCGGGCGGCGCAGCTGGCTACGCCGGGCACGCGGGTGCGCATCCACGCGGGCCTTTACCGGGAGTGTGTGTCCCCGGCCCGGGGCGGCGAGGGCCCGGAGCGCATGATCGCCTACGAGGCCTTTGGCGACGGCCCGGTGGTGATCCGCGCCTCCGAGGCGGTACGTGAAATCACGCCCAGCGAGGGCTGGAGCCTGCAACGCCCGGGAGGAGCGCGGGACGTGTCAGGCGTTCGGGTGTGGCAGTATGCCCTCGACCCGGAGCTGTTCAAGGGCTACAACCCCTTTTGCGCGGTGAACCTGCTTCACGACCGACTGTTCATCGAGTACGACAAGACGGACATGACGCTCTACCTGAACCGAAGGGGCTGCGTGTTCTGCGACGGCAGGCCGCTTCGGCAGGTGGCGCTGTACAACCAGCTGGCGGACGATGCGGACACCTACTGGGTGGAGCACAACGGCCAGAAGGTCCACTTCAGGCTCGCGGGCGACGACAGCCCGTCGGGCCACCTGATCGAGGTGACGGTACGGGAGCAGTGCTTCGCGCCGCAGACGCCGTTCTTATCCTACATACGGCTCAGGGGGCTGACCTGTGAGCATGCCGCCAACGGCGCGCCGGTGCCCCAGCGCGGGGCCATCTCCGCCTATCGGGGCCATCACTGGGTCATCGAGGATTGCACGGTCAACTGGGCCAACGCCGTGGGCATCGACGTGGGGAACGAGTGCTGGCACCACGCCCACGTGCCGGGGGAGATCATCGGCTATTCCGTGATCCGGCGCTGCCGGATCCGAGACGCGGGGGTGTGCGGCATCGCGGGGCTGTTCGCCGAGGGCATGCTCATCGAGGACAATCGGATCGAGGGCACCGGTTGGCAGCGCATGGAGCTGTCCTGGGAGGCCGGCGGCATCAAGCTGCACAACAGCGTGAACGGGCTGTTCCGGCGAAATGTGTTTCGAAACACCCTTCGGGCCGACCACCTTTGGCTGGACTGCCACAACGAGAACAACCGCATCACAGGCAATTTGTTCATCAACGGCATCGAGCAGCGGGAGGCCATATTCATCGAGTGCACCCGGGACGGCGTCAACCTGATCGACAACAACGTCATCTGGAACGTGGAGGGGCGCTTTGACCCGGCGAAGGTGCCGGTGGAGCCGGGCTCCTCCGGATGGTACAAGCTGCGGGAGAGCGAGGCCGTAAACGGGTATGCCGTCTACTGCGAGGGCACGGATCGGCTGGTCGTCGCCCACAACCTGATCGGCAAATGCCGACACAGCGGCTATTACGCCAAGCCGGTGGGCTTCCGCATGGGCGGCATGGACCGGGGCGGCACCTCCCGGAGGGCGCGGATCGTCAACAACCTCTTCTACGACTGCGGCGAGGCCGCCATCGTGTTTCCCACTGCCGACAACACCGCCGAGGGCAACCTGTACGTGCGCATGCATGGCGGCTACCTGCGGGTGATGTACCCCGAGCCGGAGGTCTGCCTGAACCTGCCGGCCTGGCAGGAATTCTGCGGCTTCGACCGCGAGGGCCAGAACGGCTGGTTCGACATCGCGCTGGATGAGGCTGCCGGGACCGTAGCGATACACAACAGCGCGGACGCGCCCTTTGGCCTGCCGGCCCAACTGAGGCGGCTGGCGCTGATCCGCGATCCCGGGGACGTTCGCGCCGTGCCGGGGGAACCGGGGGTCGAGACCGACATGCTTGGCAGACCGAGGGGCAATGCCTCCCTGCCGGGGCCGTTTGCCGACTGGCCTGAAGCCATATCACTGAAGGAGGCATTGCCATGCTTAGAGTAGTTCAAACGGAAAACGGCCTTGTGCGGGGCATTCCCGCGGCCGATCCCCGCATCACCAGCTTCAAGGGCATACCCTTCGCCGCGCCGCCGGTGGGCGCCAACCGCTGGCGCGCGCCCCAGCCCTGTGAAAGCTGGGAGGGGGAGCGCGACTGCGCGCGGTTTGCGCCCATATCGATGCAGGAGACGCCTGGCATCGGCGACGTCATCTACAACCGGGAGTGGCACGTGGACCCGGAGATCCCCATGAGCGAGGACTGCCTGTACCTGAACGTCTGGACAAGCGCGAAATCGGCGGGGGAAAGGCAGCCGGTGCTGGTGTGGTTCTTCGGTGGCGGCCTGCAGTACGGCTATCCGGCGGAGATGGAGTTTGACGGCGAGCGGCTGGCGCGCCGGGGCATCGTCGTGGTCTCCGTCAATTACCGCATCGGCGTGCTGGGCTACATGGCCCATCCCCAGCTGACCCGGGAGCAGCCCGAGGCCCCCGCCAACTTCGGAAGCCTGGACCAGCAGGCGGGGCTGCGCTGGGTGAAGCGCAACATCGCCCACTTCGGCGGCGACCCGGACAACGTGACCATCGCCGGGCAGTCCGCGGGCGGGGGCAGCGTGCTGTCCCAGATCGGCTGCAAGGCCAACGCCGGGCTGTTCCACCGGGCCGTGGTGATGAGCGCCATGATCCGCGACCCCTACGGCGTCAGGGAGGTGGGTCGCCCCGAGCCGCTGGCGGAGGCCGAGCAAAACGGCGCGGCATTCCTGCGCTTCATCGGCGCAGCTAACCTTGAGGAAGCCCGGACCATGGACGCCGCTTTCATACGGGACAAATACGCGGAATACATGCAGAAATATCGCCCGATGTACACTGTGCTGGACGGCCAATTCTGCACCGGCGACCCGCTGGCCCAATACCTGAGCGGCGACTGTGTGGATGTGCCCATGATGGCGGGCAATACCGCAGACGAGTTCCCGAACGGGCTGCAGGTCGAGGACGCGGCAAGGCTTTCCGACGCGGCGGCGGGCAGCTTCGGGGCAGACGTGCAGCGCTTCCTTGCCTTTGAAGAGAGCCATGTCAGAGGCGAAGCCGGGTTTGGGACGGTCAACGGCATCGGCTTGACGGTTCGCGGCGTTTTTGAGCGCAAGGCGCGGCAGGGCATGAAAAACTATTGCTATCGCTTTGACGCCGATATTCCCGGCTGGGACCATCCCGGCACGTTCCATTCCGTGGACCTATGGTTCTTTTTTGAAACGCTGGCCAAATGCTGGCGGCCCTTCGTCGGGCGTCACTACGACCTGTCCAGGCAGATGTGCAACTACTGGGCAAACTTCATCCGCAGCGGAGACCCCAACGGCGCAGACGCCGACGGAACGCCCATGCCGGCTTGGCATGCCTACACACAGGATACACCGTGCGTGATGACCTTCAGTGGGAATGGGCCAAACAGCGCCGACGAGTCGCCGACCCCCTTTGAGCGCTTCTTGATCGACAGGGTCGTCGAAAGGATTTAAGGGCATAGGCGCAAGCAAATACTGATTTGTCGCTCCGCGACAAATCAGTATTTGAGGGTTTAGGGTTTAGGATTTAGGGAAGGAGCCCTTGTAGGGGCGATTTCCAATCGCCCGCGAGCGCTCGGAGAGCGCCCCTACGGCATCGCGTCGGAATTCCTTGTGGATTCCTTTGATTTAAAGGATTACGAAGGGCCTTGAATACGGCAACTACACATGTGTCTGCCCTGGGTGAATATATAATTGCAATTGATATATCCGCCGGAATGTGATATGATAAATCTGATTATAGGTTACTGGAGGACTATTTTCCCGAAATACCATCAACAGGAGAACAAGACGCATGATAAAGAAGCTCGTTGGTCAAATGCTGGCCGCGCAGGTACTCTCTGCGCTGACAGTATCGCTCTGTTTGCTCATCGACAACCTGATGATCGGGCGCTTTCTGGGCGAAGGCGCCCTGTCGGCCTACGGGCTGGCCGGGCCGGTGCTGCTGATCATCGGCGCGATGGGCAGCATGCTGTGCGCCGGGGCGCAGGTCGCCTGCGGCCGGTCCCTGGGAAGGGGCGACAGGGCGGAGACGGACGTGGGCTATTCCTCCTCCATTGCGCTGGCCGGCGCGCTGTCGCTGGCCTTTACGCTGCTGGTGGCGCTGGCGCGCGTGCCGTTGGCGCGCATGCTGGGCGCGAAGGAAGCCACGCTGCTGGCGGACACCAGCAGCTACATGGCGGGCTTCGTCATCGGCGCGCCTGCCTCGATGGCGGCGCTGATCCTGGTGCCGTTTTTGCAGATGGCGGGGCAGGGAAACCTGCTGATCGCGGCGGTGCTGGGCATGACGGTCGCGGATGTGGCCTTCGACTGGCTGAACGTCACGGTGTTCCATGGCGGCATGTTCGGCATGGGCCTGGCCTCGGCGCTGAGCTATTACGTGGCCATGATCATCGGCGGCAGCTATTTCCTGTCCAGGCGCTGCGTGTTCAGGTTTTCCACCAAGGGCATACAGTGGCGCAAGATCCGCGAGCTGGTGGCGGGAGGCCTGCCCACGATATTCGGCATGGCCTCCACCGTGGTGCTGGTCGTCGCGGTGAACATGCTGCTGTTGGACCTGGGCGGCAAGGCGGCGGTGGCGGCCTACGCGGTGATCACCTCGATCTCCAACGCGGCCAACTGCATCAGCACCGGCATGGGTGGCGTCGCGCTGACCCTCTCCGGGGTGCTGTACAACGAGGAGGACCGGGCCGGACTGTCGGAGCTGCTGCGCGAGATCACCCGGTGGGCGTTGATACTGGGCGTGGCGGCGATGGCGATGCTGATGGCCTTTGCCCGCCCGCTGGCGACGCTGTTCATACCCGGAGAGGGTCAGACCCAGGCCATGGCGATCCTGGGGCTGCGGATGTTCGCGCTGGGATTGATCCCCTGCTGCCTGGACAACGGGCTGCGCAACTGCTATCAGGGCACCGGGCGCGTGCGCATGATGGAGGTCATATGCGTGCTGGCCAACGCGGTACTGCCGACGCTCGCGGCGCTGGTCCTCGGAAGGACGGCGGGCCTGAACGGCGTGTGGCTTTATTTCACCGCCGGCGAGGTGCTGACGCTTTTGGGGATCATGGGCTATGTCTGGCTGAAAAAGGGCGGCGTCACCTGGCGTGCGGAGGATATCCTGCTGCTGAAGGACAGCTTTGGCGTCCCGGAGCAGGATCGTCTGGAAGCGATTCTTCAGGACATGGACGGGGTCATGGCCTACTCGCGCGACGCGTCGGACTTCTGCCTGGCCCACGGCGGAAGCAAGCGGCTCGCCGCCCACCTGGCGCTGTGCGTGGAGGAGATGGGCGGCAACATCGTCCTTCACGGCTTCAAGGAAGGCGGCGAAAACCGGCTGTCTATTCGCCTGCAGGTGAAGGCGGGGCGGTGGACGATGCGCTTTCGGGATGACTGCGTCGCCTTCGATCCCCTCAGCCACGTCGAGAACGGCAACAGCGAAGGCCTGGGCATCCGACTGGCCATGCGCATGGCCGACGAGGCCCGCTACACCTATTCCATGAACCTGAACAACCTCTCCCTCGTGCTGAGGGATGTGGCGTGAGCGGGTGCGGGCGACGGTGAAAACGGCGTGAAAAGCGCGGTTAAAGGCTGTTCGGCAAGCACGCCTGTATTCTATAATCGACAGGGAGATGAAAAATAAAGGGGGATTTGACGTGCGAAGGGTTTTGACACTGGCTCTTGTCGCGGCGATGATGATGCTGGGCTGGGCAAGGGCGGAGCAGGCGGCGCTGGACGCATTCCATGCCCTGTTGGAGGCGCCTGAGGAAGTGGAAAACCAAACGGCCGTTGAGCTGCTGGACGCCCTGATGGCGGGACGCTTCGACACATCGGATGAGGGGGCGGTCGCGGCGCTGTCCGGCATTGCCAGCCGGGATATCACCGCCTACGCCGCTGAGCACGCCATGCTGGCCGGACAGGTGCGCAACGCCTGGTACAAGGCCCTTGCCGACGCGCTGGGCAAGCGCGCTGCCGTGGACCCGGATGCGGAAGCACAGTATAAAAACGCCATGACGATACTCTCGCTGTTTATGAAGCTGGACGGCGCCCCGGAGGAAGCCCAGCGGGAGGCGATCCGCAGCCAGATGAACCCCGAAGCGGTGCAGCGCATCGCCGGTGAGTCGGGCCTGCCGGAGGCCTTCGTGGAATTCATCATCATGAGCCCGAACTGGAACGACGACAGCTGGGAGAACGACGAGGATTGGCGAAAGCTCTGCAATTGGGTGGAGGCGTTTTCGGAGATCACCGTGGGCAGCCGCGACAGCGACGGCTCCACGCGCATCGCCGACCTGCAGGCGCTGCTGATCAGCCTGGGCTACCTGAAGGGCAAGGCGGACGGCGTGTTCGGCCCCCGCACGCAGGCCGCGCTGATCGAGTTCCAGATGGCGAACGGACTGCCGGCAACGGGCGTGTACGATGCGGTCAGCGCCAGTCGGATCCAGTCCGCCGATGCCGTGGCGCGATGGAGCTATGGGGACGATTTTTGGGATTCCAAGGACTTTGACACCGCGGAGACGTCAAAGGGCAAGGACACACCCGACACCCCGGACGAAAAGAAGGACGACGATAAAAAGAAGGACACGCCCGACACCCCGGGCGAAAAAGAAGGAAAAAAGAATGACACGCCCGACACCCCGGACGACAAAAAAACGGGCCGTGGCAGGGATACGCCCGATTCGCCCGACAGCCCGGATTGACGAACAGCCTGGAGGCGGTTATGCATTTGAGGCGCAGACGCTTTGTCTTTATAGCGGCCGTCGTGGCTTTGCTCCTGCCGGGACATGGCGGACTGGCCCTTGCCGATTCGGATGTCATCAGGCTGCCAAGGCTGGAAATCGAAACGGAATCGGGGATGCTGCCGGGAGATGAGGAGGCTTCGGGCACGATGCGCCTGACGGAGGGGCATGAAGGGGGCGCTTCCCGGATTGAAGCCGCCATACGCATACGCCTGCGGGGCAATACCAGCCGCCGCTTTCCCAAGAAGAGCTATCGGCTGAAGCTGGTGGAGGCTGACGGCGCGAAGCGCGACCTGGCCCTGTGCGGCCTTCGAGCGGACGATGACTGGATACTGAATCCCATGTATTCTGACACCTCCAAGATCCGGGAAGCCATGGCCTATTGGCTTTGGGACGAGATCAATTCCCGGGGCAGGGCGGCGGCGAGCAGTCGCCCGGCCTATGTGGAGGTCTGGCTGAGCGGCGCATACCACGGCCTTTACCTCCTCCAGGAGCGCGTCGACCGCAAGCAGGTCGGGGCCGACAGGGAAAAAGGCATACTCTACAAGGTAGTTGCCAACGATCGGCCGGACGCGGCCCGGATGTCGGCTGCCGGCGGGGCCGAGGCCTGCGGCGGGCTGGAGCTGGCCTTCACGGGCAGCGCGGTCAAATCGGCCTGGGCACCGGCGGCGGACTATATGGCGCTGCTGAACGGCGATATGCCCGCGGGCAACGCGCGCCTGTCCCGGCAGAACGCCGTGGATTATGCCCTGTGGTCGCTGCTGGTCCAGGCGCGGGACAATCACTTCAAAAACATGTTCATACACTGTGTCTGGGAGGATGGCGGCTATGTGCTGTACCGCATCCCCTGGGATCTGAACCACACCTTCGGCGACCTCTGGGACGGGGACAGCCCCGAAACGAACTATGTCGCCTACGGGATCAGCGCATTCGCCCTGGATGACGGCATGAAGGCCCTGGTCGCGGCTGATCCGACGCTGATGGACGACATGCGCGCCTGCTGGGCCGGCCTGCGCGCCGGCCCCATAACAGAAGAGCGCATTCTCGGTAAGGCGCACGCGCTGTTCGACGCGCTGTATCCCGCCATCCTTCGGGATACGGCGCGGTGGCCTGGCTGCGGCATGGGCGAGGGCAGCGCGGCCAACATCCGGGACATCGAGGACTTTATCCGGGTGACGCTGGCGCGGATGGACGGGATGCTGGGCACCTGAAACGGAGGCGAGGGAAATGTCAACCATATGGATCGTCGAGGACGACTCGAAAATCGCCCTCCTGATCGAAATGACGGTCAGGAAGCTGGGGCACGATACCCTCTGCCTTCCGGATGCTGAGGCACTGGAGAAGGAGCGGCGCAAGGGCACTGAATTGCCCGACCTGCTGCTGCTGGATCTGATGCTGCGGGCCACGAGCGGCTTTGACGTGCTGCGGGAATGGAAGGCAGACCGGGCGATGCGGCGGGTCCCGATCATCATCATCTCCGCCAGGGGCGCGGAGCGGGACAAGGTCCGGGGGCTGGACGGCGGCGCGGAGGATTACATCACCAAGCCCTTCGGCGTGCGGGAGCTTCAGGCAAGGGTCCAGGCGGCGCTGCGCCGCGTGCCTGCCGAGCCGCCGAAGCTGGACTTTGGGGCACTGGTGCTGCGCACCGAATCCCGCGAGACCCTGGTGGACGGCAGGCGGGTGGATCTGACGGCGATGGAATATGAGCTGCTGCTCTACCTGGCCCGCAGGCCCGGCACAGCGGTCACCCGCCAGGAGCTGCTCAGGGAGGTCTGGGGCTACAACACCCGGGACGACGCCTCCCGCACGGTGGATTCCCACGTCAAGACGCTGCGGCTGAAGCTGGGGGATACCGCGGACACGCCGCGCTTTATACAGACGGTGCGGGGCACGGGCTATCGCCTGATCGCGGGAGAAAAGCCGTGAGGCGCCGGCTGCAGGCCATCTACTGGCGCGGCATACTGCTGACGCTGCTCATCGCCCTGGCCGCCATCGGGGTGACCGCGAAGCTGGCCATTGATGATGCCCACAGCCATATGCGGGCGCTGCTGCAGGCGGCCTCCATGTGGACGATGGATTCCAACGACGATTTCCAGACCCTGGCGGACGCGATCGCCAGGGTATCGCCGCAGCTCAGGGTCACCTTCATGATGGATTCTGGGCTGACGCTGGCGGACAGCGCCGACGGGGCGGAGGGAGACGCCAACCACTATTCCGAACCGGAAATCGTCGCCGCCCGCCGGGGCGAGACGGGACAGAGCCTGCGCATGTCGCAGACCGGCGCGACATTGATGCTGTACATGGCCCGTCGGCTGTCGCCCCGGCTGATCTTGCGATTGAGCTACCCGGTGCTGGAGGTCGCGGGGGGCATAGCCCTGTACGGGGCGCTGCTCGCGGTGCTGTTTTTGGTGCTGTACCTGCTACAGCGGCGGGACTTTGCTAGGTTCGCGGCGGACCAGCGCCGCCAGATGGAGGACCTGAGGCGCCTGCTGGACGGCGAGTTGGACCACGTCAGCGCCGTGTTTCCCGAATACCAGCCCGATATGGACGCGATCGCCTATCGGATCCACCGGCTCAGGCAGGATCAGCATGAGATCCTCCGCACCATGAACCTGCGCAATGACTTTGTGGCCAATGCCAGCCACGAGCTGCGCAGTCCGCTCACTTCGGTGCGCGGCTATACGGAGCTGTTGAAGGAGGGCATGGCGGATACCCCCGAGGAGCGCGAGCTGTGTCTCGAGACGATCATGGGAGAATGCGACCGAATGCTGGCGGTGATCGAGGACATACTTTGCCTGAGCCGCGCGGAGCGCGGTTCAGAGGAAGCGGTGGAGCCCGTTGAGGTCGCGCCGATCGCCGAGGAGGTGCGACGCTCCCTTACGCCGAGGGCGGACCGAAAGGGCATCGGGATAAGCGTGACGGGCGAAGCCTGTGTACCGGCCCGGGAGCAGGATGTCTGGGAGATACTCTATAACCTGATGGACAATGCCGTGCGCTACGGCAGGCCGAACGGGCATGTCTGGGTCCGGCTTTCAGGCAGGCGCATCGCCGTGGAGGATGACGGGATCGGCATCGCCCCGGAGCATGCGGCGCGGGTCTTCGAGCAATTCTACCGCGTGGACGAAGCCCGTGACGACGCGGGCGGCACCGGGCTCGGGCTGAGCATCGTCAAGGCCATCGTGGAGGGCTGTAACGGCAGGCTGAGCGTCGAAAGCACGCCGGGCAAGGGCACGCGCTTCCTGGCGGATTTCGAGCGCGGCGGTATCGAGGAAAAGGAGCGCATGACATGAGAGGCTTGGGCATATGGCTGGCGCTGGCGCTGATGCTTGCGCTCTCCCCGACGGCCCTGGCCGCAGATTGGAGCGCGGACAGGGAAATCCAATGCGGGGATAACCTGCCGGGCTGCCAGATGCTGCAAATGGTGATGATGGGCATGTTCGATGTCCCGGAGCCCCGGGAAGCGGTGACGGAGCGGGTGCTGGCCGCGGCATGGACCCGGCTCCTGGAGATCACGGATTCGGATCTGGTTCATTTCAGCGGCGAATTTGGTGAAGACGTCGACACGGCGCGTGAACATTGGTACAGCGCGATGGCTTCCTGCCTGCGCGCCAGCCTCCATCAGGATGTCCGGCAAACCCCTCAACGAAAGGTGCTGGCCCTGTTTCTGGACGGGGCGGAGACCCCGGAGGCCAGGGAAGCGCGGGAGGAGATTCGCCGGGATATGACGGAAGCGGTCCTGACGAGCATCGCCGGCGACATCGACGCGCCGGTTGGGTTTGTGCAATGGATCCTGTTCGGCAGGGACGACGGTTGAACCCCTGAAAAATACAAGAGAATACAGAGAGGGTCATATGGAAAAGAATGGCTACACCGATACGATCCGAAAGGGCCTTCTGGGCGTGCGCACTCTGGGAAACCGCATGTCCCGTGGCGTCGGAAGCGCAGAAGAACAGACGAAAAGGCTGCGCGCCGCCCTTGACGACGCGGACGCCGTTGTGATCGGCGCGGGCGCAGGTCTCTCCACCTCCGCCGGGCTGACGTACAGCGGGGAGCGTTTTGAAAGGTACTTCTTTGATTTTGCGGCGAAGTACAGCATCAGGGATATGTATTCCGGGGGCTTCTATCCCTTCCCGGACGACGAGACCCGCTGGGCCTGGTGGGCGCGGCATATCTATTTCAACCGCTATATCGACCCGCCCAGGCCGGTGTACCGGCAGCTTCTGGAATTGGTGGAGAAAAGGGACTATTTTGTCATCACCACCAACGTGGACCATCAATTTCAGCGGGCGGGCTTTGACAAGGCCCGCCTGTTCTACACCCAGGGCGACTACGGCCTGTTCCAGAGCGTCAATCCCGCCATACAGGCGACCTTTGACAATGAGGACTGGACCATGCGGGCCATGGCGGCCCAGGGCTTTGTAAGGGACGAAAACGGCGCGTTCCGGGTCCCGGAGGATGGCAGGCTCTCCATGCGGATTCCCACAGAGCTGGTGCCTTTATGCCCGACGGACGGCAGCGACGTGGTGATGAACCTGCGATCCGACGACAGCTTCGTCGAGGACGCGGGCTGGTGCCGGGCTTCTGCGGCCTATGCCGATTTCCTGAAAAAGCATGAAGCGGGCCGGGTGCTGTACCTCGAGCTGGGCGTCGGCGCGAATACCCCGGTCATCATCAAGTACCCCTTCTGGCAGATGACTTCGGAAAACCCGGAGGCGATCTATGCCTGCGTGAATTACAGCGAAGCCTTCTGCCCCAAAGTGATCGAGGGGCAGAGCCTGTGTATCAACAGGGATATCGGCGACGCGCTGAATGGCATAGGCCGCTGAACGGCACTGTATGCGGTTGACTTCGTTTTTCCATGATGGTATAATGAGAGTGATGCCATTATTGTTTCAGCGAGGTCATAGAGGCATATGAAGAACAAAGTCAATATAATCTGTTCTGTCCTTGCATTGTTGTGCTTTGTTTCGTTGTTCATACCGGTTATCGCACCGCGATATCCCGCCGCCGAGTATCACGCCCGGCCGGGCAACAACGATTTCTTTCTGTCAGCGGATTACTACCTGGCCAGGAGCTATTGGGCCGTTACCGATTATGTATTTGGCGCGCTGCCTCAGCTTTGTAGAATCATAATCAGCTTTGACCAGGCACTGCTGTTGTTCTGGTCGGTGATGAGCGTTCGGGGCGAAGCGGGAAGGGTGGGACTGCCCGTGGCCGTCCTGAATCTGGTCGTGACCGGAGCGGCGATCATCAAGATGGCTTCGTCGATGTGGGCCTGCCAATGGGCTGTGCTGACTATGATGGTACTGGATATGATCGCGGCGGTTGCGATGGCGGCGGTTGGTGCCGGAAAGCGCGACAGGCAGTGATATGGATTGAAAGCATTTGACGCCAGAGCGGCGGCCTTCAGGCCGCCGCTCTGGCGTCATTACATCGTCTGGGTTTCGTTGACTTTAAAAGAGTCGTTGCATCGCATTCCACAGCCCGCCACAATCATTTTTTTCTCGTGCAGTTGGCATTCAATATGGACATCTGCACCGAAAACATGTTATAATAATTTTGTATGCGTAATAAACCCGGAAGGCGGTGCGTCAATGAGCGCAGAATACACAGTTGAGCGACGCGGGATCAAGATTCCCGTCGTAACGGTAGTCATCTTTTTGCTGAACCTGATCGGCCTGATCTATGAGTACTCCGTGGGCGAGAACAACGCCGTCTACAGATTTGCCATGTACCAAGGCGCGCTGCAGGACGGACAGTGGATACGCCTCTTCGTCAGCGCCTTTCTGCACTTTGGCATCATGCACTTTGGCAGCAATATGATCTGCCTGGGCATGTTTGGCCTCGACCTGGAGAACCGGGTCGGATGGTGGCGGTATGCCCTGATCTACCTCATCGGGATCATCGGCTCGGGGCTGTTGATCAACTTCGCGGGCGGCAGGGGCATCCATGCCGGCGCGAGCGGCGCGATCTGGGCACTGATGACGTCGACGCTGGTCTTCAACCTGAAGAACAACATCAATCCGGCCTATGCCCTGAGAGGCATCGTGATCAACCTGATCTACAGCTTCAGCGCGGGCGTCAGCTGGCAGGGGCACATCGGCGGGGGAATCGCCGGCCTGCTCTCCGCGCTGGTCCTGACGGGCGAGAGAAAGCAAGGGTAATACTCGTGACAAGAGCGAAATTGTATCTGGTTATGCAGGTCATACTGTGCGTGCTGCTGGTGGTTTTCCTGTCCGTTTCCGTCGTCGGCATCTATCGGGAGGGACTGGCGCACAGGGCGGATAACCCGCGGGCCGCCATCTACACCCGGGAAATCGCGGCGGAGAAGTTTGCGCCGATTGCCCCGCTGGCCTTCTTCGCCATCGGGATGATGATCGCGGGCCTCGTCCTTGGAATCCGTGACGAAGACGCCGAAAAGCCGGTAAAGGATTCGGAGCGCGTCAGGGATCTCGCCGTTGCCCGCGTCGCCGCCCCTTCCCAGGCCATGCGTCAGGCCCAGGCTGCTCAAAGGCGTCTGCGCCTTGCGGGCTGGGCGATCTTTGGGGCCTGCATGGTTCCCGTCGCCATCTATCTGGCCAGGGCGGAGCACTTCCCTCTGGACGACTTGGAGGGCATGTTCTATGCGCTTGTCAGGGTGCTGCTGCCATGGGCGGCAGTGGGCATCGGCGCCCTGGCGGTGACCTCCCTGCTGGGGGAGAAGCACGTGGCCCTTGAGATCGAGGCCGCGAAGGCCCAGCTTGCCCGGGAAAAGGCGGATGGGGTGGCCGCGCCGGCCGATCCTCCGCACGCCAAAGGGAACCCCGCTGTCCTGCAGGCGGTCCTCATAATCGCCGCCGTCGCGTTCATCGTCCTCGGCGTATTCAACCAGAGTGCCCGAGACGTGCTCTACAAAGCAATCACGATTTGTACGGAGTGTGTTGGCCTTGGATAATGTGAAGAACAGCTGGTGGCATGTCCACAGGCCGACCACCCGGAAGCTCGTGCAGCTCTACAGCGCCCTTCTGCACAACGCCTACGTCAAGGGCTTTATCAAGGGCGAAATCTACAAGGGATCGTCGAAGATCGTCTGCGCGCCGGGGTTCAACTGTTATTCCTGCCCGGGCGCGGTGGGCGCCTGTCCGCTGGGGTCCATCCAGAATGCCCTGGCCTCCACGGGGCATCGCGCGGGCTGGTATGTGCTGGGGATATTGCTGCTCTATGGCGTCATACTGGGGCGCACCATCTGCGGTTGGCTTTGCCCGCTGGGCTGGATCCAGGAGCTGCTGAACAAAATCCCCACGCCCAAGCTCAGGAAGGGCCGCGTGACCAGGGCGCTGAGCTGGCTGAAATACGTGCTGCTGGCGGTGTTTGTCGTCGCCCTGCCGCTGTGGTACGGCCTGCGATACGACCTGCCGTTGCCGGGCTTCTGCAAGTACATCTGCCCGGCGGGCACGTTCGAAGGGGCCATAGGTCACCTGGCCAACCCGGGCAACGACGCGATGTTCAGCATGCTGGGCATACTGTTCACCCGCAAGTTTGTCATCATGCTGGTGATCGGCCTGGCTTGCGTGTTCTGCTATCGAGCCTTCTGCCGCTTCATCTGTCCCCTGGGCGCCATATACGGACTGTTCAACCGGTTCAACATCGTCGGTGTGAAGGTGGATGAGAATCGCTGCAACCACTGTGACGCCTGCGTGCGCGGCTGCGGCATGGATGTGCGGCAGGTGGGCGATCACGAGTGTATCAACTGCGGCAAATGCATTTCGGCCTGCAACCAGGGGGCCATTTCCATCAAGGCGGGCAGGATCGTCCTCAAGGCGTCTGAAAAGGGGTGCGCGGGGGATGGACCGGACGCGCCGGAGAAGCGGAAGCGGCTGGGCCGGATACTCTGGGGCGTCGCGCTTGCGGTGCTATGCTTTGCGATTGTGTGGTTCAACTTCCTCGATCCCGCCGTCAACAAGGCCGGCAGGCAGCCGGAGGCAGCGAAGCCCTCGCCGACCCTGGAACCCGCTGGGGCGGCCATCGAAGCGACTGAGGCGCCCGCAGCGACACAGGCGCCTGTAGAGACAGAAGCGCCTGCAGCCACAGAAGCGCCTGCAGCCACAGAAGCGTCCGAGGCTGACCGTTTTGACAGCGACGCGCCCCTTGGGCACGAGGTGGGCCAGCAGCTGCCGGACTTCACGCTGAGCTGCTACGACGGCAGCACGTTCCACCTGGCCGAGCAGCGGGGGAAGGTCACGATCATCAACCTGTGGGCGACCTACTGCACGCCCTGCAAGCAGGAGCTGCCCCATTTCAGCGAGCTGTACAGGGCCCACGAGGGCGACATCGCCATGATCGCCGTCCATCCCTCGCTGGTGACGGACGACCCGGAGGCCTACATTTCTGACAAGGGCTACGCCATGCCGTTTGCCACCGACGCGGACGACGCCGTGATCGCCCTCGTGGGCGGCACGGGCACGCTGCCCCAGACCATCGTATTGAACCGCAGGGGAGAGGTCATATACAACACCATCGGCTCGGTGACCCCGGAGGTGCTTGACGCGCTGTACGAAGAGGCAAACGGGTGATTCGGCAGGTGTTTGAATGTGAAGATGTGCTTTTAGGAAGGAGCGGGTGCGCCGATGGAAGCTGTTGAGCAGGTCAGGATTGAGCTGCAGGACACGCAGTGGCCGCTGACCTATACCGACCACGACCGCCAGATCGTGCGCGCGATCGTCGTGGACGACGCGGACAGCTATTACTTTGTGAGGGCTGTGCGGGACGACGAGTTCGGCGCGGCGACGCTGATCGAAACCTCGGGAGGGGGCGTCGAGCCCGGCGAGGCGCTCGATGCGGCAATCCGCAGGGAGCTCAGGGAGGAGCTCGGCGCTCAGGTGGATATCCTGGCTGACATTGGTGTCGTGAGCGACTATTACAACCTGATCCACCGGCACAACATCAACCACTACTATCTATGCCGCGTCAAGGCCTTTGGCAGCAGACGCCTGACCCAGGACGAGGCCGACAAATACCACCTCTCCACGATGAAGCTGGGCTATGAGGCAGCAGTCGCGGAGTATGAAAGGTGCGCGTGTACCCGACTGGGCAGGCTCATCGCCAATCGGGAGCTGCCAATTCTCAAACGTGCAAGGGCGCTGTTGGAGCGCTTCAATGGGCGCACATGCCAAGGCACCCAGGAAACAATCCCTGATGTGATTCAGGATTAAAGGGAGGTATAGCAATGCTCAAGGCGTACAGGTATGATGGAAGCAGGGAATTCAAGCTGTCCAAGGTATCGACGGATGAAACGGACTTCGAATCGGATCGCAAGAAAGCCGAAGAGAAGATGGAAAAGAATTTTGAAAAGATACAGGAGCTTCAGAGCAAGCTGTACGCGGAGAAGAAGGAAGGCCTCATCCTGCTCTTCCAGGCCATGGACGCAGCGGGAAAGGACGGAACGATTGCCGCTGTTCTCTCCTGCCTGTCGCCCCATGGCGTGTATGAGTGCGCGTTCAAGTCGCCGTCCACGACGGAGCAGGCCCACGATTACCTGTGGAGGGTCGAGGCACAGGTGCCGTTGAAGGGCGATATCGCGATCTTCAACCGTTCGCACTATGAAGAGCTTTTGATCTACCGGGTCAAGAAGCTCTGGAAGAACCAGGCCCATGCGGACAGGATCGATACAGAGGCGCTTCTGGAGGACAGGTACGAGGATATCTGCAATTATGAAAGATACCTGTGGCACAACAGCATCCGCACCGTCAAGATCTTCCTGAACGTCTCCAAAAAGGAGCAGGCGAAGCGCTTCCTTTCCCGGATCGAAGAGCCGGAGAAGAACTGGAAGTTCTCGGGCTCTGACTTTGAGGAGCGCAAATACTGGGACGACTACCAGGAAGCCTTTGAGATCGCGATCAACCGAACGGCCACGAAGGAAGCGCCCTGGTATGTCGTGCCGGCGGACCACAAGTGGTATATGCGCTTCATCGTCAGCGAAATCATACTGCATACCCTCAAGGAGATGGATCCAAAATATCCCACCGTGACCGAGGAAAGGCTCAAGGAATTTGCCGGGTACAAGGCAGCGCTGGAAAGGGAGCTTGGAAAGAGCGCCAAAAAGGATTGATCCTGATCGACGGGAAATCGCGGTTCGCTGTTGAATATGCGCGTATGAATTTACAATTAATTCATACGCGCATATTCAAAGGAGATAAACTTGTTTTGCTGCGAGGTGTGAGCATCTGATGCGGATTCGGAATCGAAGGCATTATATGACGGATATGACCGAGGGCAATCCCTGCGGGCTGCTGCTCAGGTTCATGGTGCCGCTGCTGGTGGGCAACCTGTTCCAACAGGTTTACAGCATGGTGGATATGATGATCGTCGGCCGCTTCGTGGGGCCGGACGCCCTGGCGGCGGTCGGCGCGACGAGCTCGCTGAACTTCCTGTTCTTCTCGCTGTGCAACGGCCTGGCCAACGGCGTTGGTATACTGATCGCACAGGCCTTTGGCGCGGACCGGCCCGCCACGGTCAAGCGGGTGATTACCAATGCCGCCTACATCATGGTCGTTACCGGACTGATCATGGGCGCGCTGGGCTTTGGCCTTTCCAGGGCAGTGCTGGAACTGCTGGGGACACCCGAAAACATCGTCGACCAGTCCGTGGTCTATATGCGGGTGATGTGCGCGGGCGTGGTGGCGGTGTCCATGTACAACTGCATCGCGTCCATATTGCGAGGCGTGGGCGATTCCCGGACGCCGCTGTTCTTCCTGGTGATTTCCAGCTTCCTCAACGTATTCCTCGACCTGTTCTTCATCCGGCGCCTGCGCTGGGGGGTGGGCGGCGCGGCGGCGGCCACCGTCATATCCCAGCTGCTCTCCGCCGTGGGATGCATCCTGTACGCTTCCGGGCACAACCCCATGTTCACCATAGACAAAACCCTCTGGAAGCCGGATGCGACGCTGATCCGCCAGTGCTTTCGCATCGGCGTTCCGCTGGCGGCCCAGTCCTCCATGATCGCGCTGTCGCTGATCGTGCTTCAGTCGGTGGTCAACGGCTTTGGCTCGGTGGTCGGCGCGGCCTTTACGGCCACCAGCCGCGTGGAAGCGCTGGTCCAGCAGCCCTACGGCTCGCTGTTCGCCGCGCTATCCACCTTCACGGGCCAGAACATCGGCGCCAACCGGCAGGAGCGGGTCAGCCAGGGCTTCCGCCAGGCGCTGGTGCTCATGCTCGCCTTCTCGGCGGTCATCACGCTGCTTCTGCAGCTGTTCAGTCCCCAGGTGATGAGCCTGTTTGTGGACGCGGAGCAAGGCGCGGAGGTCATCCGTTACGGCGCCCGCGGCCTCAGGCTTACCAGCTGGTTCCTGGCCGCCCTGGGCATGATCTACATCTGCCGGGGCGTGTTGAACGGGGCGGGGGACAGCGCCTATTCCCTGATCTCCGGCGCATGCGAGATGACGGGCCGCATCGCGTTTCCCAAGCCCCTGACCATGATCCCCTCCGTCGGCGTCTGGGGCATCTGGCTGGGCACGGCCCTCACCTGGACGCTGGTGGCCGTCGCCAGCTTCCTGCGCTTTTGCAGCGGCGTATGGCGCAGGAAGGCGGCGATCACCCGCCAGCCGAACGGATGAGGATCAATTGCCGTTTTCCCTGCGCATCGAAAGGATGCACTTGACGTCGCTCATCGGGTCGTCCACGTAATCGGCGTCCACGACGAGGTGGAGTTCCTCTCCGCTGGCTCCGACCATTCTGAATTCCCTGCTGGCGCTCTGCCGGCTGTCCACGCACTTCAGGGCGATCTTCCACAGCACGCTTTCGTTCTTCGGGATCAGTCGCTTGTATAAGCGCCCTGAATTCAGTTCTTCCTCCATGTCTTTGCGGTTCAGCCCCATGGCCTTCTCCAGGCCGTGGGCGACCACCTCGAACACGTATTTGTCCTCCCGGGCGATGAGGAACAGCACCGTCCGCGACACGAATCGGGAGAGCAGCTGCATCTGCTGCTGGAGGAAGGCGATATCGGTGACGTCCCGGGCGGACCCGTAGAAGCGCCGATTCTCACCGTCGGTATTCAGGAAGTAGAAGTGGATCAGGAAGCGCACCCGGGTGCCGTCGACCTTGTTGAAGGAGAGTATGCCGCTTGCCCCATTCAGGCGGTCATCGAAGGCCCTTTGCAGGGTGTCCAGCAGCACGAGCTGCTCATTTTTGGGCATGAATTGCTGGATGTTGAGCAGCCGGTCGGTAAAGTCCGGCGCGTTGACGGCCTTGTAAAACTGCTGGTTGAAGCGTATGATGTCGACCACGTCGCCGTGCCAGGCGTAGATCGCCGCCGGGCCGATGATCTGGTTCAGCATCGAATCGGAGTAAACGTCGTCGTTCAGGAACTCCCGGATGTGGAATTCCTCGTTGAACTTGAAGGTGAAGCCGTGGGGGTCGATCTTCTTCGGGTCCGCGATCAGCGCCTGGAAGGCGTCCTTCGCCATGGGCCGGTAGAAATAGTAGCCCTGTATGTAGCGGCAGCCCAGGCTCATCAGGTAGGCACACTGTTCCGTGGTCTCCACGCCCTCGACGATGATCGGCATCGACATGGTCTTGGCCATGTTGACCACCGATTCCAGAATGTGCATGCCCTTCTTCTCCGTCGCCTCGTCCATGCGCAGGAAATAGGCGTCCAGCTTGATCATGTCCACGTTCAGCTCGCGCAGCATGTTCAGCGACGAAAAGCCGCTGCCAAAGTCGTCCATCAGCACCATGAAGCCCATGTCCCGGAAGGTCTGTACGGTGGCGCGCACCTTGTCGGAGTCCTCGCCATAGGCGGATTCGGTGATCTCCACCTTGATGGCGTTCCTGGGCAGGCTGTACTTTTCGATCAGGCTCTGGAAATAGTTGGGCACGTCCATGGTAAAGATGTCCACCGGGCTGATGTTCACGGAGACCGGGATCAGCGGGTTGCCCCTGTCCAGCGATTCGCGGCTCCACTTGCAGACGGCCTCCCAGATGTAACGGTCGAGATCGGGGATGAAGCCGTAGCGCTCCAGCGTGGGCACGAACCTGAAGGGCGGTATCATCGTGCCGTCGGGCTTGATCCACCGGGCCAGCGCCTCCGCGCCGACGATCTGGCCGTTGACGGCGCGGCACTGGGGCTGGAGGAAGAAGTTGATCTCACCGCCGGCCAGGGCGTCCTTGAAGGCGGACAGCGTCCTGTAATCCTCCTCAGTCTGCTGCACCAGGGACGATGAGTAGTAGACCACGCGGTTCCTGTAGTCCTTCTTGGCCTCCTGGCAGGCCAGGGAGGCTTCGTCGTGCAGAGAATAGATAGACGTGCTCCCATTGGAATAGCAGGCCCCGAGGGCCGGCAGGAAGCCGATGGAAACGCCGTGGCCCTTGATGATGTCCTGCAGCTTCTGGTAGAGGTCCTCGACGCTGAACCGGTCCGCGGGCACGAGCAGGGCAAAGTCGTCGCCGCCGATGTACCCGGAGACGCCGTGATGGGCCTCAGCGGTGGCGACCAGCTCCCGCCCGATGTCGGCGAGCACGTGATCGCCCAGCCCCCGGCCGTACCATTCGTTGAAAAGCTTGAAGTGCTGAAGGTCAATGGCCACCAGCAGCCAGTTGGTGGTCGTGTCGGCCAGTATCGATTCGGCCTGGGCGTAGAAGTCCTTTTCCCGGGGCAGGCCTGTGAGCGGGTCGCAGTGGACTTCGCGCCTGTAGCTGACCCTCGTCTTGCCCTCCTCCCGGTCCTTGCGGCTCTGGATGTCGAACACATAGCAGTAGATCGCACCCTCAGGCACGCCGTGGCGGGCGCTGCTGACCACGTATTGCTCGCACCAATGCCAGCCGCCGCTGGTGTTGCGGACCCGGAATTCGAAATCCAGCACGTCGTCCGCCGCTTCCAGGTGGATCGGCAGCCGCTGGGGATCCATCATGTCCAGGTAGAGCTGCTGATCCTCCGGGTGCACCATTCGGGTGCCCACGTATTTGATAAAGGCGCTGTAGACGCCCTCCATCGAAGGCGACCAGTATTTCTGCTCCACGTTAAATATGAACCGATAGGTATCCTGTTCGAGATCTATTGAAATAAGCTCGTCGAACGCGGAATGGTCGAGGAATTCCACAATGGGGAATTCCGGGTATTCCTTCGAGAATCGCGCAATCGTGCCCGCCATTCTGGTTACTTCCTTTGCGTCGAGATTGGATAATATCCGTGTGTGCCTTATATGCTGCCTCATCGCATTGATGCTCCTGTACATTATATCAAAGAAATAACATTAATTCAACCGTTTTTTTAATGTTCAGGCTTTTTTTGTAGACAATTAAACGGCGAAGGAGTATAATGGATGGGAACGAAGATAGAACTCTGCCCGGATGGACGATGCTCAATGGCTCCTTTTCGATCGACGGATATACTTGGAGGATTCCAATCATGCAGAACCAGAACAGCATGCACCAACAAAACCGGGCGCGCCGAAAGTACGCGCTGATACTGAGCCTGATCGGGCTGGCCATCAATTACCTGCTCGCCCATTTGGCGACGAGCCTGAAGCTGCCGCTGTATCTCGACAACATCGGCAGCGCCATGGCGGCGGCCCTGGGCGGATATATACCTGGCATAATCGTCGCCTTTTTCACCAACCTGATCAACGGCATCGGCGATTACATCACCACCTACTACGGGTCGCTGACGGTCCTGATCGCCATTGTTTCCGCCTGGTATTCCAGCAAGGATTACTATAGCTTCAAGAAGCCCTGGCGGCTGCTGGCCATCATCGTCACCTTCGCGCTGATCGGGGGCGGGCTCGGGTCGGTGCTCACCTGGATACTGTACGGCTTTCAGTTCGGCTCCGGCAAGTCCGCGGAGCTGGCCCTGCGCATCCATGCCAGCACCGCTCTGAGCGAATTCTGGTCCCAATTCACCGCGGATATGCTGATCGACCTGGTGGACAAGACCATCACAGTACTCGTCGTCGCCATCATCGTGAACGCGATGCCGGAGACCCTGAAGGACCGGTTCTATTTCACAGGCTGGCAGCAGACCCCTCTTTCCAGGGTCGCCGGGGAGAGGCGGTCGCGCTTTCTGTCGCTGCGCTCCAAGATCGTCCTGCTGGTGACGTCGGCCATGCTGGTCATCGCCGCCATCGTCACGGCCATCAGCTTCGTCCATTTTCGAACGGCGGCCATACAGGACCAGAAGTCGCTGGCCTGGGGCGTGGCGAACGTGGCCTCGGACGCCATCGACGGGGACCGGGTGCCGGAATACCTGGCCGGGGGCGAAGCAGTCGAGGGCTATGCCCGCGTCGACAAGCGCTTTAACGACCTGGCCAAGAGCACCGAGAGCATACAGTACGTCTACGCCTATCAGATCCGCGAGGACGGGTGCCACGTGGTATTCGACGCCGATATGCCCGACACGCCCGGCGGCGAGGCGGGGGATGTCGTTGAATTCGACGAGGATTTCAAGAAGCAGCTGCCCGACCTGCTGGCCGGAAGGGAGATCGACCCCATCATCGCAAACGGCCAGTTCGGCTGGCTGCTGACGGTCTATAAGCCGGTATACGACAGCCAGGGCGTCTGCCAGTGCTATGTGGGCGTGGATGTGAGCATGACCCATATCATCAGGAGCGGCTACGAGTTCCTCGCCCGCGTGGTGTCGCTGTTCTTCGGCTTCTTCCTGCTGCTGCTGACCGTCGCCATATGGTTCGCGGAGTACAATATCATACTGCCCATCAACGCCCTGGACATCGCCACGGGCAATTCCTCCTATGCCACCGAGGAATCCCGGGCGGATACCCTGCAGTGCATAAGGGAGCTGGACATCCGCACCGGGGACGAGATCGAAAACCTGTACCACTCGGTGACCCGCACCACTGAGGACATGGTGACCACCATCGAGAGCCTGGAGCACCAGAGCGAGGTCATCACCAAGCTGCAAAACGGCCTGATCATGGTGCTGGCGGACATGGTGGAGAGCCGCGACAAGTGCACCGGCGACCACGTGCGCAAGACCGCCGCCTATACGGACATCATCATGCGCCAGCTGAAGAAGGAGGGCGTCTACACCGACCAGCTGACGGACGAATTCATCTACGATGTGGTCAACTCGGCGCCGCTGCACGACATCGGCAAGATACAGGTCTCTGACGCGATCCTGAACAAGCCCGGCAGGCTGACGGATGAGGAATTCGAGATCATGAAGACCCATACCACCGCCGGCGCAGAGGTGATCGCCCACGCCATGAACACGGTCTCCGAGGAAAACTCCGGCTACCTGAGGGAAGCGATGAACCTGGCCCACTACCACCACGAGAAGTGGAATGGCGCGGGCTATCCCTGTGGCCTGAAGGGGGAGGCTATCCCGCTGTCGGCGCGCATCATGGCCGTGGCCGACGTGTTCGACGCCCTCGTTTCCTGGCGAAGCTACAAGGAAGGCTTCCCGTTTGAAAAGGCCATGGCGATCATACAGGAGGGCTCCGGCAGCCACTTCGATCCCAAAATCGCGGAGGCGTTCATGCACGCCTCGGACGAGGTGCGCGTCGTGATGAACAGCAACATGGGGACCGGGCAACAAGCGTAATTCCGTGGCAGGCGCGAGAACAGGGACCGGTGGATCGGAAAAGGTGTTGAGACAATGTACAGGAGAAATATCACGCGGCTGGCAATCGCCATCGTCATACTGAGCTTCGTGCTTTCGACCTTCGTATCGCTGTGGTCGCTTCGGCTCATGGCGAAGCGGAATATGCAGGAGCTGAGCAAATCCCTGGCTTCGCTGATCTACGATTCCATCAGCAGCGAGCTGTCGGAGCCGATCATTGTATCCCGCTCGATGGCGAACGACACCCTGTTGATCGACGCGCTGGAAAACGAGGCGTCCAACGGTATGGATCAGACCGCCGAAATCCTTGCCGGATACCTGACCGCACAGAAGGAAGCCTTCGGCTATGAAGCCGCGTTCCTGGTCTCGGAGGCCTCGAAGTGCTATTACTCCTATGGCGGTATCAACAAGCAGATGGATCTGACCCGCAGCGACCGGGATCAGTGGTATCCCCAGTTCATCGCCACCGGCAAGGAATACGAGCTGGACGTGGACCGCGACGAGCTGAGCCAGGATCGATGGACGGTGTTCGTGGATACCCGCATTGAGGACGGGGACGGGAAGCTGCTGGGCGTCTGCGGCGTAGGGGCGCGGATGACGGGCAGCCAGGACCTGTTCGTCACCCTGGAGAAGGAGTACAAGGTCCACATCAGCCTGATCGACGCGGACGGCCTGATCCACGTGGACACCGACGAGAGCAGGATCGAATCCGATTATATGACCGGCATACAGGTCAGCGACAGCAAGGATTTCGTCTACCAGAAGATCGGCGCGGATCGGGCCGTGGTGACCAAGTACGTCGACAGGCTCGGCTGGTACCTGGTCATCGAGAGCGACGGCTCCACTGAGCGCGGCGAGCTGATCAACGTGCTGGTGCTGAATATCGTGCTCTGCGCGATCGTGCTGGTGATCATGCTGCTGGCGGTGCGCATCATCATCGCGCGCACCCGGGCGCTGACCAGCGCGTCGTTCATAGACCAGTCGACCCAGCTGCTCAACCGCAGGGCCTTTGAGGAGAAAAAGGCAGAGCTGGCGCAGACGGGGTTGAAGGCGGATTTTGTCTACGTTACCGCGGACCTGAACGGCCTGAAGCGGGTGAACGACAACCTCGGCCATACGGCGGGGGACGAGCTGATCAAGGGCGCGGCAGACTGCCTGAAGGAATGCTTCAGCAAATACGGCGACGTCTACCGCATCGGCGGCGACGAGTTCGCGGCCATGCTGCGCCTGTCCGACGAAGGCCTGAAGGAAGCCATGGCCCGGCTCGACAGTACGACGCAGCGCTGGAGCGGCCAGCAGGTCAAGAGCCTGTCCATCTCCTGCGGCAGCGCCTCCTGCCGGGAGTTCCCCTCCGGGAACATCGACCAGCTCATCCGGATCTCCGACGAGCGCATGTACGCGGCCAAGGCGGCGTACTACGCCAGAACCGGGATCGACAGGCGGAGATAGATCGTTCATACAAACAGAACCATCGGGGAGTGGCCTTCGCTCCCTGATTTGGCGTGTCAGGAGAGAAGACCATGAAACCGATCACGATCCCGGACCTGATGGACATCGCTTTTGTCTCCGGCCCTGTATTGAGCCCGGACGGCAGGAGGGCCGCCTATGTGGCAAAGCGGCAAAATTACAAGAAGAATCGGTATGACGCCTGCATTCACCTGCTGGATTGCGAGACCGGCGTATCCCGACAGCTGACATACGACGGCAAAGCGACCGATCCCGTATGGGAGGACGGGCATACCCTGCTGTTCTCAGCCGTCCGGGACGAGGACGACAAGCCGAAGAAGCATAAGAAGAAGACGGTGTTCTACCGCCTGGACGTGGACGGCGGCGAGGCGCGCCGCGCCTTTGAGCTGCCGATGGACGTGAGCGCTGTGCGGCCCCTTGGCGACGGGCGCTTCGTCGTCCTTTCCGAGGTGGATCTGAACGCGCCGCCCGAGGGCCTGGACGAGACCCTGAGGGAGGACTGGGACGACTACCACGTCATCGAGGAGATCCCCCTGTGGGCCAACGGCAGGGGCTTTGTCTCCCGGCTGCGCGCTTCACTGTTCCTGTTTGATCCGGGCGACGTCGCACAAAAGAAGCTGACCCCGGACTTCTTCAACGTCGAAGCCTTCGATGTGAAGGACGGGAAGATACTGTATGCCGGCTGTGAGTACCGGGATGTGATCTCGTCTTACAGCGAAGTTCGGCTCTATGACCTGCATACCGGCGAGGATCGGGAACTGGTGAAGCCGGGGGTGTACAGCGTGGGCGAGGCGCTGCTGACCGAAGGCGGGGCAGTGCTGTCGATGAGCACCCTCGAGCCCTGGGGCAGGGGCCAGAACCACGACTGGTACCGCTGCGACACTGCTACCGGCGAACTCACGATGGCGGCGGCCATGGACCGCTGCATCGGCAGCGCCGGGGTGACCGACATCGCAGGCGGCAGCGGAAAATCCGCCGTAGCGGCAAAGGGCTGTGTCTGGTTCATCGCCCAGCGGGGCTATCGCTCGGAGGTGTGTCGCCTGAATGCCGACGACACCGTGGAAACGGTGGCGCCCTTCGAGGGCGCCGCGCTGTGGCTGGATGCGGACGGGGAGCGCCTGGTGTTCACTGCCTGCGCGCCCAACGGACTGACCGAGCTGTACACCGTCAGGGACGGTGAAATCACGAAGCTCACGGCCCACAACGACGCCTTCCTGAACGGGCACGACGTGGCGAAGGTGGAATATATCCCGTTTATCAATGCCGAGGGCCTTTCCATCGACGGATGGGTGCTGAAGCCGACGGACTTTGATCCCGAAAGGAAATACCCCGGCGTGCTGGAGATCCACGGCGGCCCAAGGGGCGCCTATGGCACGCCCTTCGTGCACGAGATGCAGGCGCTTTGCGGCGCGGGCTACGTGGTGTTTTTCTGCAATCCACGGGGCAGCGAGGGCTATGGCGAGGCCTTCGCGGACCTGCGGGGCAGGTACGGCGACATCGACTATGCGGACCTGATGGCCTTCACCGACCACGTGCTTAAGGCCGTGCCCCAGCTGGACGCGAAGCGGCTGGCGGCCTGCGGCGGCTCCTACGGCGGCTTCATGTGCAACTGGATCGAGGGCCACACCGACCGCTTCGCGGCGCTGGCGTCCCAGAGGTCGATCTCAAACTGGGTGTCGGACTACGGCTCCAGCGAGATCGGCGTCACCTTCGACGTCAACGAGCTGGGCGGCGACCCCTGGTCAAGCCACGAGGCGATGTGGAACCAGTCTCCGCTGAAGTATGCGGACCGGGCGAAGACGCCGATACTCTTCATACACTCCCTGCAGGACTACAACTGCACCGTGGATCAGGGCGTTGAGATGTTTACCGCCATGAAGCGCTTCGGCGTGCCCGCGCGCATGGTCCTGTTCGAGGGGGAGAATCACTCCCTGTCCCGCACCGGCAAGCCGCGCCATCGCATCCGCAGGCTGGAGGAGATCTTCAACTGGCTCGATAAATACGTGAAATCCGCCCGGGTATTGGAGGAATCGCAATGAGAAAAATGAACAGGAGCGCACCGGAGGCCTGCGTGACGATGGGCTGGTACGAGTGCGCGCCAGGCATCTATGAGATCGACGAATTCGACTGTGCCAGCTGCTTTCTGGTCGTCGGCGAGGAAAGGGCCCTGCTGATCGATACCGGCGTTGGTATCGGCGATCTGAAGTGGCTGGTGGAAAACAGGCTGACGGACAAGCCCTATGAGGTCGTGGTCACCCACAACCACGGCGACCACATCGGCGGCGCGGGGTGGTTTGACGACATCTGGATCCATCCCGCGGACGCCGAATGGAAGGGGGACCATACCGAGCCGACCCTGGAATTCCGCAGGGATTACGCCGCGCTGATCCGCAGGCGCGAGGGCAAGGTCTATGAATACGATCCCAACGCGGATATCCGCCCCTGGCCGAAGGAACCGGCTTTTCGCGCCGCCGCGGACGGCCAGCGGTTCGAGCTGGGCGGACGCACGGTCACGGCCTACCACTGCCCGGGGCATACCCCGGGGGAGCTGGTGCTGGTGGACAGCCTGACGAAGGCACTGCTGTGCGGGGACGCCTGCAACTGCAACTGGCTGCTGAACGGCAGGCTGGCGCCCACGCTGCGGGGCTGCGCGGAGGTGGCCCTGGAGGCCCTTCGACGCATCGCGGCCATGCAGGGCGAGGCCTATGCTTCCGATATGGTCTTTAACTTCCACCACGATTTCAGGCCGGTGGGAAAGCCACTCGCGCCCAACGTGCTGCCCGACCTGGTCAGCTGCCTGGAATCCCTGCTGCAGGGAACGGCCCGCTTTGAACGGGTGCCGGACCCGCTGTCACCCACTGGCGGGGACAGGACCGTGGCCCGCTGGGGAGACGTGATGGTCTCGTGCATGAGCGGGGATCTGGAGAAGGAGATGGGCAGGGAATAGGGATTTGTTTTTTTTCGGGGGATATGCTATAATGATTAGGCAACCGGCGCGAAGCGCGGTTGGCCGGGTCGGCGGCTCCCGAAGGGAAAGACGCCGACAATCATGGTATAATACGATAGTTAATGTGTATCCTGCCTCAGCGGCAGGCGGCAAAGGAGAGAGCGCAGCATGGCTGAGAAGATCGTCATACTGGATGGATACAGCCTGATGTACCGGGCGTTTCACGCGCTGCAGACCCCGATGACCGCGCCGGACGGCACGCCCACCAACGCGGTGCACGGGTTTGTGATGATGATGCTGAAGGTGATCGAGGACGAGCGACCGGACAGCCTGGCGGTGGCCTTCGACATGCACGCCCCGACCTTCAGGGCAAAGCTGTACGACGGCTACAAGGCCACGCGCAAGCCCATGCCGGATGAGCTGCGGGCCCAGGACCCGGTGATCCGCGAGCTGATCGGCGAGATGGGCGTGCCGATCCTCGAGGTCGAGGGCTACGAGGCGGACGACATACTGGGGACCGTCTCCCAGTATTGCGAGCGCGAGGGCCTGGAGGCGCTGCTGGTCACCGGCGACCGGGATTCCTTCCAGCTGTCCGGGCCGCGGACGACGATACTCTATACCAAGAAGGGCATCACCGACACCGTTCGCGTGACCCCGGAATACATTCGCGAGACCTACGGCATCGAGCCGGTCCAGCTGATCGACGTGAAGAGCCTGATGGGCGACGCCTCCGACAACATTCCAGGCGTTCCCGGGGTGGGGGAAAAGACCGCGCTGAAGCTGGTGCAGCAGTACGGCAGCCTGTCTGCGGTGCTGGACGCCGCGCCCACGGAGCAGAAGGGCAAGCTGAGGGAGCGCCTGGTCGAGGGCCGGGCGCTGGCGGAGATGAGCTATGCCCTGGCGAAGATCGACCGAAACGCCCCCGTGGACGTCGATCCCGAGGCCTGGAGGCTGGGCAACATCGCAGGCGCTATGCCCCGCCTGAGGGAGCTGCGCATGAACGCCGCGCTCAGAAGGCTGACGGACGTGGCGAGCGCCGTCTCGCCCCAGGGGGGCGAAGCGCATATTGCAGCGGCGCCTGTCGAGTCGGAAGCGCTGCCGGACATCGAGACCTTCAACGCACGGGAAGCGCTGGCCTGGCGTATTATGGAACTGGCCGGCACGGCGAAGTGGGCGGCGTTCCACCTGGGCGACCGTTTCACGGTGGCCACCGATGGAGCGCGCCTGTCCATGGCCATGGGCGGCGACCTGCTCTCGCCGGGCATCACCGATGAAGAAGCCTGGGCGGCGGCGCTGCCGCTGCTCGAGGCCGAATGCCCCGTGGCGCTGTGGAACCTCAAATCGCTGCCCATCGACCTTGCGCAGATCAGGGGCGACATCACCGACGTGATGCTGGCGGCCTACGCGCTGAATCCACAGCGCCCGGGCTTCGACGCCGAATCGCTGTGCGCCCAGGAGGGCGTCGAGGGCTGGCAGGGCCATCCCGCCACGGCGGTGCGCAGGCTGGCGCTGGCGCAGCGGGAACAGCTCCGTCAAAACGACCTTGAACAGATCTACAGACGGATCGAGCTTCCGCTGGCCTATGTGCTGCGGGGCATGCAGGACGAGGGCTTCCTGGTGGACGCCGACGTGCTGCGGGCGCTGGGGGCGCAGTTCCGGGAGCACATACAGCGACTGACGGAGGAGATCGCCGAAATGGCCGGGGAGACCATCAACCTGAACTCCCCGAAGCAGCTGGGCGAATTGCTGTTCGTGAAGCTGGGCATACCGTCGCCGAAGAAGAAGCTCTCCACCAACGCCGAGGTGCTGGAGCAGCTGGCCGACGACTGGCCCATCTGCGGCAAGGTGCTGGAATACCGGAAGTACCAGAAGCTGGAGTCCACCTACATCGACGCGCTGATCCCGATGCGGGACGCGAACGGCCGCATCCACACCCGCTTCGACCCGGTGGGCACCGCCACGGGCCGCATCAGCTCGGCCGAACCGAACCTGCAGAACATCCCCGTGCGCACCGAGCTGGGCAGGGCCATACGCGGCGCCTTCGTGGCGCGGCCGGGCTGGCTGCTGGTGGACGCGGACTACAGCCAGATCGAGCTTCGGGTGCTGGCCCACATGTCCGGCGATCCCACCATGATCCACGCCTTCAACGAGGACCAGGACATCCACGCCCGCACCGCCGCCGAAGTCTACGGCGTGCCCCTGGACGAGGTCACAAGCCAGATGCGCTCGGCCTCCAAGGCGGTGAACTTCGGCATCGTCTACGGGATTTCGGAATTCACGCTGGCGAAGAACAT
>JAFRJF010000130.1 GCA_017432405.1 Clostridia bacterium | reverse complement strand
TCTCCATTTTACATTCTAAACTGATAGGACTGTATAGAGACAGTAAATCACTGTTGCCTATTCCCTGTTCCCTCCATTCCCCAACATACACCGTCTCCGCGGGACCGGTCATGAACAGATGGTCGTTCGCCGCCCACTCGATGTCCAGGACGCCGCCGGGCAGGCGGATGTCGGCGAGGCGGGGCAGCAGCCCCTGGGACGCGCCCGCGGCCAGCACGGCGCAGGCCCCGGTGCCGCAGGCCAGCGTCGGCCCGTCGCCCCGCTCCCAGACCCGCACCTGCGCGCCGTCGTCGGTCTGCTGGCAAAACTCGATGTTGCAGCGGCGGGGGAATATCGGGTGGCGCTCCAGCAGCGGCCCCAGCGCGGCGAAGGTCGCGTCGTCCGGGAACAGGTCGAAGGTGACGGCGTGGGGGTTGCCCATGCCCACGCAGAAGAACCGCAGGCGGCGCCCGGCAACCTCGAGGGTGACGGCATTGGACCCCGCCGCCACGGGGATCAGCGCCGGGTCGAATTCCGGCGCGCCCATGTCCACGGTGACCTGCGCCACCGCGCCGTCGTCCCCGGTCCCAAGCTCAAGGGTCAGTATGCCCGCCAGCGTCTCCACCCGCATGGGCGTCTTTCGGCAAAGCTCTGTCTCGTACAGGAATTTGCCCAGGCAGCGCAGGCCGTTGCCGCACATCTCCGCCTCGCTGCCGTCGCTGTTGATGATGCGCATGCGGGCGTCCGCCCGGTCCGAGGGCAGGGCCAGGATCAGCCCGTCCGCGCCGATGCCGAAGTGGCGGTCGCACAGACGCGCGGCCAGGCCTTCGGGGTCGGGGATCCCGGGGCCAAAGCCGTCGAGCAGTATGAAGTCGTTGCCGATGCCGTGCATCTTGGTAAATCGCATGCCGGTCGCCGCCTCTCTGGAAGGGTGTCTGCCACCATTATACCCGATGCCGGGGGCGTTGGCAAGGCGTGCCGCAACAGTAAAAATCTGTAAAGCCCCTGCATTTAAAACGGGCATGATTGACAATGCGTCGGGAGCTGTGATAAAATCGAGACATGTCGGCCCTCATTGGGCGACCTTGTTTATAAATCAATACGCTGAGCGATTTGGAGGTTATTACTATGAAGAGAGTTACGGCATTGTTGCTGGCGCTGGCGATGCTGCTGGCCGGCGCGTCTGCCCTGGCCGAGTCCTACGGCTCGCGGCTGGAGCTGACCAAGATCCGCATATCGCTGCTGGGAAGCACGAATAAGAACGTGGCGCGGCTGCACGGCGTGGGCCTGTCCGTGACCGTGGGCAGCGCGGAGGGCGTGCCGACGCTGCAGGCTTCGCTGACCTACGGCGAGGGCCAGCAGCTGGACGCCATCGCCCAGATCGTCGACAACCGGCTGGTGGCCTGCCTCGGCGGCGTCAACGGCACCTTCTACGCCGACCTGGACGCCATCTTCGGCGAGGACCAGGGCGCCCTGGTGTCCAATGCCATTGGCGTCGGGCTGCTGATGGGCGGCTCGAATCCCAAGATGATGCTGCAGATGGTGCTGCCGGTGAACAGCAAGGGCGTGTTCACGAAGCACTTCAAGATCCCCGCCGACCAGTACAGGGGGTTCATCGAGCCCCTGGTCGAGGCGCTGGAGAACACCGAGACCCTGCGCGACGAGGACGAACAGTCGCTGCACGACGCCATCCCCCAGGGCGACGAGGAGGTCGAGCTGAGGGTGCGCTACAACCCCAATTCCGATACCCTGCGCATCCGCATCCTCCAGAACGGCAAGGGCGTCTACATCCGGGGCACGATGCACCTGACCACCGAGGAGATGGAGATGGTCAACATCAGCACCGACGAGGTGCAGTACGACCTTCTGAATCTGGACCCGGCCGTGGTGGAGGAGATGCGCGACGAGCTGGATTACATGGGCTTCAAGCTGGATTCCTTCGTCGCCAACTCCAACATGCGGAAGCTGAAAGAAAACGCGGAGGGGTGATCCCCCAGAGAAACCCGGGCGCTTTGCCCGGGTTGTTTTTATGGGTGAAACAAATTCCGGGTATTGACATAGTCAATTAAGCATAGTAAATTAATTACGGGCGAATGTTTTTTGACTGTACATTTTTATTTTACATGAAGGAAAAGAACATGAAGCGGATTTCACTGTTTCTGGCAATGGCGCTGCTGCTGGCCGTGGTCCCGATGGGCGCGCTGGCCGAGGCGATCGCACCCGACGGGCTGGACCTGGCCCAGGACCTGGAGGCGGCCGACGAGGCCATAGAGCTTCCCGGGCTGGCACTGGACGTGCCGGACCCGGTTTCGGAGGCGATTCCGGCCCCGCAGGACGAGGCGGCGGAGAACGCCGGCGACGTCGCCATCAACAAGGCCAACTTCCCTGACAAGGCGTTCCGCGCTTATGTGAAGGAGAACGTCGACACCGACGGCAACGGGAAGCTGACCCGGGCCGAGCGCAAGGCGGTGGAGGAGCTCTACGTCACCAACATGGGCATCACCGACCTGGATAAAGACACCGGTTATTTCAGGCTCCTCAAGACGGGTACTGTCACCGTCACCGCCAGCAGCGGCGGCAAGAAAGCCAAGATCAAGGTGATTGTGAAATAAGGGAGATCAGTTTCCCGGATGCAACAAAAGCCGGAGATCCACAATCGGATTCCCGGCTTTTGTTTTGCCTGATCCGATAAACGCGACGGGTTGGCGCATTATATTTCTGGTTTGTCGCACCTCGACAAATCAGAATTTGCCCAACCGAACACCTTGACACCTGTCAATGTTATTTGTTGGTGAAATCAGGTGGTTTTGCATGACAAATTCACTGAAAAGGGGTATGATCAAACATGGTGAAGAAGCCCGCGCGACGCGCTGACCCCTTCCAAAACCGTCAAAACGACGATATATCATAGACAGGACAGGTGACAGAACATGGCAAAGGTAAACATCATTTCAGGCTTTCTGGGCGCTGGCAAGACCACGCTGATCAAGAAGCTGCTGGACGGCGCCTTCGAGGGCGAGAAGGTCGTGCTGCTGGAGAACGAATACGGCGAGGTCGGCATCGACGGCGGCTTCATGAAGGATACGGGCGTACAGATCACCGAGCTGAACTCCGGCTGCATCTGCTGCACGCTGGTGGGCGACTTCACCCAGGCCCTGGGCGAGCTGATCGACACCTACCATCCCGACCGCATACTGATCGAGCCCTCCGGCGTGGGCAAGCTGTCCGACATCCGCCGGGTGGTGGCCGACGTGGCCAAGACCCACGACGTCCAGCTGGCGGGCTGCGCCACCGTGGCCGACGTGGGCAAGTGCCGCATGTACGCCCACAACTTCGGCGAGTTCTTCATCGACCAGATCGAGAGCGCCGAGACCATCATCCTCAGCCGCACCCAGACCGTCCCCCAGGACAGGATCGAAAAGTGTGTGGCCCTGCTGCGCCAGCACAACGACAAGGCCCGCATCATCACCACCCCCTGGGACCAGCTGGACAGCAAGAAGATGCTGGAGACCATCGAGCATCCCACGTTCCTGCTGACCCTGGACGACCTGCCCGAGGCCGACCACCACGACCACGAGCATCACCATGAGTATGACCATGAGCATCATCATGACCACGAGCACGAGCATGAGCACGAGCACGATCATGACCATGAGCACGAGCACGATCATGACCATGAGCACGAGCACGATCATGACCATGAGCACGAGCACGATCATGACCACGAGCACGAGCATGAGCACGATCATGACCACGAGCACGAGCATGAGCACGATCATGACCATGAGCACGAGCATCATCATGACCACGACCACGATCATGACCATGACTACGATCATGAGCACCACCACGACCACGGCTGCTCCTGCGGCTGCGGGCACGACCACCACGGCCACCACCACGCCGACGAGGTGTTCGACAACATCGGCGTGGAGACGCCCAAGCACTTCGACGAGGCCCAGATCCGCAAGGCCCTGGAGGCGCTGGACGAGGGCAACGGCTTCGAGTACGGCGACATCCTGCGGGCCAAGGGCATACTGCCCACCAACGACGGCCGCTGGCTGCACTTCGACTATGTGCCCGGCGAATACGAAGTGCGCTACGGCGCGGCGGACTACACCGGCCGCCTGTGCGTGATCGGCTGCAAGATCAACCAGCCCGCCATCAAGGAACTGTTTGGCATATAATCAGGGAGAATAACAGCTTATGAACGTACCCGTATACATCGTCACCGGCTTCCTTGGTGCCGGCAAGACCAGATTCATCACCGACATGCTGACCGACGAGGGCTTCAGCGAGGGCGAGAAGACGCTGCTGCTGTGCTGCGAGGAGGGGGAGGAGGAATACGACCCCGAGGCGCTGAAGGCCGGCAACGCCACGCTGGTGAACCTGGATGACCCCAAGCAGATCGCCGGCAAGCGCCTGATGCGCATGAACCGCGAGCACCAGCCCGAGCGGGTGATCATCGAGTACAACGCCACCTGGCTGCTGCAAACGCTTTACGACGCCGAAAAGCCGGAGAGCTGGGCGCTGGCACAGATCATCGACCTGGTGGACGCCTCCACCTTCGAGATGTACCTGAAGAACATGCGCAAGTACATGGCGGACGGCCTGAAGGAGGCCGACCTGGTGATCTTCAACCGCTGCGACGAGAACAGCCGCAAGAGCCCCTGGCGGCGGGCGGTGAAGGGCCTGAACAGCGGCACCCGCATCTTCTTCGAAAACCTGGACGGCACCACCGACGACGGCGTGGCCGACGAGGACCTGCCCTACGACGTGAAGGCCGATCCGGTGACCATCGGCGATGAGGATTTCGGCACCTTCTACCTGGATGCCCTGGAGCACCCGGACCGCTACGACGGCAAGCGCATCCACGCCCGGGGCCGGGCCTTCCGCATGGAGGACATGCCCAAGAACTGCTATGTCTTCGGCCGTCACGTGATGACCTGCTGCGCCGAGGACATCGGCGGCATCGGCTTCCTGTGCCAGTTCAAAAACGAGCCCCCAAAGACCAACGACTGGATCTTCCTGGACGCGAAGGTGGAAAAGAGCTTCAGCCCGCTGCACAACACCGACGCGATCATACTCATCGAGGAAAAGGTTTCGCCCGCATCCCCGCCGAAGGAGGAATTGGTGTACTTCAACTGATGCCATGGGCTTGTCGCATTCGGTAAAATTCGATGAAATTTGACAAAAGTATGAATTTCGGTATTGATTTTGTCGAAAACCTGTGGTAAAATAAAGTGCATGTTGATCAGGGGGTATGTGATATGAAACGCAGGTATATTTCTTTGTTACTGGTGGTGGCCCTGCTGTTGGCCACGGCCATCGTGCCGGCAGGCGCTTCGGCGGCCAAGAAAATCCAGATCCTGAAGGTGACCGTGGATGGCGCCCGTGTGCGCCAGGGCCCGTCTTCCGCCTATGGCGTCAAGACCAGCGTCAAAAAGGGCGGCAAGGTGTTCTATCTGGACAAGATGAAGAACTCCTTTGCCTACATCCGCACCTCGGGCGGCACGCAGGGCTATATGTACAAGGGCTTCCTCAAGAGCTATGGCACCTGCTACAAGAGCCAGGTCTACTACAGCAAGAAGAGCGGGCTGAAGGTCTACAAGAAGCCCAGCACCCGCAGCAGCAAGGTGACCAAGCTCAGCAAGTATCAGCACGTGATCGTCTACCAGGTCAAGGGCAAGTGGGCCTACGTAAAGACCGTGAGCGGCAAGGGCGGCTATTGCCAGGCCAGCGCGCTGGGTAAGGCGTTCTGATCCATTGCGAAAACGACCCTCGTTCCCATTCGGGTTTACTGACGAATTCGTCATTGCCCCGAACGGAACGAGGGCCGTTTTTTTATTTGGCTACTCGATCAGCATCGCGTCGCCGAAGGAGAAGAAGCGGTATTCCGCCTCCACGGCGATCTTGTAGGCCTCCAGTATGCGCTCCCGGTCCCAGAGGGCCGAGACCAGCATGATCAGCGTGCTGCCCGGCAGGTGGAAGTTGGTGATCAGCGCGTCCACCAGCTGGAAGCGGTAGCCGGGCTTGATGAAGATGCTGGTGTCGCCCCGCTTGGCCACCAGCCTGCCGTCCTCGGCGGCGGACTCCAGCGTGCGCACGCTGGTGGTGCCCACGGCGATGATCCGCCCGCCCCGATCCCGGGCGGCGTTTACCCGGTCGGCGGCCTCCTGCGTGACCTCGAAGTACTCCGAGTGCATCTCGTGTTCCTCGATGTTCTCCACCTTCACCGGCCGGAAGGTGCCCAGGCCCACGTGCAGCAGTACCGGCACGATGTCCACGCCCTTTTCAGGGATGCGCGCCAGCAGCTCGGGGGTGAAGTGCAGCCCCGCCGTGGGGGCCGCGGCGCTGCCGTCTTGTTTGGCGTACACCGTCTGGTAGCGGTCCCGGTCCTCCAGCTTTTCGTGGATGTAGGGGGGCAGGGGCATCTCGCCCAGGGCGTCCAGCGCCGCCTCGAAGCTGCCCTCGCATTCAAATTCCACGATGCGTCCGCCCACGTCGGTGGTCTCCATGACCCGGCACCTGAGCCGCCCGTCGCCGAACACCACCTCGGTTCCGGGCTTCAGCTTCTTGCCGGGGCGCACCAGCGTCTCCCAGCGCTTGGGCCCCAGCTGCTTCAAAAGCAGCACCTCGCAGGCCCCGCCGGTGGGCCTTTCCCCGTACAGCCGCGCCGGGATGACCTTCGTCTCGTTGATCACCAGGCAGTCGCCGGGGTTCAGGTAGTCGATGATGTCGTAAAAATGCCGGTGCTCGATTTCGCCGGTATCCCGGTGGATCACCATCAGGCGGCTGTGGTCCCGGGGTTCCACCGGCGTCTGCGCGATGCGCGCCTCGGGCAGGTCGTACATAAAGTCGGATAGCTTCATATTCCCTCCAATGAGTCACGGGGACAGGTTCCCTGACTCATTTCGTTTGCCGAGCGAGTCGGGGAACCTGTCCCCGCGACTTACAGCGCGGCCTTGATCTTTTCGATCATCGCGGCGTATTCTTCGTCGCTCAGCGTCACGCGGCCGGGGTTCATGGCGAACACGTCGCCCCACTCGAACTCGCCTTCGTACTTGGGCACCAGGTGGTAGTGCAGGTGCACGCCCTTGTCGTTGTAGGCGCCGTAGTTGATCCTGCCGGGGTGGAAGGCGGCCTTCAGGGCCTTGGTCACATGGGCCACGTCGGCGAAGAAGGCGTTGCGCTCCTCGTCGCTCAGGTCGGTGATGCAGCCCACGTGGTCCTTGTTGGCCAGGATCACGCGGCCAGGATGGCTCTGCTCCTTGAACAGGTAAAGCCGGGTCTGGGTGAGGTCGCAGATGTAGATGCCAAATTTGGCGAGCGGTTCGCCGTGCGCGCAATACGCGCAGTTCGGGTCCTTGGTCATGGGGGTACCTCCTTGTGTTTTGGTGTTGTATGGTCGGCAAATACTGATTTATCGAGCTATGCTCGATAAATCAGTATTCAGGTTTTAGGTTTTAGGTTTTAGGGGTGGTGTAAATCCCTTCGGGATTTGTTTGATTCAAAGGAAACGGCAGTAGTTACTACGTTTCTCGGTCCTTTGAATAAAAGAAATCCGTCAGGATTTCTACCTTCCCTAACACCTAAAACCT
>JAFRJF010000129.1 GCA_017432405.1 Clostridia bacterium | reverse complement strand
GCCCCGTCCATCCGCAAGGCCTTTGCGGAGCGCGACCCCGAGCCGATCATCACCCGCTGTGAGCAGCAGCTGAAGGCCGGCGCGAACTATATCGACGTGAACATCGGCCCCGCCGAGGCCGACGGCGAGGAGATCATGCAGTGGGCCGTGAAGCTGCTGCAGGAGCGCTTTGACAACGTGCCGCTGGCGCTGGACACCTCCAACATGAAGGCCATCGAGGCGGGCATCCAGGTCTACAACCGTTCCAAGGGCAAGCCCATCGTGAACTCCGCCGACGCCGGCGACCGCTTCAACCGCATCGAGCTGGCCGCGAACAACGACGCCATCGTCATCGCGCTGTGCTCCGCCAACGGCATCGCCTCCGACAACGACGAGCGCATGGCCCACTGCCAGCGCATGCTCGAAGAGGGCCTGATGCACGGCATGGAGGCCGAGGACCTGTGGTTCGACCCGCTGTTCCTGGTGGTCAAGGGCATGCAGGACAAGCAGATGGAGGTTCTGGAGGCCATCAAGATGTTCACCGACATGGGCCTGAACAGCACCGGCGGCCTGTCCAACAACTCCAACGGCATGCCCAAGCACATCCGCCCGATCTTCGACAGCTGCATGCTGGCGATGGCGATGATGCAGGGCCTGACCAGCGCGATCGTGAACCCCAACGACCAGCGCCTGATGGAGACCGTCAAGACCTGCGACATCATCAAGAACAACAACCTGTACGCCGACTCCTACCTGGAGATCTGACCGGGGTCAGGAAAAAACCGCGCTTCGCCCGGGATGACGCGCTGCTGCCATCCCGGGCGAAGCGCATTTTTGGGTGGCGTGATTCGCGGAAATGTTGTATAATGGGTTTTGGATCGATGAAGCAGGCGGAAGGGAGGCGGCCCGGGTGAACAAGTCGTTGAAGAAGAACAGCCTGTTCTATCTGTTCTACAACGTCCTGAACATGCTGTTTCCCTTTGTCTCCAGCCTGTACGTCGCCAGGGTGCTGCTTCCCAAGAGCGTCGGCGAGGTCGCCTATGCGCAAAATGTGGTCTCCTACTTCTCGATACTGGCCTTCCTCGGGATCCCGACCTACGGCATCAAGGCCATCGCCAAGGCCAGGGACAGCCGGGAGGAGATGGACGCCGTATTCTCCGAGCTGTTCATCATCAACGGCATTTCGACGGTTTTCTTTACCGCGATCTATTATGCCCTGATACTCATTGTACCCGCGTTCCGCGCCAGCCTGGCCCTGTATGCCACCGTCGGCCTGACGGTGGTCCTGAACATGCTGAACATCTCCTGGCTCTATGAGGGGCTGGAGGAATTTGGCTATGTCTCCCTGAGGAACGCCATATTCAAGGTCATCATGTTTGTGCTGATCGTCGTCTTTGTGAAGGGCGAGCGGGACGTGCTGGCGTATGCGGCCATTACCGTGTTCGGGGTCGCGGGCAACAATCTGATCAACGTGATCCACGCCCGGCATTTTGTCAGGCTTCGAACGACGAACCTGGACCTGGCGCGCCACATGAAGCCCATTTTTATGCTGGTGATGGTCAACCTCGCCATAGAGATCTATACCCTCGTGGATACGACCATGCTCGGCATCATGACCACGAAGGAGCACGTCGCCTATTACCAGTACGCCAGCAAGGTCAACAAGCTCCTGCTGCAGGTCACAAACTCGGTGACCATGGCCCTCGTTCCGCGGATCGCGCTGTGCTACAAGGAAAAGCAGTTCGACGCCTTCAACAGCATACTGACGAAGGCCTTGAAGGTCATCATCATTGGGGCCGTGCCGATGATCGTCGGTTTGCAGTTTACCTCGGAATTCCTGTTTTCAAGGTTGTTCGGCGCGCCGTATATCGTGTCCGGGCCGGTGGAAAGGATACTCTGCCTGGTGCTGCTGATCTCTCCCGTCGGATACCTGCTCGGCTCCAGGGTGATGCTGGTGACGGACCGGGAATCCAGGATGGCGCTGTGCGTCTGCGTCGGGGCGATCGTCAACGTCACGGGCAACTACTTCCTGATCCGGACGCTGTGTGAGAGGGGCGCGGCCATCGCCTCCGTCGTCAGCGAAGCCGTGGTCATGGTCATGTACGTGTTTCAGGGCAGGAAGGTGTACCGATTGAACCGATACGGCGACACCGTCGCGAAGGTCTGCGTCGCGGGCGCGCTGGAGACGGCGCTCCTGGCCGGGCTCAGGGCGGCGCTGCCGGAATCGTGGCTGGCCCTCGGGGCTCAGGTGGCCGGGGCGGCGACCGTCTACGTGGGCACGCTGATCCTGCTGAAGGAGCCCACGGTCAGGGATACCCTTTTCGGGCTGGCAAACAGGATATTTCACAGGGGAGGAAAAGCATGACAAGGATACTCTTTGTATGTCACGGCAACATCTGCCGTTCGCCGATGGCGGAGTATGTGATGAAGAAGCTGGTGAAGGACGCGGGGCGGGAGGGCGCGTTTGAGATCGCCTCCGCGGCCACCAGCCGGGAGGAGATCGGCAATCCGGTGTATCCGCCGGCCCGTTCGGAGCTGGCGAAGCACGGCATCGCCTGCAAGGGCCACGCCGCCCGCCAGATGACCCGGGCGGACTACGATTATTATGACTGGCTGGTGGGCATGGAGCCCTACAACATCCGCAACATGCTGCGCATCACCGGCGGCGACCCCGAGGGCAAGATCCGCCTGCTGATGTCCTTCGCCGGAAGCGACGAGGCCATCGACGACCCCTGGTATACCGGGCGCTTCGCCGAGGTGTACGGCCAGATCGAGCGGGGATGCAAGGGAATTTTAGGGGTTAGGGGTTAGGTTTTAGGGGTTAGGGGAGGAGGAAATCCTGACGGATTTCTTTGATTTATAATACGAAACGCCAGAACCCCCGTAGTTTCAATAAAATCATACAAAATACGTAGAGAATTGCGACGCGAAGCTAGCCCTTTCGGGTACCTTCCCTAATCCCTAACCCCTAAAACCTAACCCCTAAATTCTGATTTGTCGCAGCGCGACAAATCAGAATTTCCCCAGTACATCCCCGCCGCCCCAACGGCGCAGGCCAGGGCGGGCCAGGGGTGGCCGGAGAGCAGCAGCGCGGCCATGGCGACGCACAGGGCCAGCGTGATGGCGGGGGCCGTCTTTTTTCTCGCCTGGGCCAGCGCGATGGTCGCGCAGGTCAACAGCGCGGCGAGGCTGAGCAGCTGGGACACGCGGAAGAGGCCCAGATACAGGCTGTCGGTGCGCAGCCCCTCCACCAGCGCCCGCTCCAGGGCGTAGAGGAACACGTAGCTGCGAAAGATTTCGCCGTCCCGGCGGAAGCGGTGGCGGCGCTCGGCGATGAGCAGCGCCGCCACGATGACGAAGCACCAGGCCGATTCATAGAAGAACGTGGCGAAGTGCCACTGGCCGTCGGCGCGTATGAACACCGATATGGGAAAGCGCTGCTGCCAGGGCCGGGTGGCGACGGCGCCGTAGGCCTCCTGGTTGACGAAATTGCCCCAGCGCCCGATGGCCTGGCCAAGGGCGATGGAGGGCGCGGCCAGGTCGGCCAGCCGCAGGAAGGGCAGCCCCTTGCGCCTGGCGTACAGCCAGCCCGCCAGCACGCCGCCGATGATGCCGCCGTAGATGGCCATGCCGCCCTCCCAGATGTACAGCGCCCGGATGGGATTGGCCGCGTACTCCTTCCACGAGAACAGCACGTAGTAGAGCCGGGCGCACACGATGGCCGCGGGGATGCCGACCAGCGCTAGGTCCAGCGCCGTGTCTTTGGGCAGGCCCAGGCGCCTTTCCCGCGCCCGGGCCAGTGCCACGGCCAGGGCCATGCCGACGGCGATGATCACGCCGTACCAGTGGAAGGTCAGCCCGAAGAGGACCACGCTCGTGGGTGTGAATTGAACCATGAATTGCTCCTTAAACGACTTTCAGGGCCGCATCGCGGCCCTGTAACTATTATATCCCTCAGGTCGGCCGGGAATGTATCTCCTTTTTCTGGGCGTACATCTTTTGATCGGCCTCGTCCAGCAGCTTTCGGAAGGTGGTCTGGCCGATCTCCTCGGTGTAGGCGCAGCCCAGGGAGATGCTGACGTTGTGCGCCTTTTCCGCCTGTTCGAAATCTGCCACCATGCGGTCGATGGCGTCGGGGGTGCAGTCCTTCACGATGGCGGCAAACTCATCACCGCCGAAGCGGAAGCAGTTTTCCCCGAAGCAGGAGGAGATGCAGTGGGCCGCGTCCCGCAGCAGCCGGTCGCCGGCCAGGTGCCCCTCGGTGTCGTTGGTCTGCTTCAGGAAGTTGACGTCGAACAGCAGCACCGCCATGGAATAGCCGCTGGCTTCGGATTCCAGCAGGTACTGCTCGAAGCGGTAGCGGTTGGGCAGGTTCGTCAGCGCGTCGGTCTCCGCCGCCGAACGCAGTATGTTGTCCAGGGCGTTGCGACGCTTCAGCACGTCGTTGTAGGCCGCCGCCACCAGCCGAACCTCCCGGAAGCCCCGGGTCTCGTCCAGCGGCACGTCCTCGGGGATCAGCGTGACAAAGCGCCCCAGCGGGAACAGCAGCTGGCGGTACAGCATGGCGAAGGTGACGATCAGCACCACGATGATGGACACCGTGATGATCCACAGCACCGTGCGCAGCAGGCCGATGCGCCGGGCGGCCCGGGCCGCCAGCTGGGCGGAGGTGCTCTGCAGCACGCCCACGCAGGCGTTCACGTTCTGGGACACCGACTGCTTGTTCATGCCGTAGACCGAGCCGAGGATCAGCGTGCGGGCCGCGTCCATGCGCGCCTCGCCGGTCATCGCCTGCTCCGCCTCGGTCAGTTCCACCCGGGGGATGTCCGTCAGGGGCTTGATCTCGGGCAGCGGGTAGACCGAGCTGACCAGGCTGATGGCGTGCAGCTGGGCGTCCAGCATGTAGTTGGCGCTCTCGGCCGCGTTTTCCAGCAGTCCCAGCTCCTCGGGGTTGATCTTGTGGCTCTGGAACAGCTTCAGTATGTCGTCGCCCCGGCGCGGCACGCCCAGCTCGCCGGCATAGGCCTGCAGTGGGGCCACGTTCACCTCGCCCGCCTCGGTCAGGGGCATCAGCACGAAATTGCTGGAGGTCTCCGACAGCAGGCTGGAGCCCGCCAGCAGCGACGTGGCCTCCTGGGTGTACTGGCCGGCGTTGGAATTGATGATGGAGAGGTTGCTGCTGTTGGTGTTGATCATCACGATCACGACGATGATCAGCACGTGCAGTATGGAAAGTATGATCACGATGGGCATCGTCAGGGCGTTTGCCGATACGCCGCCCACGCGGTTGTAGGGCCGTTTGTTCTGCATCTTGGACCGCCTTTTTGTTTTTTTGGCCGGAGTGGATAAAATTGTAATCAATCAATGTCACTTACTCATCGTTATTATAACATTCGAGGCGCTTTTTGTCTACTCGGTTTGGCAAAAAGACGGGGCAATCTAATGCATATGGCGAAAAAAAGTCAAGTGATGCGCATTGAATCATAACCCAACAGGGGTTATAATATAGAATACGATGGTTGTACCCTGTCCGCTTTGTCCTCACGGTGGGTCAGGCGGCCTATACTACGAGCGATCGGGGCGTGAGCTATGCGCAGAAAGAGAGTGACCGGCAGGTTCTTCCTGTTCCTGTTGGCATTGCTTGTCATCGCCTTCCTGATCCTTCGGCCAAGGCTGTTCCCCGGCTCAAAGGAGACGGTCATCATGATGGCCAACGCGGACCAGCGCCAGACGGTGGACTGCGTGATCATACGCGACGAGTCGGTGACCCTGGCGGAATCCACGGCGCGGGTGGAGTACATCTCCCCGGAGAATTCGCTGGTGACCGCGGACACCACCGTGGCCAACCTGTACGCCACCGGCTATTCCGAGAGCCTGCTGAACAACCTGGAGACCACCCGAAAGAAGATCCAGGACTACCACAAGCAGCTGCTGGCCAACATCGTGGATTCCCAGCTCCAGGAGCTGGACCAGCGGGTCAACCGCAAGGCCATCGAGTTCAAGAACCTGATCACCCGCCAGACCATCGGCAACCTGAAAACCGTGGCCAGCCAGCTGGAGACGGAAATGGTGCGCCGCCAGGAATACCTTCGCCAGAACAAGCGGGGCGACAGCAAGCTGACCAAGCTGTACGACGAGGAAAACACCCGCCTGTCCAGCATACAGTCCTGGCGCACGGTGTCCAACGCGGATCGGGACGGCGTGGTGTCCTTCTACATCGACGGCTACGAGACCGACCTGACGCCCGACAGCCTGAACGCGCTGTCCATCGCCCAGGTGCGCCAGGTGCTGGCGGGGGAGCGGCTGGAGAACACCCGCCAGACCCTGAACAACGGCATCTACCGCATCGTGAACCAGAACCGCTGGTACGTGGCGGTGCTCTACAGCGGCAATACCTGGACGCCGATGGTGGGCCAGGACAACTACTACATCCAGATGGAGGGCTTCGACGACCTCAGCTACACCGCCTCGGTGTACAGCGTGCAGAAGGAAAACGACAGCACGCTGGCGATCTTCGAGGTGCGCGACCCCATCGGCCCGCTGATCTACCGGCGCACCGGCAAGGCCCAGTTCAGCATCACGCTGACCGGCCTGTCCGTGCGGGTGGAGGCGCTGTACAACGAGAACGGCCAGATGGGCGTCTGGGTGTACGACGTGCCCGGCGGCACCTTCGTGCCGGTGGAGGTACTCTCCACCGACGGCACCATCGCCATGATCCAGCCGATGGTTGAGGGGGCCCTGCAGCTGGGCCAGACGGTATTGATCAAATAAATTCGGAGTACGACAATGAACCGCGAGGATTTGCTTTCGAACATCGCCCGCTGGCAGGCGCGCATCGGCGAGGCATCTGCCAAATGGGGCGGGGCCACCATCTGCGGCGTCAGCAAGACCATCGACCCGGACACCATCAACATGGCCTGGGACGGCGGCATCCGCATACTGGGGGAGAACCGGGTGCAGGAGCTGGCGGGCAAGCAGGATAAGCTGAACCCCGGCTTTGAGATCCACCTGATCGGGCGGCTGCAGACCAACAAGGTCAAGCAGGCCGTGGAGCGGGTGGCCATGATCCAGTCCGTGGACCGCGAGCCCCTGGCGGCGGAGATCTCCCGCCGGGCCGCGGCGGCGGGGAAGGTGATGCCGGTGCTGGTGCAGGTGAACATCGCCCGGGAGCCCCAGAAGGCCGGGGTGGACGAGGATGCGCTTTTGCCGCTGCTGCGCCGCTGCGCCGAATTGCCCGGACTGTCGGTGCAGGGCCTGATGGCCATCATGCCCATCGCCGACGATCCCGAGGACGTGCGGCCCCTGTTCCGGCAGATGCGCCGCTGGTTCGACCGGCTGCGGGAGATGGACCTGCCCGGCATCGGGATGAACACGCTCTCCATGGGCATGTCCGACGACTGCGTCGTCGCCGCCGAGGAGGGCGCGACGATGGTCCGGCTGGGACGGGCGCTGTTCGGCGCCAGACCGGCAAAGATATAGGCGATTACGGCAGAGCCCTGTAGCGGCGGCCTCCAGGCCGCCACAACGTATGACAGGCAGCCATCAATCGGTGGGCGACAACGCATGACGCGATAAAGAGGGGAAGACCATGGCGCGCAACAAATCCGGAGGCTTCAACAAGCTGTTGAATTTCATCGGCCTGGTGGACGATGAGGATACGCAGGATACCTATGGCGAGGAGTATTCCTCCGACAATTACGGCCGGAGGGCGGCCTATACGCCCGCGCGGCAGCAGCGCGCGACCAGCGTCGCCGGCAGCCGCCAGGCTCCGGCCCGGTCGAATACCCAGCGCCGCCTGCCGGAGAGCACGGGCCGCTCCAGCCGCTACGACAGCCGCGCCCCGAGGGGCTATGACGACTATCGCACGGGGGAGCGCCGCACCGCGTCGCGCTTCGACGATTCGGGCTATACCGCCCAGCCCCGCCAGTCCTCCCGCTACAGCCAGGCGCCCGATCCCCGCTACGACAGCAGCAGGAACCTGCCCCAGCGGGTCAGCCCCCAGCGTCCCATGCGGGTCAGCCAGCGCTCCCGCACGGTGATGTACTCGCTGCATTCGCTGGAGGATTGCTGCGAGGTGATCGACCAGCTGATTGCCAACAACACCGTGGTGCTCACCATGGACGAGCTGGACGGCCACCTGCTCCAGCGGGCGGTGGACACCCTCTCCGGCGCGGTGTTCGCGCTGCACGCCAGCATTCGCAAGGCGTCGGACCGCACCTACCTGGTGGCGCCGATGTCGGTGGAGGTCAACGACGCCTACGACATGGACCGGAGATTCTGATAAGGCGTTGATGCTCACGGAGGTGAAGGCGGGATGGGCCTTTACGAGGTATTCTACGCGGGATACATCTTCCTGCGGCTGATCACGCTGGCGATATTCGTCTACTGCGTGCTCAGCTGGTTCCGGCCCAATTTCCGGGCCTTCGACATCCTGGGGAACTTCATACGCCCCTTCGTGGCCCCGTTCCAGGGCCTGTCGATGAAGCTGCGCCAGTATTTCCAGGCCCCGGTGGACTTCTCCTACCTGTTTGCGATACTCGCCTACCAGCTGCTGGGGCGGCTCTGGTGGCGGCTGTACTACCTGCTGGCCCGGAGGCTGTGATGGACGACGCGCTGGAAAAGCGGCTGAACGAGCTGGCGCTTCGGGCAAAGCACAGCGGCAGGGCCTGCTACACCCGCTTCCTGGAGCCCTCGGCGCTGGGCCTGCTGCAGATGGCGGCGGGCCGGGCGGGGGTTGAAGCGGCCCTCTGGGGCGGCTACGAGGGCGCTGAGCGCTGCGTGGCGGCGTTCTACGGGGCACAGGCCCCCGAGACGGTGGAATGGCCCCTGTTGGCGCTGCGGCTGCAGTGGAACGCCAGGTTTGCCAATCCCGGCCATCGCGACCTGCTGGGCGCGGTGATGGGACTGGGCATCGAGCGGGAGATGACCGGCGACATCGCCATGGGGGAATACCGCGGCGCGCCCTGCGCCTACCTGTTCGCGCTGGAGGAGGTGGCGGATTACATCGCCGCCAATCTGGACAGCGCGGGACGGGCGGCGTTGAAGGTGTGCGTGGCGACGGAGGATTTGCAGCTGTCGCCGCCCGAGGGCGAGAGCCTGCGCCTGACGGTGCAGCAGCAGCGGCTGGACGCGGTCCTGGCCGCCGCCTGCCGTCTGTCCCGGGGCGAGGCCCAGCGGCTGATCGCCGCAGGGCTGGTGAAGCTGAACCACGTGCCCCAGCTGCGGCCGGACGCCCGGCTGAGCGAGGGCGACCTGATCTCCGCCAGGGGCCATGGACGGATACGGATAACCGCCTTCCAGGGGGAATCCCGTCGGGGCCGGCAGGTGGTGCAGGTGTTCCGCTACGGCAGCAAATAATGAAATCCTAACTTCTCTATGCAGGAATTGAGCGCAGTCCCGGCGAAATAGTCCAAGATAGAGTGGCGTTTGATAGTGAGAACCCATTTACACCAGTGATGAAAGGACGGTATCGACATGGCGATCAGCGTGAAGGATATTCAGGAGAAGGAATTTGGCACCCAGGCGACGGGCGGCTATAACATCGAGCAGGTCGACGATTTTCTGGATGAGATTTCCGAGCAGATGACGAAGCTCGTGCGCGAGAACCTCGAGCTGAACCGGCAGGTCAAGACCCTGGAGGCCGACGTGCTGGCGGCCCGCAGGCAGGCGGCAGAGGCCGAGGCCCGCACGCCCGACTACAACGAGAAGGGCTACTTCCAGAACCTTCAGAACGCCATGCGCGAATCCCTGATCGGCGCCCAGCGCATCGCGGACGAGACCACCGAGGAGGCCAACCGCAAGGCCCAGAAGACCGTCAGCGACGCCCAGGCCAAGGCCAACGCCCTGGTGAGCAAGGCCCAGGAGGAGGCGGACGCCATTGCCGCCGAGGCCAAGAGCCAGGTGGACACCCTCGAGGCGCGCTACGAGTCCCTGAAGGCCGCTGCCGCCGCCTACAAGGCGGAGTTCAGCCGCCTGCTGGACACCCAGGCCAACGCCCTGCGGGAGAGCAACGGGCTGTTCTGATAGCAGACCCATACAATTGCGTAGGAAAAAACCTCCGCTTCGCCCAGAATGGGCGGGCGGAGGTTTTTTCTAGAGAGGCAAATTCTGATTTGTCGAGGAGAACGGTATCCAAAAGCCTTCCCCCGATGGGGAAGGTGGCCCGCGTAGCGGGTCGGAAGAGGTCCTCCCCTCACGTTGCTATTCGCGCCTATGCCCCAATAGATGTTGTCTCAGCGACGCGAAGCTAGTCCTGTAGGGCGACAAGGACCTCTTCCGTCTTTCGGCAAAAACGCAAGCGTTTTCACCGAAATCCACCTTCCCCAGAGGGCAATGTCATCAACTTAAGGAAAAATACCTACTGTCGCGCCCAAAAGGCTTCCCCTTGAGGGGAAGCTGTCTGCGAAGCAGACTGAAGAGGTGTCCCCGTT
>JAFRJF010000128.1 GCA_017432405.1 Clostridia bacterium | reverse complement strand
CTGCGGGAGGAGGTGGTATTGTAGTAGGGCAGGTTCAGGATGTACGGGTCGCTGGCGCCGTCCACGTACACCGCGCAGGACAGGGTCAGCCTGGTCCGGGTGGCGGCGTGGTTGTGGATGACGATGTCCAGCATCCGCGCGCCCCCGAGGCCCTGATAGATCCGGTGCTTGACCTCCACGTCCTGCACATGCACGATCAGGTCCGCGGTGGAGGTCTCCATCTCGTTGGCATAGAGGCCCGAGGCGATGGCGTTCTTCACCGCCGCGTTGGCCTGGGCCGGCGCCTGCAGCTCCAGCTTCCCGGTCTTCTCGTTCAGCACGTATTCGAGGGTTGCGCTCGCGGGGGCGTTGGCGGCGAGGCCGGCGGCGTTGGCCACGGCCCGGGCCAGGTTGGATTCCACCGTCGCCTTGACCACCTTCATGCGCAGGGTCTTCACGCCGTGCCAGCTCTCGGGGATCTTGAACGCGCCCATGTACGAGCCCGTGGTACCGGGGAACAGTATGTCCGTCTTGAGGTACCGTGGCGCGCTGGCCTCGGTCACCTGGGCGTCCACGCCCACGGAATCGCCGATGGACAGGGTGTACCGGGTGGTCTGCTGATCCAGCACCCAGTCGCGCTTGCGCGGGGTGATGTCGTAGTCCTCGTCCCGGTAGCCGGCCTGCCGGCCCGTCAGCACCACGGAATCGTTGGTTAAAAATTCTATCCCGGGTATGAACGCGGGCAAGGAGGACCATTCCCATGTGATGTTCGTCGAATAGGTCACCTTGCTCTTCTCCGGTTCCTGGGCGTTGATGTGCACGGTGCTCGTAGGCTTTTCGGCCTCCACGCCGTCCTCCACCTCGTACATGGCCACGTCGATGGTGGAGATGGCCAGGTTGCCCTCGTTGCGCAGGCCCAGGGTCACGTCCTCGAAGTCGCCCGCCTTGACGGCCAGCTCCCGGGGGATGGCCGCGGTGATGTTCACCGACGGCGTGAGCAGCTCCCTGAAGCTGAACAGCGAGGTGGGCGCCAGCTCGGGCCTCAGGGACTCAGGGACGATCTCCCAGTCGGTGGCGACGGCGTTGACGTAGGCCGTGCCCGAGCCGGTCAGGATCACGCTACCCGGGGCCGCCGTCAGCTTGTACCATTGGCCGGTGCCGTACTGGTCCCGCGGCCTGTAGGTGACCTTCGGGATCGTGAACTCCGCGAACACCGCGGGGTCGGTCATGGTATTGGCGACGGGGTCATAGTTCATGATCCACACGCGCCAGATCTCCGGGTCGCTGTCCTTGCGCTTCTCGGCCGTGGACACCCAGTACAGGTAGGGCGCGCCAGCCAGGTAGCAGATGTCAAATTCTCCGGAGGGGATCACCGCGTCGTAGGTGTACTTCGTCACCTCATAGCTTGGGCTTTGGCCCCCCGCGCCCTCCACCGGCGCGATGTACAGGCCGTGGAGGCGGTTGCGGACCGCGCCGTCGTCGCTGGTCTCCCGCATGGTGTAGAACACAGTGCGCCCGCTCTTGTTCCATTCCCTGCTCAGTCGGTCCTCCACCATGGCGATGTGGTCGATATCCCCCTTCTCCAGCACGATGGCTTTCCTGTCGCCCTTCACTCGGTTCATGTCGTAGGCGTACAACTCGATGGCACTGTCGCCCTCCCCGCCATTCTTCGGCTTGCTCAGGCCCACGAAGCTCATGGCATATCCGTTTTTCATGGATTGGTCCTGGTTGGTCCTGCCCACGGCATCCTGGTTCATCAGGTTCAGCGCCTGCACGCGCTCATAACCGTCGCCCATGGCGTTCTTCACCGTCTTGTCAGTAAAGAGGTACAAAAAACCGCTGTTCGTGGGAAGGCCGGTGTTGGTGCCTGTGGCAAAGGCGGTGGTGCCGACGGCCGCATCGTCCTGGGAATAGGCGATCGTATCGCACTGGCCATAGATCGCAAAGTGATGGATCTTGCCTTTGGACTCGTCGGTCCAGACAGGCGCGGCCACGTCAATTCGGGGGTTGATATAGCTTTCGTAAGTATATTCCGGATAGTTCCTCGGGTTTAACCAGTCCCCCTCGTCACGGCCCTGCACAGCATCATAGCCGCTGGTATATTCTTGGGCTTCAGGCCTTTTGAGCTGCCCGTTCCCGGCATGCTCCAGCACCATATAGTAGATACCCATGTTCAAGTCATTTCTGGACCATGCGGACATGTCGTTGGGAACGGGGTAGCCGTTTGCATCGAAATCCTTCGCGCAGACGGCCACCAGGTACACGAACCTGCCGTCGGTGTAGACGTCAAAATCGTAATCGCTCCTTGAAAGAACGGTCACCGTGAGCTCTGCTAAACGCAGATCCTTCTGAATGATCTCTCCCACGGAATGCCATTTGCCATCCGCATCCGTGTCGGCATCCAAGCAACACCAACTGACGCGCCGGTGCTGCTCGCCATATCTGGTTTTATCCATCAGGATGCAGAAGAGCAGGGTCTTGCCGCCGATCCGGAGGATCTTTGATTCGCTTCCCCCGTCTCTCTGGCTGTAGGTCCCCTGGACCTCCTTCATCTCCGGGGTCAGCGCCGGGTAGCTGAAGGGCGCGTCGGAGACGGCCTCGATGGCCTCTGTGCCGTCATTGGCCCCGGCGTTCATGTAGACCGCCAGCAGGTTGGCGTTCTTCTTGGGCCAGATCTGCCCGCCGGCCAGTTTCCAGTTCTTGGAGAAGGAAGTGAACATCACCGTGGCGCCCACCGTCAGATCGAGCCCGGCGGTAATGATAAAGGACGATGGCGACGTATCCAACATGCTCAGGCGAAGCAGGAAATTCAGCGACGCGGTCAGCCGCACCCAGGCCTCCAGGAAGCCCTTGATGCCCACACCCAGCTGGCCGCTCAAAAAGAACCCGATGTTAATGGTGAGGTCGCCAAAGCGCATAGTCCAGTTCCGGAATTCGCCGTTGACGATGCAGAAGTCCACCGAGAGTTCCATGGCGAAGCCCGCCGACACCCCCAGAGTGAAGCAAACGTACACCGGCACCGGCCCCACGGGATAGCTGATGGTCCAGCTGTAGCTGTAGCTGAGCGTCACCCCGGCGCCGCCCTTGAGGCTGACGTTTTTGGAGACGACATTCGGGATGTCCTTGTCCAGCTCCCAGCGCCCGGTGAGCACCGCGAACAGGCCCACATTGAACTGAGACTGGCCGAAGAACTTCCAGCCCTTTTCCTTGTAAACATCCTTGGCCAGGTTGTACTGGGCCTCGTAGTTGGCCATCATGCCCTCTTTTTCCACAAACTTCTGGGCCTGACTGAATGACCGGGCGTCTTTGCTCTGCCAGTTCAGCTTCGACTTCTTGATGGTGTCCTCAAACGCGGGCGCCCCCATGAAGATGGTCACATATCCGCCGGGATCGACGGACAGCCTGGGCAGGTACTGCTGGAAGGGCAGATTGAAGCTGACATTTATATCCAGCACGGGGACTTTAAAGAAGGCGCTCATGCCTTCGCCCAGCACGTTTCCGAAGATGCCGCCGTTGGGACCGGTGCCCTCGTTGAGAGGCTCCTCCGTGGCGCTCTGCTGGGCCACCAGTTGGCTGGGGAAGGTCAGCGACGCCGGGGCGTCCTTGCCGAACATGAAGGTGGGCCGCTGCTCCTTGTTGGCCTTGGGGGCGAAGAGCTTCTTCCACTTCCCCTTGAAGTAGTACGTATTGCCCACCTTCCGGGCAGGCGAAGCCCAGCACTCCTCCAGCTTGTTGAAGCTGGGGCCGTAGTCGCCCTTCCCGTACCGGTAGTAGCGCATCAGCAGATCCGGCAGGTTCTTCCCCTCGGTATTCCTGATCTCCACCCTGATCTCGAACTCGTAGTCGTTCAGCGGGGAGTAGATCATGTCGTATTCGCTGTGCAGGATGTCCTTGTTTTCAAAGGCCATCATGTACACATAGGGGTCGCCCTCGGCGTTGCTCACCGTCTCGCCGGCGGCGTTTGCCGATGCGTCGTTGATGGGCGTCAGGGTGTTGGTGAACACCTCGCCCTTTTCAAGGTCCATGTCCTCGATGACGTAGTCCCTGAAGCCCTGTTGGGTGGGGTCCACCCTCAGGTGCAGGTGGATCACGTCGAATTCATCCGTCCGGAACAGGTTGACCGGCAGCACCACGGTGCCGGTTTCGTTGGAGTAGTGCGCGAGCATTGGGTCGCTGTCGTTCAGGGCGTCGTCCACCCACACCGTCACACCCTCCACGGGCACGGGCCGCTCCTTCGTGCCCGTCTGGAGCACGAGGGCCACCTCGTTTTCGGTGATGACGGTGACCTTGGCGTCCGCCACGTCGTTGGCCGCCAGGCCCGCCGCGGAGGACAGCCGGCCGGACCGGGAGGCGTTGGGTGAGACCCGGGAGACCGATACCGAATTCGTCTGGGGCTGGCCGGACTGGCGGAACAGGCTGTCCATCCACGCCCCCACAAACTGGCTGTCTTCTTCGTCGCCCGCAGGGCCAAGCACCGTGTAGTCCTGAAGCTCCTCGATCCGCTTCTCCCAGGTGTCGGCGTTGGCGACGACGGTCTGTCGGATCTCGGTGATCTCCCTTGTCGCCGCCTCGATGCGCGCCGAATAGCGCACTTTGTCGGAATCGAACAGGCCGTCGCCCTCTTCCTCCAGCCAGCGGGACATTTCGGCGATGGTGTTCGTGGCCTCCGTCAATTGGTCCTTGTGCCAGCGAAGCGACTGGCGCAGCACCTCGGCCTCCAGATACAGCTCCTGCGCCGTCTGGGCAAAGTTGAAAGGCGGCGTGGCTGCGGTGTATTTCTCATAGGCCTCCGGGTTGCTCTGCTTCATCTCATCCAGGGTATACCCTACCTGGGAGAGCAGGTCCTCGACGCTGTGGAGATCCTTTGAAAGCTTTTCCTCCAGCCAGTCGTCCAGCTGCGAGGCGTTCCAGCTGAGATTGGGCTTCATGCCGTCGTG
>JAFRJF010000127.1 GCA_017432405.1 Clostridia bacterium | reverse complement strand
GTCTTCGGGTTGTAGATCTGCCACTGGTAGCTGTAGGGCTCTGTGCCGCCGGTCACCTCCACGGTGAAGGCCACGTCCTCGCCCTCCTGCACGGTGGTATCTCCGGGCTGGCGTACAAAGCTGAGAGGGGTATCGCCATCGAAGTAAACGCTGAATTCGTTGTTGGCATAGGCCCGCTCGTCGGCGCCCACGGCGGTGATCACCACCCGGGCGCTCTTGTGCTTCGTCACATCGTCCACCAGGGCGCTCACCGGCAGGGTGATGGTCTGGGTCCTGCGGGAGGAGGTGTTATTGTAGTAGGGCAGGTTCAGGATGTACGGGTCGCTGGCGCCGTCCACGTACACCGCGCAGGACAGGGTCAGCCTGGTCCGGGTGGCGGCGTGGTTGTGGATGACGATGTCTACCATCCGCTCGCCCCCGAGGCCCTCGTAGATTCGGTGTTTGACCTCTACGTCCTGTACATGCACGATCATGTCCGCGGAGGAGGTGTCGATCTCGTTGGCGTACAGGCCGGAGGCGATGGCGTTTTCCACCGTCGCGTTGGCCTGGAGCGGCGCCTGCAGCTCCAGCTTCCCGGTCTTTTCGTTCAGCACGTATTCGAGGGTCGCGCTCTCGGGGGCGTTGGCGGCGAGGCCCGCGGCGTTGGCCACGGCCCGGGCCAGGTTGGATTCCACCGTCGCCTTGACAAGCTTTATCCGCAGCGTCTTATCGCCCTCCCAGCTCTCGGGGATCTTGAACGCGCCCATAAACGAGCCCGTGGAGCCGGGGAACAGTATGTCCGTCTTGATGTACCGGGGCGAGCTGGCATCGGTTACCTGGGCGTCCACGCCGACGGAACTGCCGATGGACAGGGTGTACCGGGTGGTCTGCTCATCCAGCACCCAGTCGCGCTTGCGCGGGGTGATGTCATAGTCCTCCTCGCGGTAGCCCGCCGGCCGGCCGGCCATGACCACCTCGCCCTTTTTCCCTTCAACGAACTTGAGCACAGCCGTAGGAGAGAATATGTTCGTCAGCTGCAAATCTTTGGAACCGTAGTATATCACCTTGCTCTTCTCGGGGTCCTTGGCATTGATGTGCACGGTGCTTACCGGTTTTTTGCCCGCCACGCCGTCCACCACCTCGTACATGGCGATATCGAAGGTGGAGATGGCCAGGTTGCCCTCGTTGCGCAGGCCCAGGGTCACGTCCTCGAAGTCGCCTGCCTTGACGGCCAGCTGTCGGGGGATGGCCGCTGTGAGGTTGACCGACGGCGTGAGCATCTCCTTGAAACTGAACAGCGAGGTGGGCGGCATCTCGGGCCTGTACTTTTGACCGATGATCTGATGATTGCTGGCGACGGCATTGATGTAAGCCGTGCCCGTGCCGGTCAAAAAGGCGTGGCCCGGCGCGGCCTCCAGGCGGTAGTGGAGTTCTTCGCCGTCATCGTCCTTCGTGGTGTAGGTGACCCTTCGCACGGGCAGCTCCGCGAACACCGCGGGATCGGTCAGGGTGTTGGCGGCGGAGTCGTAGCACATGGTCCAGATGCGCCAGATATCCGGGTCGCTGTCCTTCTGCTTCTCAACTGTGGACACCCAGTACAGGTAGGGCACGTCGCCCATGTAGCAGATGTCGAATTTGCCGGAGGGAATGACGGCGTCGTAGGTGTACTTCGTCACCTCATAGCTGGGATGATTGCCGCCCGCGCCCTCCACCGGCGCGATATGCAGGCCGTGGAGGCGGTTGCGGACCACGCCGTCGTCGCTCATGTCCCGCATGGTGTAGAACACGAGGCGTCCGCTTTGATTCCATACCTGGCCGATCCGGTCCTCCATCAGCACCATGCTGTCGATATCACCCTTCTCCAGCACGATGGCCGTCCTTTCGGCCCCGGAGCGGTTCATGTCGAAGCCGAACAGCTCGATGGCGGCGTCGCCCTCCCCGCCGTCCTTCGGCCGGCTCAGGCCCACAAAGCTCATCGCGTAGCCCCTGTCGGATGTCATTGCGATGGCTGAGGAGTCCAGCTTGTCTGCGTCCATGTCCATCAGCGTCAGTGCCTGCACGCGCTCATAACCATCGCCCATTCCACTTTTCACCGTCTTGTCGGTGAAAAGGCGCATATAGTGCTTGTTCACCACAAAGCCGGTGGTGCCCACATCGCCGGTGTGATCCGGGTAATCGATCCAATTGCACTGGCCGTAGATTTCGAAGTGGTCAAGCCTTTCCTGGGCCTCATCCTTCCACACGGCCCGAGCGGAGGTAATCTTGGGGTTGCTGAGGCTGTTCAAGGTATACTTCCGATAGGTGTTTCCGCTCCAGACGTCCAGGCCCTGGATGGTCGCAAGCCGCAAATTGCAGCTGTCCAGCATGGCAATATCCACCGAAGGATAGCGCAGCCCGCCCTTGCCGTCGTGCTCCAGCACCAGGGAATACAGGCCCTGGTTGATGTTGTCAGAGTCGTATGTGCTGGGATCGCTCAGGTTGTCGCGCACCGGATAGCCGTTTTCGTCAAATTTACCGGCGCAGGCGATGGCCAGATACACAAACCGCCCGTCTGTGTAGACGTCGAAGTCGTAATCGCTGCGGGTCTGAACATACCTGGCGATAGACTTATCAAAGGCGGAACCATTCTCGATGAAGTCCTTGACGGAATTCCAGGTGTCGGTTGAATCGGTCTCCAGGCATTGCCAGGCGACGCGCCCGACCCGCTTGCGCTCATAGGAGATACGCCCGGTCGGCCCCTCTTTTCTGTTCCATTCATGCCGGACGGAGAACAGGAAGGTCTTGCCCCCCACACTCAAAAGCTTGTAGGCGGTGCCGGAGTTCTCCGGGCCGTAGGTCATCTGCAGCTCCTTCAATTCGGAGGTCAGCGCCGGATAGCGGTAGGGCTCGTCGGACACGGCCTCGATGGTCTCTGTGTCGTCGTCGGCCTCGGCGTTCATGTAATAGTCCAGCAGGTTGGCGTTACTTGTGGGCCAGAACTGCCGTTCTTTCACCTTCCAGTTCTTGGTGATGGAGGCAAGGAATAACGTGACGCCCACCGTCAGATTGACCCCGCCGACGATGGTGAAGGACGAGGGCGACGTGTCTATGATGCTCAGGCGAAGGTTGAAATTCAGCGACGCGGCCACCCGCACCCAGGCGTCCAGGAAGTCCTTGATGCCAAAGCCCAGCTGGCCGCTGAGCATAAACCCGACGGTGATGGTGATGTTGCTGACAGGGCGTATATCCCAATTCCGTAATTCGCCGTTTACGATGCAGAAGTTGACCGAACTCTCCATAGAGAAGCCCGCCGACACCCCCAGCGTAAAGCACACGTACACCGGCACCGGCCCAAGGGGATAGCTGATGGTCCAGCTGTAGCTGTAGCTGAGCGTTACTCCGACGCCGCCCCGGAGGCTGATGTTCTTGGAGATGACACTCGGGATGTCCTTATCCAGCTCCCAGCGTCCGGTGAGCACCACAAAGAAGCCCACGTTAAACTTCGACTCGCCGAAGAACTTCCAGGCCTTTGCCTTGTAGATATCCTTGGCCAGGTTGTACTGGGCCATGTAGTTGCCCAGCCAGCCCTTTCTTTCTATGGTTTTCTGGACGTGCTTGTATACGCGCAGATCCTCGCTCTGCCAGTTTGCCTTCCATTTTTTGATTGTGTCCTCAAACATGGGCGCGCCCATGTAGATGACCACATATCCGCCGGGATCTACGAACAGCCTGGGCAAATAACTCTTGAAGGGCAGATCAAACTTGACCTTGATGTCCACCACGGGAATCGTAAAGCCGAAGTCCATGCCATTTTTCAGCACCTTGGCGAATATGCCGCCGTCGGCGCCGGTGCCCTCGTTGAGGGGCTTTTCCGTGGCGCTCTGCTGGGCCACCAGCTGGCTGGGGAAGGTCAGCGACGCCGGGGCGTCCTTGCCGAACATGAAGGTGGGCCGCTGATCCTTGTTGGCCTTGGGGGCAAACAGCTGCTTCCACTTCCCCTTGAAGACGTATACGTCTCCCTCCTTGCGGGTGGGGGAGGCCCAGTACTCATCCATCTTGTCGAAGCTGGGGCCGAGGTTCATCTTCCCGTAGCTGTAGTAGCGCATCAGCAGGTCCGGCAGGTTCTTCCCCTCGGTGTTCTTGACCCCCACCTTGATCTCGAACTCATAGTCGTTCAGTGGGGAATAGATCATGTCGTATTCCTCGTGCATGATGTCCTTTGACTCAAAGGACATCATGTAGACGTAGGGATCGCCATCGGCGTTGCTTACCGCCCCGCCGGTGGCGTTTGCCGATGTATCGTTGATGGGCGTCAGGGTGTGGGTGAACACCTCGCCCTTTTCAAGGTCCATGTCCTCGACGACGTAGTCCCGGAAGCCCTGCTTGGTGGGGTCCACCCTCAGGTGCAGGTGCACCACGTCGAATTCATCCGTTCGGAACAGGTTGACCGGCAGCACCACCGCGCCGTTCTCGTTGGAATGGTAGCAGAGCACCGGGTCGTCGTTATTCAGGACGTCATCCGCCCACACATCCACGCCCTTCACGGGCACGGGCTTTTCCTTCGTGCCCGTCTGGAGCACGATGGCCACCTCGTTTTCGGTGATGACGGTGATCTTCGCGTCCGCCACGTCGTTGGCCGCCAGGCCCGCCGCAGAGGACAACCGGCCGGACCGGGAGGCGTTGGGCGAGACCCGGGAGACCGATACCGAATTCGTCTGGGGCTGGCCGGACTGGCGGAACAGGCTGTCCATCCACGCGCCCACATACTGGCTGCCTTCTTCGTCGCCCGCAGGGCCAAGCACCGTGTAGTCCTGAAGCTCCTCGATCCGCTTCTCCCAGGTGTCGGCGTTGGCGACGACGGTCTGTCGGATCTCGGTGATCTCCCTTGTCGCCGCCTCGATCCGCGCCGACCAGCGCACCTTGTCGGAATCGAACATGCCGTCGCCCTCTTCCTCCATGCGGCGGGACATCTCGGCGATGGTGTTCGAGGCCTCCGTCAGCTGGTCCTGGTACCAGCGCAGTGTTTGACGCAGCGCCTCGGCCTCCAGGTATAACGCCTGCGCCGTCTGGGCAAAGTTGAAGGGCGGCGTGGCCTGGGTGAACGCTTCATAGGCGGAGGGGTCGCTCTGCTTCATCTCATCCAGGGTATACCCTACCTGGGAGAGCAGGTCCTCGACGCTGTGGAGATCCTTTGAAAGCTTTTCCTCCAGCCAGTCGTCCAGCTGCGAGGCGTTCCAGCTGAGATTGGGCTTCATGCCGTCGTG
>JAFRJF010000126.1 GCA_017432405.1 Clostridia bacterium | reverse complement strand
GAAGCGCAACACCCTTTGGGAGCAGACCAAGAACTTTCTGGAAGAGCACCGCGACGAGAACGGCCTGGTGGCTGCTGAGTTTGTTGATCAGTATGATCATATGGTGGACGAAGTGGCGAAGCTGGGCAAGGAGATCGAGCGCCTTGAGCAGCAGGCCGAAGTCGACGCCAGGCTGGCCCAGCCCACGTCCGCTCCCGTGAAGAACAGCCCCATGGCCGCCAGCCGGGACGACGTCAAGCCCACCGCCACCGCCGAATATAACAAGGCGTTCTGGGATCTGATGCGCGGCGACGGTCACCTGCTCGAGGTTCGTAACGCCCTGTCTGTGGGCAAGGATGACGAGGGTGGCTTTACAGTGCCTGACGAGTTCGAGCACCGTCTGATCCAGGGGCTGGAAGACAACAACATCTTCCGTCAGATGGCGCACGTCATCCGCACCAGCTCCGGTACACGCAAGATCCCCGTGGCCAACGACACCATGGAGGCCAGCTGGATCGATGAGGGCGAAGCGATTCCCGAGACCAACACCAACTTCAAGCAGGTCATCCTGGGCGCTTACAAGCAGGGCGCCATGATCAAGGTCAGCAATGAGCTGCTGAACGACTCCGCATTCGACATCGCGGCTTATATCGCCGATCGTTTCGGCAAGGTCATGGGTCGCGCGGAGGAGAAGGCTTTCATCATCGGCACCGGCGACAAGCAGCCCACCGGCCTGCTGAACGACACCGTCGGCGCGGAGGTTGGCACGACCACCGCTTCTCAGACCGCCGTGACCTTCGACGATATCTTCCGGCTCTATTACAGCCTGAAGGCTCCCTACCGGGCAAAGGCGACCTTCCTGTGCAACGAGGAGCTGCTGCTCCAGCTGATGACTTTGAAGGACGGACAGGGCCAGTACATCTGGAAGCCCGCCCTCGACGTCGGCAAGCCCGATACCATTCTGGGCCGTCCGATCATCACCAGCGGCTACATGCCCGGCGTAGCGAAGGGCCAGAAGGTCCTCGCCTTTGGCGACATGAGCTACTACTGGATCGCTGACCGCTCCAGCCGCACCTTCCGCCGTCTGAACGAGCGCTATGCCGAGTACGACCAGGTGGGATTTATGACCACCCAGCGTGTCGACGGCAAGCTCATCCTGCCGGAAGCCGTGAAGGTCCTGGTCATGGGCAACAAGGCATCGTAAGCCAAACGTGACAGATGTATCCGGAGCACTGTGTGAATAACCGGTGCTCCGGACATCGAACAACCAACGATTGATTTATCCGGGGCACTCGGGAATAACCAGTGTCCCGGTCATCGGAGAGGAGTATCCAATATGGATCAGACTATTGTCACCAGGAACTATTTCACAGATGAGGGCAATACCCTGGTCATCGGCGGCAAGCTCATCATCGAAGAGGACGCAGAGGTCGAGGGACAGGACGGCGCTTCCGGTGGTAACAACGGCGCTGCCGAGAATCAGTCCGCCAGCGCCGCCACCGCTGTGGCTGCCCTCAAGAACGACTTCAACGCCTTGCTGATCAAGTTGAAGGAAGCCGGCATCATGGTTCCGGACACCTGGAACATCACGGCGAGGCTTGCTCCCAGCCTGACTGACGCTGTTGCCGCGGCCAATAATGGCAAGGCCACTGTTGCTCTTGAAGATGGTGTGATCACCATCACTGCCGACGTGGACGAGCTGGAGGAATCCACGAGTTCCAATCCCGCGCAGGGCACTCACAAGTGGATCGGGCTGGGTATCGGCACTGGCCTTACTTCCGTTGCGCTTGCGAAGTTCAACGGGGAGCAGCTGACCGACGCAGATGCCTCTGAAGCTGCCTCTGTGGGGCTGGACCAGCCTGGCGAGTTTGTGCTCTATGTGAAGTCCGAAGAGCTGGTTGAGACGCCCAGGATCATCACGCTGAAGGCGGACGGTTACGGCGAGACTTCCATCACCATCCGTGTGGTTGAGCCGACTGCTCCTGTGGAG
>JAFRJF010000125.1 GCA_017432405.1 Clostridia bacterium | reverse complement strand
TAGGTTATAGGTTTTAGGTGTTAGGGAAGGTAGAAATCCTGACGGATTTCTTTTATTCAAAGGACCGAGAAACGTAGTAACTACTGCCGTTTCCTTTGAATCAAACAAATCCCGAAGGGATTTGCACCACCCCTAAAACCTAAAACCTAAAACCTCAAACCTGAATACTGATTTATCAGCCCAACGTCCATACCTCAATACAAGTCACCCGATCTCCACCGTCGTCAGCGTTCCGGCGGGCAGCTTGACGTCCTGCACGATCTTCCCGGACATCCGCAGATTGACGGAGACGTCCTCCCCTGCCCGGTTCAGCAGCGCGACGCCAATCGTCCCGTCCGCGTTCCGGCAGGCCGCGGCCTCCACGTCCCGGCCGTACACCGACTTGCCGATGCGCACGGCGCCCGGTCGGAAGGCGCGGGCGATGGCCTTCAGGAACGCATAGCTGACGGTCTCGGTCAGCCTGCCGTCGTCCTCCACCACCAGCGGCGCGGCAAACCCGCCGGGCACCCGGCGGGGGCCGCCCCGGCGGTCCACGACCATGTTCCAGTCGATCCAGCGCTGCATGCCGCAGTTCAAATCGCCGATGATGTCGTGGGCATAGGCCACGGCGTCGTCGTAATCGCACTGTTGCGGGGTCCTGTCGGCGTCGATCTTGTTCAGCACGCCGTCCTCGGCGGCGCTCATGGAATCCGGCCTGCCCGGCATGTGCAGCGGGCAGCTCTCCGAGTGCATGAGTATCCGGTCGGGGTAGCGCCGGCGCAACAGCTCGATGGCTTCGAAGTGGTCGCCGGAGTACCAGTGCCAGGCGAAGCCGTCCACCTTCGCCGCCGCCTCGGGGTCGGCCATGAAGGCGTCGATGTGCTCCGCGGCCCGCTCCTTGTTGTGGTCCCAGATGAACACCTCGATCTTCCCGGCCAAGCCCGCCTTCTCCATCTCCGGGTACAGGTAGTCCTTCAGGAAGGTGCGCTCCTGCTCGCCGGACCAGAGACAGCTGTCCCAGGCCGTGGCGGCGGAAGCCTCGTTCTGGATCGACAGCATCCCCACCGGGATGCCCTCGGCCAGGTAGGCCTGTATGAACTTCACCAGGTATTTCGCCCAGGGGCCGTAGTATTCCGGCTTCAGCCTGCCGCCGAAGCTGCGGCCCGGCTTCGTGGTGTCGATCTCGAACTGTCCCCCGCCATACACCGCCGCGTCGTTCTGGGTGAACTCCGGGGGCGTCTTCCACTGCCAGGGCGGCGACCAGGGCGACAGCAGCACGCGAAGCTTGCCCCCCGCCATTTCAATGGCTTCCTTGACCACCGGCAGCGTGTACTGCCGATCCCGGTCGATGTTGAAGGTCTCCAGCGACGGGTCGGCCAGCGGGTCGGCCACGGACTGGTACTCGGACAGGGCGTAGTCACAGGAGTCGATGTGCATGCGTATGAACCGGGCGTCCATCCCCTCCGGGCCGAACCAGCGGGCGAGCGCCGCCCTGCGATCCCCGGGCGTCATCCGGGAAAGCAGCCAGCAGGCCGATTCCGTCATGGCGCAGCCCCAGCCCTCCACCGTCTGGAAGGTATGATTTGGGTACAGCCCCACCACGCTGGCCTCCACCGCCTTGGGCAGCGTCGATTCGTCGGTCCAGGAAAGGCGTTCGGTTGCCTCATGGGTGATGCCTGTGGACAGGTCGAAGGAAACGGTATGCTTTACTGTGGACATGTAGATATTCCTTTCTTTTACAGCGGTATCTCCACGATCTCGGCCATCTTCGTCAGGCACTGCTCGATCTGCTGGGTGATCTCCGACGCCAGCCGGGACGTGATCTCGGCGTTCTTCTCGTTCTCGAGGCTGCTGTAGAAGCTGTTCTTGACCTCCTCGGTCATGCGCTCGATCCGGGCCTCGAAGTGGCTGCGGGGCACCAGCTTGCGCATCGGCGCGGGGATATCCAGGTTCATGAACAGCTTTTGCATACGGTCCTTGCCCAGGAACAGTATCAGCAGCGACACGATCGCCCCGACCAGTATGCCGGAGATGCCGCTGGAGATGATCGCCAGGCCGCTGCCGCCGCAGATCAGCCCCACGATGATGGATATGATGGTGTTGATCAGCCAGGTGAACCCCTCCACGGCGAACACCTCCCGGGCGTCGATGCGGATGTCGATGTCCGACAGCGAGAAATAGGAATTCAGGCTCATCGCCCTGTACGGCACGTTGTGGCGCACGCAGATGGGCATGGTCTTCTCCTCCACGTCGTAGGCCACGGGCTTCAGCCACTCGGCGATGGGCTTCACCAGCAGCGCCTTGGCCTCGTCGGTGTGCAGCCAGGTCTCGATCTCCTTCTGGACGATCCCGTCGATGTCCGACAGCTTCTCGATCTCGTCGTTGCGCCAGCGGTCGAACACCGGCAGCGCCACCCGGCGCAGGATCGGCTCCACCATCGCGTCGACGATGCGGTGGTACAGGTCGTCGATGTGCCTGTCCACGATCTGCTCCACGGCGCTGGAATCCACCAGCTCGGCCACCTCCTGGCGGAACTGGCGCAGCTCCTCGTCGATGCGCCCGCTCCAGGCCAGCCCCCGGGACACCGAGAACTCCGGCTCGGCCCCGGTGATGACCACCGCGTCCGGGAAGGCCTCGGCGCACCACTGGCGTATGGCGGGCAGCTTTGAAACGCCGCCCGTCAGGAACAGCAGCTCCGGCTTGTGCTCGCCCAGCTTGTCCTTCAGCTGCGCAAGGCTCTGGGTGAAGGCCTCCCGGAAGGATTTTCCGTTCAGCTGCTTCGCCCCGCGGTTGAGCACCCGGTCGGCGATATCGGCGTTCAGCCGCAGCGTCAGCCGGGGATTACCGCCCGAGAGTATGCGCACGGTCTTGCGGCAGTCGTTCTCCCGCCAGTAGGCCTCGTCGGAGAAGTACTGCTCCTTGAGCCTGCGGGCCGCGAATTCGCAATAGCTGCGCCAGGGCGCGCTGCCCTCCAGCGCCCGGCGCACCGCCTCCGGGTTCTCGCTGAGGCGCACCGACTCCTCCAGCACCAGCTCGTCCATGATGCCGCCGCCCAGGCGCACCTCGCCCGCGGTCTGCAGCTCCACCTCGTGCCCGCCCATGATGAAGGCGAAATCGGTGGTGGAGGAGCCGATGTCCACCACCAGCACCGGCCTGGACATGATGTCATAGCCCACCTGGAAGTGCTTGGACTGGCAGGCGCTGATCAGCGCGGCCCTGGATTCCGAAACGATCCGGGCCGGCGGATAGCCCACCGATTCGAATATGCTGCGGTAGCGCTCCCGCGCCGCCGCGTCCCAGCCGGCGGGACAGCCGATGTAGAAGCAGCAGTCCTCGCCCTGCACCAGGTTGCCTTCGCCGTAAAGCTCGGCCAGCACCCCCGAGGCGAACCGGCGCACGTCCTTCTCGCTCTGGGGATCGGTCAGGAAGTTGCTCTTGAAGCGCAGGCTGCGGTGCGTCGCGTTGGTGTCATAGCAGGCGCTCTCGCCGATCACCAGCTCGCCGCTGGACAGCTGGGCGTAGGCGGTGACAAAGCTCTTTGCCTCCCGCACGGCCAGCACCTCCGGCATGCCGACGTCCTTCTTGCCCAGCCGGGAGACGGCGCTCTCGGCGTCGCCCAGGTCAAAGCCATAGTATCTGTTCATAGCGCGTTTTTCCTTTTGGACATTGGTCTGTTCTTCTTATACTGAAGTCTGTTTTGATGCCAGGCCCTTTTTGATCAGCTTGCCCTCGCCGGCCAGCGCCGGGCGCATCGTGCCCGGGCGCGGGGCCGGCAGGAATTCAAACCAGCTCTCCTTGCCCGGCGCATAGTCCACCACGTCCACCCCGGCGCTGTGCAGGTAGAAGCGTATCGCCGCCGCAGATTCCCTTGCGCCCTCGTCGCCGGCGGCGTAGGCCGTCTCTAGCAGCTCGGTGAACAGGTCCAGCGCCTTGGGGTCGACTTTTCCACCGACCCCGGTCTGGGATGCCCGCTGCCGCGCCACGGCGCTTGCCTCGCGGACGCGCTCCAGCTGGCCATCGGCCTGGAGCATGGCCCCGCGCAGGCAGTGCCACGCCTTCCCGCCGTCCACCAGGTATTCCGTGCGCACGTCCTCATTTCCCTCCGGCGCCCTTTTCCTGTCCCTGGGCCGCGCCGCCTGGATGCCCGCGAAGAACAGCGCCGCCGAGCCCAGCCCCGCGGGCAGCATGGCCTTGATAAAGGCCAGCGCCCCGCTGAAGCGCCCGCTGATCAGCGTGCCCAACACCGCGGCGATCACCAGCACCAGGCCGCCCACCAGCAGCGCCACCGACATCGGGCCGAAGTTCAGCCCGTTCTTCTGCCCCTGGGCCTGCCGGTTCCAGGTCCGGGCCTCCCCCACGGTGTCCATCACGGGCAGCGTGTTCTTCATGGCCTGCAGGATGTGCTGGGCGCTGGTCGCCAGCGCCTCGTCGCCGCAGGCCTCGCCGTAGCGGTACATCACCCGGTCGACGGCCTTCTCCAGCGTCGCCTGGGCCGCCGGGATCGACGGGTCCCTGGCCAGGCTGGCCGACACCATCTCCTTGTCCTCGTCCAACAGCGCCACGAGGCTGAGCTTTTCCATATTCTTTCCTCCCAGGCAGGATTTACTGCATACAACTCTGTGCTATATTATACACAATCGCGCCGGTTTACGCAAGTGATCGGTCCGGCGCGTACCGACAGCGGCGGCGTCCACGCCGCCACGTTCCCCTGTCTCAGGGATACGGTGGCGGCGCAGACGCCGCCCTAAAGGATTAACTTCGTGTCGCCGCTACATGAATGTCGCCACTGCGGTTTATTGACTTATACCGTCAGGCCCTCACCCGGCCGCAGGATGTGCAGCGGCAGCTTTCCCTCCAGCGCCTGCCGGATATCCGAAATATCCACGGGGCTGGTGCCGGGCGGGAAGGCGTCGTCAAAGTGGTCCAGCAGCACACTTCCCGGCTTCAGTCGGTCGATAATCCTCAGCGCCGGGGTCAACAGGTCGCTGGTTCCCTGGTACGGCAGCACCAGCAGGTCCATGCCGGTGGGATAATCGGTGCCCTCGTCCAGCCCCAGGCTGCCCATCGCGTACACGCTGCGCCCGTCGCCCTCGATCAGAAAGCCCACGGTCTCGCCGTTCTCCGGGTAATTCCGCAGGCCCATCAGCACCGTCGCCACGTTTCCGGCATATTGCAGCATCCGGGGACTGAGGAGCGTGCGCTTCAGCAGCGCCCTGTCGATCACCACGTGCCGGGACTGGAACACCCGCACGGTCATGCCCTGTAGCTCCAGGGTATCCCCCGCCTTGAAGGGGATCACGCGCTCAGCCGGCACGTCCATCGCCATGAGCGTCTGCCGGGGCGTTTCGGTGCAGTGGACCACCGCGCGGCCCGAGCGCAGTATGCCCGGCAGGCTCATGATGTGGTCGAAGTGGCCGTGGGTGACCAGTATATCCTCATAGCCCGCGTAGGCGTCCGGCGCCACGCGGGTCGGGCTGCCCTTCAGCGGGAAGAACGGATCGATCAGCAGCCGCCCTGCCGCCGTCTCCACGGCCAGCGAGGCCGTTCCGAACCAGGTCACCTTCACTGCGCTCACTCCCGTCCTTTCCCGTCGTCAGGCCTGTCGATGCCGCGGGTGTGTTTGACTTCCTTCCACTTGGGCGCCGGCGTCAGGCAGGTAAAGATGTTGATGGGCATCCAGCTTACCAGGAAGATGGGAAAGCCGAAGATCCCGGGCAGGGCCCGCCGGTTCAGCTTGCCCATGAACTTGTACATCAGCGCCCCGCCGGCGCAGACGATCAGGTAGTACACCGCGCCCAGCAGCACCAGCGCCAGTATCCGCCAGGGATGGGAGATGAAGAAGGGCAGCATCCCCAGCGCGGTGCCGATGCCGGGAATAATGCCGATGATGCCCATCAGGTTGCTGAGGAAGAGTATCGCCATGTCAAATCCGGCCAGGGTGCCCTTGCCGAGCAGCCGGGGCACGTAGCGCCGCATGCATTGCAGCGACCCCGCCGTCCAGCGCCGCCGCTGCACGCAGGAGGTCCAGAAGCTGGTGGTCTGCTCGTCGTAGATGCGGGCGTCGGGCATCCAGCCCACCCTGTAGCCGTTCAAGGCGCACAGGGCCGTGAACTCCAGGTCCTCGGTCAGAGAGTGGGTGTCCCAGCCGATGGCGCGTATGGCCTCGTCGGAGACCATGAAGCCGGTGCCGTTCAGGTGGCAGTTGATGCCCAGGCGGTTGCGGCTCTCGTTGTAGCATAGGCTCATGAACCAGAAGAAGGCCGAAAAGCTGCCGGAGACCCAGTTGTCGTAGGGGTTCTTGCTGTCCCGGAAGCCCTGGGCCACGTGGAAGCCGTCCAGCAGCGCGTCGTTCACGGCCTGGAAAAAGCCCTGCGCCACCAGGTTGTCGGCGTCGAACACGCAATAGGCGTCGTAGCCTCCGGATTCGGTCAGCTGGGCAAAGGCCTGGCGCAGCACGTCGCCCTTGGTGCGGATCGTGCCCGTCACGTTCAGTATCTTCGCCCCCGCCGCCCGGGCCACGTCTTCGGTGTCGTCATTGCAGTTGTTGGGAACGACGTAGACGTCGAACAGCGCCTTGGGATAATCCTGTTTCAGCAGCGTTTCCACCAGCTTGCCGATCACCAACGCCTCGTTCCGGGCGGGGATGATGGCCGCGATGCGCTTTTGAGGGGGCATTTTCGCCCGCTCCCGGCGCTTGCAGAACAGCACGCCGCCCAGGCTGGTGACGGCAAAATAGATGGTGATGAGCGTGCAGATCACGCCGCAGACACTGACGACAATCGGCATTCAAGTCGATCTCCTTAGCATTTTTCACTGGTAACGCTGATAGTATAGCCGATTTTTGCCACATTCGTCAAGCAGAGTCGCCATAAAACCAGTAAATAATGGACCGTAAGCGGGTAAATTATCGTTTAGGGTCGAAAAGCCTGCCGGAAATCCCCCTGCGTCGCTCGGATATTTCCCAAACTTAACCTGATATCCTTGCATACTGTGACGGGATTGTGCTATAATCTTTCGGAAAACGCACTTCTGCCGATTCGTCCGGCGGTTGACCGTAGGGCGTGGACGCCGTTCACGCTCATGGTGCCGGAGGGAGTTGAAGCAGGAGGTGGAAAAAACAAGGAGGTAATCCCACTATGGCAGTCATTTCCATGAAGCAGCTGCTGGAGGCCGGCGTTCACTTCGGCCATCAGACCCGCCGCTGGAACCCGAAGATGGCCCAGTACATCTTCACCGAGCGCAACGGCATCTACATCATCGACCTGCAGAAGACCGTTCGCAAGATCGACGAGGCCTATATGTTCGTTCGCGACCTGGCCCTGGAGGGCAAGTCCCTGCTGTTCGTCGGCACCAAGAAGCAGGCCCAGGAGAGCATCGAGGCCGAGGCCAAGCGCTGCGGCATGTTCTATGTGAACAACCGCTGGCTGGGCGGCACCCTGACCAACTTCCGCACGATGCAGACCCGCATCAAGCGGCTGAACGACATCGACGCGATGGAGAAGAACGGCCAGTTCGACGCCCTGCCCAAGAAGGAAGTCATCAAGCTGTGCGCCGAGCGCGAAAAGCTGCTGAAGAACCTGGGCGGCATCCGCGAGATGAAGAAGCTCCCCGGCGCGCTGTTCATCGTCGACCCCCGCAAGGAGCGCATCGCCGTGGCCGAGGCCCGCACGCTGGGCATCCCGATCGTGGCCATCGTCGACACCAACTGCGACCCCGATGAGATCGACTACGTCATTCCCGGCAACGACGACGCCATCCGCGCGGTCAAGCTGATCGCCGGCAAGCTGGCCGACGCCGTCCTGGAGGGCAAGCAGGGCGAGCAGACCGAGGACGACGCGCCCGCCGCAGCCGCCGAATAACATACTGCTTTTTCGATTCATGCGACATTCCACAGGGGTGCCGCGTGAATCCGTGTAAGGGCGCATGGCGCGCCTACTGACATTCATTCTGGGAGGAATTCAAAATGCCTAATTTTTCCGCTAAGGACGTCATGGATCTGCGCGGCCGCACCGGCTGTGGCATGATGGATTGCAAGAAGGCCCTGACCGAGTGCGAGGGCGACATCGAGAAGGCCATCGACTATCTGCGCGAAAAGGGCCTGGCCAAGGCCGCCAAGAAGCAGAGCCGCATCGCCGCCGAGGGCATCGTGGGCAGCTTCATCTGCACCAAGTGCGGCACCGGCGCGCTGGTCGAGGTCAACTGCGAGACCGACTTCGTGGCCAACACCCCCGAGTTCAAGGAAATGGTCAACGGCATCGCCCAGCAGATCGTGCGCGGCAACCCCGCCGACGTGGACGCCCTGATGGCCGAGAAGTACCTGGACACCGACCAGACCGTGGCCGACGTCATCACCGAGAAGACCGCCAAGATCGGCGAGAAGATCAGCATCCGTCGCTTCGCCCGCTATGAGTGCGGCGAGAACGGCTATGTGGATTCCTACATCCACATGGGCGGCAAGGTCGGCGTGCTGGTGAAGGCCGAGGTCGCCGAGGTCACCGACACCGTCAAGGAAGTCGTGCACGACGTGGCGCTGCAGATCGCTGCCGCCTCCCCCGTGGCCCCCGAGTACGTGACCCGCGATCAGGTCAACCCCGAGCACCTGAACCACGAGACCGAGATCCTGGCCGCCCAGGCCCGCAACGAAGGCAAGCCCGAGAAGATCATCGAGAAGATGGTGCAGGGCCGCATCAACAAGTTCTACCAGGAGGTTTGCCTGGTGGAGCAGATCTTCGTCAAGGACGGCGAGACCCCCGTCGGCAAGATGATCGAGAAGAAGGTCCCCGGCATGAAGATCTCCGCTTTCACCCGCTACAAGATGGGCGACGGCCTGGAGAAGAAGGTCTCCGACCTGGCCGCCGAGGTCGCCGAGCAGATCGGCAAGAAGTAATCCAAAACCGAAGAGGGAACGTGGAAACGCGTTCCCTTTTTTTCAGGTCCGGTAACTGTTGCTATGAACATTCCTCGTAGGGGCGCTCTCCGAGCGCCCGCGGGCGATTGGAAATCGCCCCTACGACCGTGTTCATTCATGGTGGCGCGGCTTTAACCGCATGATGATTCAGTCGTGGCGGCGTAAACGCCGCCGCTACAGCGGGCAAAGCCCGTATCGGCGGCAACCCGCCGCAACAGACAGTGGCGTGCAGTGGGGGCCTGCCGCCACGCGCTCCACACCCACCGCTGCCCCATCGAGGTAAATCCATGAATGACGTCAAGGATAAGCTGGGCAGAATCGCAAAGATACTCCGGGTCGTGGCCGTCATCGCGAAGGTGCTCGTAATCGTCATGATGGTCGTCACCGTTTTACAGATGGTGGCGGTCTTTTCACTGGACACCCCGCTCCTATCCGGGTTTTTCGACGGCACAATCAGCGACATCGAGAGCGTGCTGGGCCACAGCCCCATATTCAGCTTCCTGTCTGAAATCGCCGACCTCGGCTCTATGGAAGAAGTATACCGAAAGGCCATCGAGCTGTTCATCACGCTGCTGTCGCTGGTCGTGCTGTACTACTACACCCGGTTCTTTGAAAAGCTGATCTCCGGCATCGTTGATAACCAACAGCCCTTTTCAAAGGAAACCGCAAGGAGCATGAGCCGTGGCTCCTACGGGCTGCTGCTGATCGTATTCGTCAACCCTGTGCTTGGCGCGCTGATGTTCCTGCTGATGCGCTTCTTCTCTCTGATCTTTGAATACGGCGCTTACCTGCAGGACAAGGCCGAGGAGACCAGCCGCATCCAGGAGGAGGTCATCGTGTCCCTGGCGGAGATCACCGAGAACAAATCCGAACAGACCGGGCAGCACATCAAGCGGGTCTCCGAGTATTCCCGGATCATCGCCACCCAGATGGGCATGCCGGAGGCGGCCGTGGAGACGCTCCGCCTGGCCTCAACGATGCACGACCTGGGCAAGCTGATGATCCCCACGGAGATCCTGGAAAAGCCGGGCCGCCTCACCGACGAGGAATTCGCCGTGATCAAAAAGCACCCCGGCTACGGGGAGCATCTGCTGCACAACGTGGAGGGCGACACCATGACCCTCGCCCGCACCGTCGCGCTGGAGCATCACGAGCGCTACGACGGCAAGGGCTATCCCAGCGGCGAAAAGGGCGACGAGATCAGCCTCGAGGGCCGCATCGTGGCCGTGGCCGACGTCTACGACGCGCTGACCAGCCGCCGCAGCTACAAGGACGCCTGGGACCCCAAGCAAGCCTATGACGAGATCGTGCGCTGCAGCGGCACCCAGTTCGACCCTGAGGTGGTCAAGGCCTTCGTGGCCGCCTACGACCAGATCGACGCCGCACGCCGGCGCTACGCCGATGATTCTTATGCGAAGAGCGCATAGTAATTGCGTAAGCAAATGCAGACAAGGAAAGGATAAAAGATATGTACAAGCGCATCATCCTCAAGCTCAGCGGCGAGACCCTCGCCCCGGAGCATTATTCCCCCACCGACGCCTCCCACTGCTTTGAAGCCGGCCGCGTGGACCGGGCCGCGAAGGCCATCGCGGACCTCGCCGCCCTGGGCGTGCAGGTGGGCGTGGTGATGGGCGGCGGCAACATCTGGCGCGGCCGCTTCACCGATGAGATGAACCCGGTGCTGGCCGACCAGATGGGCATGCTGGCGACGATCATCAACGCGCTGTGCGTGCAGGACGCGCTGCAGCGCCTGGGCCGCAGGGCCACCGTGTTCACCGCCCAGGAGATGACCCGCTTTGCCGAGCTGTACCGGGCCGACAAGGCCGTGGCCGCGCTGGAGCGTGGCGAGATCGTGCTGCTGGCCGGCGGCAGCGGCAACCCCTTCTTCACCACCGACACCGCCGCCGCGCTGCGGGCCGCGGAGCTGGGCGCGGACGCCGTGTTCAAGGGCACCACGGTGGACGGCGTCTACGATTCCGACCCCCGCAAAAACCCCGACGCCAAGCTGATCCGGGACATCACCTACCGGGAGACCATCGAGCGCGGCCTGAAGGTGATGGACACCTCCGCCTTCCAGCTCTGCCTGGACCAGCGCATCCCGGTCATCCGCATCTTCAACATGGACGACCTGGACAACGTGCTGCGCGTGGCCCGGGGCGAGGACCTGGGGACCGTGGTGCACCTGTAAAACCCGTATGCGAAAGGCCCATGCCGTTTGACCGGCATGGGCCTTTCGCTTATCACTTCAACCCCAAATACCCGTCCCAAAACGCCCTCGACGTCAGCGTCGGCATGGCCTGGCGCCAGGCCTCGCAGGCCTTGGGGTACTTCGCCTTCATCAGCTTCACGGTCCGGCGGTAGCCCCGCAGCGTCTCCATCAGGCGCTTGCGGTTGTACTCGGTGACAAAGCCCCGGTGGCCGCCCACGTCGTAGTTCAGCACCCGCTTTTTGCCGGCGAAGTCCTTCACGCCGTTCATCGCCGCGTCCACCACCGAGTCGCCCTTGCGGCGCAACAGGTGCCTGTTCAGCGTCAGTATGCGCAGGCGCTTCTTTGACGGCTTTTCCATGCGCTGGCTCTTGATGTACTCGTTCTCATCGAAGCGCACGGGCAGCTCCTTCAGCGGCTGGAAGCGGTCGCCGATCAACATGATCTCCTTGTGCAGCGCCTCGCCGTCGGTGTTGAGCAGGAACTCCGGGCCCTTGCAGAAGTCCTCCATGGCCTTGAAGGCCAGCTTGCAGTCGGAATAGCGGTAGCGCCCGATGTTCACCTTCACCGAATACCGCAGCACCTCCCGGGCCTGCTTGAAGCCGAAGCCGGGCATGTGCAGCGCGTTGACGATCATCTCGTTGCGGATCTCGTAGTACTGTGAGGAGGCGGAGAAGCGGTACTCGAAGGGCTCGTGCCACAGACAGATGCCGCTCATGGCGATCATATCGCTGCCGGTGCGCAGGCCGAATTCCACGTCGTCGTAGCGGATGAAGATGGGCAGGGGCAGGTTGTCGTTGGAGATCTTCGAGGCCGGAATGCAGCTGTACCACCAGGCGTTGTAGTTGGCCATGTCCTCCTTCTCGTTGAACAGTATGTTCTCGATCCGGGTCAGGTCCAGCTTGGTCTTGTCGTTGTGCACGCAGAAGCCGTCCCACCAGCCGCCGCACTCGTGCTGCATGCTGCGGTTGTCCAGGCGCAGCATGGCCCCGGCCACGGTCTTGCCGAGGCATTCCGGCTTCAAAAACTGCAATAGCCGGTAGGTGCGCACGAGGGCGTCGGTGTTGATCAGCACGTCGTCGTCCATCACCAGCACATGGGTAAAGGGGCGCTTGGGCAACATGTCCAGGATCTCGATCATGCCCCGGGTGAAGCCCCCCGCGCCGCCCACGTTGCGGTTCGGGAAGATATGCACCCGGTCGGTCTGCATGGCGTCCACGTCCAGCGTCTGGCCGTTGTCGGAGATGAAAATGTCCAGGTGGCCGTGCACCGGGTTTTTGGGATTTTCGATGATGTCCCGGTTCATGAGGGCCACGTTGCGCATGATGTAGCGCTCCCGGCGGAAGGTGCAGGTGTCGATGGCGATGTCCACCGGGTTCAGCGAAGCCTCGTCCACGTCGGTGACGTAGCCGCCGCCGTAGAACACGTTGTCCGCCCCCTCCAGCGCGTACAGCCGGAAGCACACGATGCCGCCCTCCAGGCCGCTGAGGGGAATGTCGAATTCAAAGGCCGTCCGGTCCGAAGCCCGGCAGACCCGCTCGCAGAAGGCGTGCTCGAAGGGCTCGGTGTACATGGAATACATGTGCAGCACCGTGACCTGGAAGCTGCCCTTCAGCTCGATGCGCAGCTTCAAATTGTCCAGCCGGGTATACTTTTTCCACTTGCCCACGGAAAAGCAGTTGAAATAGGTATCGAAGCCCGCCCGCTGCCAGCTGGCCAGGTGCAGCGCCCGCGTCTCGGGGTCGTAGTAGGCCCGGCGCAGGGCGGCATTGTCGTAGTGAATGTCGGCCTTCCGGCGGAAAAAGCGCTCGTAGTGGGCCAGCTCGTCGGCCACCTTATCCTGCGGCGCGTCCACCGCGGCCCTGCTCTCGCCCTCCAGGCGGAAATACATCCCATAATCGGCGCACGTTTCATAGTTTGGAAACCGAAGCTCCTGCAAAATCACAGCGCAAACCACCTTTCATCAGGCCTGGGCCTTTTGCTCCAAATAGGTATCGCAGACCTCGGCGGAGGGGCCGTCCAGCATCACATTGCCATGGTCCAGCCATATCGCCCGGGGGCACAGCTCCTTCACCTGGTCGGTATTGTGAGATACGAACAGCAGCGTCGTGCCGTCCGCCAGCATCTTCTCCATGCGGCGGTGGCACTTCTGGGCGAAGTTGAAGTCGCCCACTGACAGAATCTCGTCCACCACCAGTATGTCGGCCTTGACCTCGGTGGCGATGGCGAAGCCCAGGCGGGCGATCATGCCCGAGGAGAAGCTGCGGATCGGCGCGTCGAGGAAATCCCACAGCTCGGCGAAATCCACGATCTTGTCGAAATTCTTCTGCATCTCCCGCCGGTTGTGGCCCAGCAGCGCGCCGTTGAGGAAGATGTTTTCCCGGGCCGTCAGGTCCACGTCGAAGCCCGCGCCCAGCTCGATCAGCGGCGCGATGGTGCCGTTCACCGCCACGTCGCCGCCGGTGGGGTCCATCACCCCGGCGATCAGCTTCAGCATCGTGCTCTTGCCGCTGCCGTTCACGCCGATCAGCGCCACGGCCTCGCCCCTCTGTATGGAGAAGCTGACGTGGTCCAGCGCCCTGAACTCGGTATAGCGCAGCCTGCGCTGCACCAGCTTGACGAAGAATTCCTTCAGGGTGTCCGTCTTTTCGTTTTCCTTGCGGAAGCACATGGACACGTTCCGCACGTCTATGATCGGACTCATGTTCCCGCTCCTGTCCGTCAGATATAGTAGATAAAGGTCTTCTGCAACCGGCTGAACACCCAGGCGCCCAAGCCGAACACCAGCGCCGCCATCGCCGCGCCGGACAGCCACATGCCCACCCCGGGCACCCTGCCGTACAGCAGCAGCTCGCGAAACAGCGTGATGAACACGTACATCGGGTTCAGCCGGATCAGCGCGGCCACCTGGGGCGGCACCGCCTCGATGGGATAGAACACCGGCGTGGCGTACATCCACAGCATCGTCAGCACGCTGTACAGGTGGATCACGTCCCTGAAGCGCACGGCCAGCGACGAGACCAGCAGGCCCATGCCGCAGCAGAACACCAGCAGGTAGAGCATCGGCGCCCAGAACAACAGCACCGTGAGATGGAATTGCACCCGTGTGAACACCATGACGATCAGTATCGCCACCAGGCTGAAGGACATCGTCACGAAGCAGGACAGCACCCGCGATATCGGAAAGACGTACTTGGGCACATAGATCTTCTTCAGCAGCGTCCCGTTGTCGATGATGGAATACAGCGACATGTTCGTGGATTCGTTGAAGAAATTGAACATCGTCTGGCCGCAGATCAGGTACAGCGGATAGTTTTCGATCTCAAACCTGAACATGTAGGAGAACACGACCATCATGACCGCCATCATCATCAGCGGGTTCAACAGGCTCCAGAAATAGCCCAGCACGCTGCGCCGGTATTTCTTCCGCAGATCCCGCTTCACCAGCTCGCCGAATAGCGATATGAACTTGTCCGCCGTGTACTGTTCCCTTCTCGAAGCCAATTACGCAAACCCTCCCGAAAGCGGCCTGAACAGGCCGCGATGCAATCATGATAATCCAATTTGTATTCTACATGAGAATGACAATCCGGTCAACTGCATTCCTCCAACTTTACCGTTAACTTATATTACGCCCTGTTTTTTGTTCCCGGGTTGACTTCCCATAAATCCTATTATATAATGAACTCAAATACAGGAAGGCGGTGAACCCCATGCGAGGCAATCCATCGGCGCTGTGGCGCGTCATCTATATCGCGCGGAGCGCGCAGCAGGCGGAGCAGATCGAAGGCCTGTTGCGCGAAGCCGGCTTTCTGGTGGACTGGAATAAGCCCGACGCCATCGACAGCCACAGGGAGGATATCGAGATCCGGGCGCTGGAATCCGAAGCCGAAGAAGCCCGCCAGTACCTGATGGAACAGGGATTTTAGAGAGGAAAGGCTGTCCCGGCAATCACACCGACGCTGTAGCGACGGCGCCTGCGCCGCCACTTTGGCGACCCGGAGGCCACCGCTGCATTCCCATGACATCTTATGTGTTTGGCCTGGGACAGCCCGACATGGAACGCGTTGATGAGACCAACCGAAACGATCGACATCACCGGCATCGGCTCCGAGCTGCAGGGGGTGGGCCGGCTGGCCGACGGCCGCGCGGTGTTCGTGCCGGGGGCGATACCCGGCGAAAGGGTGACGGCGGTCGTCACCCAGGACAAGGGGCGCTTCTGTGAAGCGTCTCTTTGTGATGTGCTCAAGCCGTCGGCGGACCGCGTCGTCCCCGCCTGCCCCCACGCCAGCGCATGCGGCGGCTGCCAGGCGCGGCACATCCGCTACCCGCGCACCCTCGAATTGAAGCGGCAGATCGTGCACGACGCGCTGACGCGCATCGGCGGCGTCGAAGCGCCAGAGGTGCGGCCCACGCTGGGGTGCGAAGCTCCGGACAGGACCCGGAACAAGGCGGAATACCCCATCGCCCGGCAGGACGGCCACGCGGTCATCGGCGCGTTCGCCCGGGGCAGCCATCGGGTCAACCCGCTGACGGACTGCCTGCTCCAGCGGTCCCAGAGCGTCGAGGCGCTGCGCTGGTTCTCGGAGCACCTGGACGGGCTCGATTGCGCCGGGCGCCTGAAGTACCTGGTGACCCGGGTGAACCGGGAGGGGGCGCTGATGCTCATACTCTGCGCCGACGCCCCAATCCTGCCGGAGGCGCGGCGCCTCTCCCCCGCCCTCGCCCAGGCGCTGCCGTCCCTTCGGTCGCTGTGGCTGTGCCAGCTGAACCGCCGCCCCGCCCACGCGCTGGACGGGCGCTGCACCCGCCTGTTCGGCGAGGAAGCGCTGCCGGACACGCTGATGGGCCTGCGCTTCACGATCTCGCCCCAGTCCTTCTTCCAGGTCAACCCTGACCAGGCGGAGCGGCTGTACGCCGCCGCGCTGGAAGCCGCCGGCATCGGCCCCGGCTGCGACATGAACGTGCTGGACGCCTACTGCGGCGCGGGCACGATCACCCTCTGCGCGGCGCGGCATGCCCGCCGGGTCACCGGCATCGAGATCGTTCCCCCCGCCATCGCCGACGCGAAGCGCAACGCCGAGCGCAACGGCCTCGAAGCAAAGGCGGGGTTCCTCTGCGGCGACGCCGCCACAGAGATTCCCCGCCTGCTCAAAGGGGGCGAGCGCTTTGACGCCGCCATACTCGACCCGCCCCGCAAGGGGGCCGACGCCGCGCTGCTGGAGGCCGTCGCCGACGCCCGCATTCCCGCGCTGGCCTACGTCTCCTGCAACCCCGCCACCCTCGCCCGGGACGTGAAGCGCCTCGCCGCGAGGGGCTACCGCCTGGCGTGGGCGCAGCCCGTGGACATGTTCCCGTGGACGGGACACGTCGAGACCGTAGTATTGATGTCACGGGTTCAAGACTGACCGCCGAAAAAGTGCTTGATTTATGGGCTTTTCGAGGATTTGATAGTCAGCCGCGATGAGTGAAAATGACCGAAAAAATCGCTCCGACAGAACATATCAAGCGAAATTTGCAGAGGGTTGAGTTGCCGGTTTAGATGTCATAGGGTTGAGTTAGTGATTTAGATGTTTTTGCGGTAGGGTTGAAGCTGTGATTTAGATGTCGGAGCGACAACTCGAAATTTATGGAGGTGTTGATATATGGATTTGAAAGATGTGAGTACACAGTCAGCAGAAATAGAAGCCGCTATCATGATCTGGAAAGGCAGATTCACGGCTCTGTCTGGTCGGTGGAAGAAGATGCGTTAGCTTTTTTGACTGATGCTGGATTGGTCGGAAGATTTACGATGGATAATCAGGGACGCTGGCCAAGTGAAGATAAAGTACTGCTTCCTTCCAAGATTGGCGAATGTGTCTGGTGGTTGGCCGTTCTTGCTGAAAGAATGGAGTTAGACTTTGCAGATTGTGTAGAGCAATTCCTTAATGAGCGGTTAACGGCTTTAGAGTGACAAATTCCAGCTTGCACAAGACACACCACGGCTCCCACACTGCCATCAGTGGTGGCGGGGCCTTGTTTTATGCACGTAAGCACTCAAATATGGGTACCATCCGCTAAAAAAACTGCATGCCTGCAGGACTGGGAAATATAGATAGATATGCGATTTGGAAAAATGCTGACTGAGAAAGTACAGGAGATATAGGC
>JAFRJF010000124.1 GCA_017432405.1 Clostridia bacterium | reverse complement strand
TGGTGGGCGCGGTGACGCGCACCTTCGTCGCGGGTATGCTGACCACCTTCAGCTTCACGCTGGCCTTCTTGCCGATGTCGGTGGTGGCGGTGATGGTCACGGTCCCGGCACTCACGCCGGTGACCTTGCCGGTCTTGCTGACCCTGGCGATCTTCTTGTTGCTGCTCTTCCAGGTCACGCTGTCGGTGCTGTTGGCGGGCGTCAGTGTGGCGCTGAGCTGCAGCGCCTTGCCCACCTTCACGCGCCTGGTGGGCGCGGTGACGCGCACCTTCGTCGCGGGTATGCTGACCACCTTCACCTTCACGCTGGCCTTCTTGCCGTTGTAGGTGCTCACGGTGATCCTCGCGGTGCCGGGTCTCACGGGCAGTACCTTGCCCTTCTTGTTGACGGTGGCGACCTTCTTGTTGCTGCTCTTCCAGGTGAGGGTGCTCTTCACGCCCTTGGGGGAGATGGTGGCCTTCAGCGTCAGCGTCCGGTTCATCTTCAGCGTGACCGTGCCCTTCTTGTTCAGCGTGACCTTCGTCGGCACGTCTTCGATGATGATCTCCGTCGGGGCCACAGTGATGTCCGGGTCGACGGTGTTCTCGGGCGATGTCGTGGGCCTGGGCGTCACCGTGGGCGCGGGCGTCGTGCCGGCGACGATATTGAAGGACTTTGTAGCCGATACCGGCAGCGCGTAATTCGCGTTCGACAGCTTGCTTGCAGTGGCGGTGTATGTGCCGGCGTTGGTTGCCGCGCCGGTCACCGTCACGTTACAGGTATCGCCCGAGACCAGGCCTGTGGCCGTCGCCGTGGGCACGTGGCTTCGGCCGTCGTAGGTAAAGGATGTGGTTCCCCAGGACAATCCCACAACCTTCTGGGCGATGGTAAATTCCTTTGTCGCCGTTGTCGGCAGCGCGTAATTCGCGTTCGACAGTGCGCTGGCTGACGCGGTATAACTGCCCGCCTTGGTTTGTGCTCCGATCACGGTAACCGTGCAGGTATCGCCGGAAGCGAGGCCGGTTACCCTGACTGTCGGCTGCTGCGGCTGGCCGTTGTAGGTCAGGCTGGTATTTGACCACGTCAGGCCGACCGTCTTCGGGGCGATCGCAAACGCCTGCGCCACCGCCTCGGGCAGCGCGTAATTCGAATTCGACAGCTTCGTCGCCGTGGCCGTGTAGCCGCTGCCGACGTCCTTCTGGGCGCCTTCAACCGTCACGCTGCAGCTATCGCTTCCCACCAGGCCAGTGGCCGTGGCCGTCGGCTTCTGGCTGCTTCCGTTGTAGGTCAGGCTGGTGTTCGTCCACGTCAAGCCTACCGTCTTCCGGTCGATGGTAAACGCCTGGGTTTTCTCCGAGGGAAGCGCGTAATTCGCGTTCGACAGGGCGCTGGCCGTGGCGGTGTAGCTGCCGGCCCGCGTCGCTGCCCCGGTTACGTTAACGACGCAGGTATCGCCGGTGGCGAGGTCTGTCGCGACCGCCGTGGGGACGTGGCTCTGGCCGTCGTAGGTGAAGGAGGTATTCGACCAGTCCAGGCCCACCGTCTTTCGGTTAATGCTGAACGACTGGGTTTTCGTCGAAGGCAGCGCATAATTCGCGTTCGACAGGGCGCTGGCCGTGGCCGTGTATCTGCCGGTGTCCTTCTGTGCGCCGTCCACCGTCACAGCACATGTATCGCCGTCGAACAGAGCCGTGGCCGTTACCGCGGGCACGTGGCTCTGGCCGTCGTAAGTAAAGGACGTGGTTCCCCAGGTCAAGCCCACCACCTTCGGGGCGATGGTATATGCCTGCGTCACCGCCGCAGGCAGCGCGTAATTCGCGTTCGACAGGGCGCTGGCCGTGGCCGTATAGCTGCCCACATTCTTCTGGGCGCCGGAAAGCGTCACAGTACAGGTGTCGTTCGAAGCCAGGCCGATGATCCGAACCGTCGGCTGCTGCACCTGCCCGTTGTAGGTCAGGGCGGTTTTGGACCAGCTCAGGTCGATCACCTTCTGGCCGATGGTAAACCCGTGCGTCGCCGCTTCCGGCAGCTTGTAATTGGCGTTCGACAGCCTTGTCGCCGTGGCCGTGTAGCTGCCCGCGTCCCTCTGGTCCCCGCTCACAGTCACCGTACAGGAATCGCCGGAGATCAGGTTGGTCACCGTCGCCGTCGGCCTCTGATTTCCGCCTTTGTAGGTCAGGGCGGTATTTGACCATTGCAGCGCCGCCACCTTCTGTTCAATCGTATAATCCTGCGTCTTCGCAGACGGCAGCGCGTAGTTCGGATTTGAAAGGGCAGTGGCCGTGGCGGTATAAGTGCCCGCGGCGGTCGCCTTTGTCACTGTCACCTCACAGGTGTCGCCCGACACGAGATCCGTCGCCGTTGCCTCGGGCGCATGGGGCTCGCCATCGTATTCGAAGCTGGTTTCGCCACTCCAGGCCAGGCTGACCGTCCTCTTGCCGATTGTAAAGGTTTGGGTCTTCCTGGCGGGAAGCGCGTAGTTCGCGTTCGACAGGCTGCTGGCCGTGGCGGTGTGGGTGCCCGCGTTCTTCTGGGCGCCGGTGACGGTGATATCACAGGTATCGCCGCTGACAAGATTCGTCGCTTCAGCCGTCGGCAGGTGGTCCTGGCCGTCGTAGGTGTACACGGCGCTTTCCCATCTCAGGTTCACGGTCTTCTTATTGACGGTGAAGGGCTTTGTCGGATCCGCCGGCAGGGTGTAGTTCGGATTTGAAAGGGCGGTGGCCGTGGCGGTGTATTCGCCCGCGTCGGTCTGGCCGCCGGACACCGTCACATTACAGGTATCGCCCGACTCCTTGTTTATGACCGAGGCCGTGGGGGTCAATACCTGGCCGTTGTAGGTCATGACGGTGTTCGACCATAACAGCTCAGCCGGTTTCCTGGCAATCGTATAGGACGTCTGACGTTCCTGAAGCGCTTCGGGCAGCGTGTAGTTGTCGTTGGACAGGCTCACGGCCGTCGCCGTGTAGCTGGTATCGGAGGCGTTTTTCATCTCGCCGGAAACCGTCACCTCGCAGATATCGCTTCCCGCCGGGTTTGTGACCGTGGCCGTCGGCTTCTGGGCCTTGCCGTTGTAGGTCAGGCTGGTGTCCGACCATTCCAGCGTAACAGTCCTCTGCACAATCTCGAAATCCTGTGTCAATACAGAATTGTCTTCCGGGATATAATTGTTGGTCAGGGAAGTCACGGTGGCCCTGTACTGCCCGACGTCCTTCGCCTCGCAGGCCTGCCCGGACGCATCCCCGAGCTTCACGATCTTCAGCACGGCCTCGCAGGGCTCGCCGTCAATCGTACCCGTCACGGTGACCGCCGGCGCATGCGCCTGGCCGTCATAGGTGAAGGACGTGCTCCCCCAGGTCAGGCCCACCTTCTTCTTGCCAATTATGAATTCCTTTGTGCTGTCCTCGGGCAGGCTGTAGTTCTTGTTGGTCGGCTCGTTGACCGTCGCCGTATAGGTGCCCATCTGGGTCTGCGCCCCGGCGACCGTCAGCGGGCAGGAATCGCCCTGGATCAGATCCGTCGCCGTGACCGTCGGACAATGGGAATTGCCGTCGTAGGGGAAGAACGTCTCGCCCCAGCTCAGCCCGATGGTCTTCGGGGCGATCGAGAAGGTCTTTGTCAGGTTGCTGTAATCCTCCGGTTCCGCGGCTTTCGTGGGCAGCCTGTAGTTCCCGTTCGAAAGGCTGGTCACCGTCGCCGTATAGCCGTCGCCCGCGTTGGCCTTTGCGCCGGATACCGTCGGCTCGCAGGTATCGCCGTTCAATACCGTAACTGTGGCCGTGGGCGCCTGCGCCCCGCCGTTGTAGACCAGGGGGGTGGCGCCGTCCCACACGACCTTTACCGGCCTCGGGGCGATGGTGTAGTCCTGCGTCAGCGAGGCATCCGTGGGCAGCCTGTAGTTCGGGTTGGAGGGGGAGCTGGCCGTGGCCGTATAGCTGCCGGCGTCCTTATGGCCGCCCTCCACGGACAGCTCGCACGTATCGTCCCCGACCAGGCCCTTACCCCGCTCCGAGGCAACGTTGTCCCTGGCGGGCCGCGCCGCCACTGTGGGGGCCTGCACCGTCCCGTCGTAGAGCAGGGGCTGTGCCGGGTCATAGTTCCAGGTCACGAGCAATTCCCTTTTCCCGATATTCGCCTTGAGGCCCGTGGGCTGGACCAGGTTGTAGTTCGCCGCCTTAACCCCGACCAGGGTATAGCCCTCGATCGTCACCGGCTTATCCACGGCGACATCCTTGTCGATGAAGGACGCCCTTGCGTTGTTGCCGTCAACGGTCAGCGCATCGCCGGGCGCGACGCCGTAGAGCGCGGCCCTGCCGGAGATCGAGGCGTCCGTGGTGCCGTCGTAGGTCTTGTCCATGACCGATATTCCGGTGATCGTGACATCCCGCCGGGTGATCGTGTAATCCTGGAAGATGGTGATGACCCCGGAATCGTCCATGGCCTTTACCTGCAGCTCGGCCCTGTAGTCGCCCGGGTCGGTGGGCATGGCGCCCAGCGCCGTGCCGGAGCCCTGGTTAAAGAATTTGATATCCTTGGCTGTCACGGTATAGCCCGAGACCTTGTAGGCCTCGTTGAAGGCCGCCAGCGCGACGGCATCCAACAGGTCCGCGGCCTTGACGTCGTCCCCGTAGACATAGGGGTCCGGCATGCTGAAGCCCAGGGAGTACTGGGCCGTGCCCTCGTGGCCGCAATCCCTGTTGGCGCAGGTGATGGTGATCGTGGCGCCGTCTTCGCTGCGCTGGCAGGTGTATTCGTGCTGGTGCTCGCCCAGCTTCGCCTCGACGGGCTCCTTGTTCCAGACCTTCAGCACCTTTTTCCCCGTGGCGTCGCTGTCGAAGTAGGTGTCCGGCGGCACGTCGGCGTTGTAGGTTCCGTAATTCGTCGTGAATACGGCGTCCACGCCTTCCTGCATGGTCACGCCGACGGAAGCGCCCTCATCCAGCGCGCCGTTGATATCGATCTTGTTCTGGGCGGTCAGGTAGACGTTGCTGGCATAGTTGTCGTTGATCACCGGCGCGCCGTGGAGGCCGAAGGTGCCGGCGGACATGTACACGCCGCTGCCCGCATTCGCCATGTTGCCGGTAATGGCGCCGCCGATCATGGCGAAATAGGCGTCTTGTTCGGCCAGCCTGACGCCGCTTCCCAGATTGCCAACGATTGTGCCGCGTTCCATGCCGAACCTGCCGCCGCGTGTCACGTTTACGGCGCCGTCGGACACGTACAGCGGCGCGCCGCCGGATTTATCCTTGTTGGTGGTGATGTAACCGCCCTTGATGGACTTGGACTTGGCGTCGCCGTAGATGGGGTCGTAGGCGGTGACGGAATTGCTCTTCGTAGCGTTGCTGTCCGTCAGCACCAGTATCGCGCCGTTGCCGACGGTGATGATGGGCAGATGATCGCCCTTCTTATAGATCAGCCCCAGGCCGTTCAGGTCCAGCCCATATACGTTGTCTTTCAGGACAATTTGCGCCACATCGGCGTCGAGCTCCATGTTCTTGTTGCACAGCTTCAGCACGCCGCCATTTTCCATCCACTCGCGCACGGCGTTGCCCTTGTTGTAGAAGGGCGATTCGTTATAGTAGCTCTCGCTCGTCAGCTCGGCCACCTTTTCGGGGGCTTCGTTGTTGAAGATCATGGTGGTTGCCCGGGGGTAATCGCCTTTGATCTTATCAATGACCACGTTATTTTTGGGCGTGGTCCTGTCGTAGACCGAGTAGACGTACACGTCGTCGCCGACGGTCAGCTTCACGGGGTCGGCGCTGATGCCCGCAGTCGTGCCACGGGTCTGGATGTTTACCGCGCCGTTGATGGAAACGGTTCCGGCGGCAGCGCTGTCGGTGTTGCTGCCGATGCCCGCGCCGTGTTCGCTGGCCGCCACGATAACGCCGCCGTAGACCGTGACGGCGCCGAACCCGCTGCGGTCGGTCTCGCCGATCGCCGCGGCTTCGTCGCTGTAGGCTAACAGCTGGCCCGCGCCGGTTATCCTGGACTGGGCGTAGACGGACAGCGTGTTGCCCGTGGAGACGGTGACGCCCTTATTGGCCACCAGCTTATTGACATTGGCGAGGATCAGCTTGACGTCGCCCTGGACGGTGATGCGTTCATCCACCTCGAGGTCGCCGTTGACCACATACCAGCCGTTCGTCTCCGTGGCGCCCTTCCATGTGGTGTCGCCGGCCGTGAGCACGATGGCGTCGCGCGTCTTCGTCTCCCCGTTTTCGTCGATGTAGTTGACGCTCAGGATCAGGCTGTCCGTGACCGTGATCTTATACACGATCCCGTTGATCGTCACCTTCATCCATTCGGTGGAGGTGAAGGGCTGCAGCGCTTCCACGATCCATTCGCCGCCGTCCTGCTTCGCGTTGAACAGCGCCTTGTCGCTGACCCTCGCCGCCGTCACTTCGCCGGAGAGATTCAGCGCCGCCAGGATTTCGGACATGGGAACGGACGTGTCGCCGGGCAGCACGTATTCCAGGTGGTTGTAGGTAAATTCCACCGTGTACAGCGAAAAGCCGTCGGTGATGGCCGTGACCGTGTCGGCCTCGGCTTCCGCCTCCAGCTTTTCGGCGGTCAGGCCGTCGTCCTCCTCGGTCACGTGGTACACGTTGGCTTCCAGGTTTTCGTCCTCGACCTCGGCCAGCGCAAAGCTCACCTCCACGTCGTAGCCGGGGGCGGGCTGGATCTCGTTGCCTTCGCCGTCCAGCACCTTGATGTCGAAGGTGTAGGAGGCGGCCACGTTCTGGTCCTCGTCCCGCACGTCCTCGATGGCTTCGCTGGCCTGGTTGCGAAGGTCCCGGGAGACCCGCTTCACCGACAGGGTCGCCCCGTCCGGGAACGCCCCTGCCTCGGCCCGCACCGTCACGGTGACGTCGCTGACGGTCTTGGACTGTTCAAAGGGCGCGGATTCCGGGGCTTCCTCCAGCGGGTCTTCCACCGGCTGGGCCTCTTCCGGCTCCAGCACCACGCGGATGTACTGGGGCAGCTCGGCTTCAACCACCTCGAAGGCGACGCCTTCAAGGCCCACATAGCCCTCCGCGGTCGCGGAATAGGTATACTGGCCGGGGAGGAGCAGGTAGGAGCCGTCCTCCTGCGGCGGGATGGCCTCCTGCGCCGGGTCTTCCCCGGAAACCGCGGGCCGGACCGCAATCACGGCGTCCTCCGGCGTCGTTTCAAAGACGACGCTGACCGGCAGCGCTTCCTCCACCTGCAGCTCCAGCTCGACCGGCTGATCACCCTCTGTGGGCAGCCCGCCCTCGTCGCCCTGCCCGGGCAGGTCCGGCGTGGGCATCTCTACTTCTCCCAGCAGGATGTCCCCCGGTTCCCCTTCCAGCTCCAGATCCAGCTGGAGATCCGGGATGTCAAAACCGTCGCCGGGGATATCCGGGACGTCGGCCAGCTGAATGTCCGCCACGCCTTCGATCTCGATTGGCTCCGCGAGCATGCAGCTTGGAATGGCGAGTATCAGCGCCATCGTCAGGCCAAGAGCCTTCTTCATGATATTCTTCATCGCATAACCCTCCTATATGGAAATATCTGTAGCCACTTGTAAAAGTCGAGAAAGCCCGCAAATACAAGTGATTTTGATACATTTATCAACTGATTTTTCTCCACTTTTGCTGTATAATATCAGTACACCACTACTTCAACCGTACAACAAAAGGGAGAAAAACCATGCGA
>JAFRJF010000123.1 GCA_017432405.1 Clostridia bacterium | reverse complement strand
CCTGCGGTAACGATGGTTTGCGCGCTTCCTCCCAAGAGAACGACCTCATCCGTCTTTCGGCAAAAACGCAAGCGTTTTCACCGAAATCCACCTTCCCCTGAACCGGCAGCTTCGCTGCCTGGGGAAGGCTTTGGGAGGCCGTGTCAGCTCGACAAATCAGTATTTATCTAACACAACGCCCCTAAGTGAGATCAAACCATGCTTTTTAATCCAAAGAAAATTGTCCTGAAGGATGGCCGCGTCGCCGTGCTGCGCAATCCGGATCCCGGCGCTGACGCGGCGGGGCTGATCCGTCACCTGAGGCAGATCGTCACGGAGACGGAATTCCTGCTGCGCTATCCGGAGGAGTGTGACTGGACCGAGGAACAGGAGCGGAATATCCTCTCGGAGAGCAACGCCGACGACATGCGGCTGATGCTGGTCTGTGAAGTGGATGGCGAGATCGCGGGCATGTGCGGCATGAGCCTGTACCGGCAGATCAAGTTTCGCCACAGGGCCAGCCTGGATATCGGCCTGCAAAGGCGGTTCTGGAGCCTGGGCATCGGCACGGCAATGCTCGATGCCTTGACCGGGGTGGCCAGGGACCGGGGCATTATGCAGCTGGAATTGGAGTACATCGACGGCAACGCGCGGGGGCGCGCGCTGTATGAGAAGATGGGCTTCGAAGAGGTGGCCCGCCATCCCGACGCCGTGCGGTTCAAGGACGGCAGCATGCGCAGCCTGGTGTTTATGATGAAGAAGCTGTGATAATAATGCAGCTGCAACGCAAGAGTCGCAGCTGCATTATTATCGTCGTCCCGTCAATCGTCCTTCAGCGTCTTCTTGTCCTCGTACATCTTCCGGTCGGCCCGCTCGAACACGGCGGCGACGCTGCTGTCGTGGTCGTAGCGGGCCATGCCGCTGGCGATGACCGCGCCGCCCCGGGCCTCGTTGCGGGCGTTGCTGCCGCGCATCCGCGCCATCAGCTCGTCCATGTGCTCGTAATCGTGGCCCTGGGAGATCACCGCGAACTCGTCGCCGCCCACCCGGAACACCGGGCTGTGCTTGAACACGCTGCAGATGATGGCGCAAGCCTCCTTCAGCAGCTGGTCGCCGGCCTGGTGGCCGAAGCTGTCGTTGGTCTGCTTCAGGTTGTTCAGGTCGCACACCACCACGGCAAACTGCACCTTCTCGCCTGCACGTATGCGCTGGTTCAGCTTCACCTCCACGTCCAGATAGGCGCTGCGGTTCTTTACGCCGGTCAGGGAGTCCCGGCTGGCCCGCATGCGGGCCACGGACAGGTCGTGGGCAAACTCCTGGTCCCGCCGCACCTGGGCGTCGATGTTGGTGGTGCCGACGACGAGCTGTTCCCTGCCGTCCTCCACCACCAGGGCCGCCTTCAGGCAGACGTAGACCGGCCTGCCGTCCATGAGCATCCTGTAATTGAGGGCATAGATGCCCGTCTCGCGGATGGACTGCAGCACCTTTTCCCGGGTGAACATGGTGTTGAACAGCTCCCGATCCTCGGCATGGATCGCCTTCTCGCTGTCCCGGTGGGCGTTGGCGAAGAAATCCTCGCCCCGCGTCGTCAGCCCCAGGCCCTCGAGGTCCTGGGCCGCGCTGAACACGGTATAGCTTCCGCTTTCCAGATCGATGGTATAGATGCAGATATAGTCGCCCGACAGCGCGAAGATTCGGGAATAGGCCGCCTGTTCCCGGCGAATCTTCTGCAGGGCTTCGCGGGCCTGCACCAGCTCGTCGATGTCCAAAACGCCGATGACGATATGGCGGTGGTCGCCGTCGCCCATGCGGGAGGCCTTCAGCTGCACGTACTTCGGCACGCCGTCAAACAGCATGCGGTAGTTCAACATGAAGGTGTGCTGTTCCTCCAGGGCCTGAAGCAGGTTTTCCTTCTCTATGGCCTCAAGGAAAGCCGCCTGGTCCTCGGGGTAGATCAGGCGCAGCGCGTTTCGCTTGCTGACCGCAAAAAAGTCCTTGCCCGCCCGCTCGATGCCGAGCTCCTGATATTCGTCTGTGGACCGGTATTCTATAAAGCTGTCGTCTTCGATGTCGACGTAGTAAATGCTGATATAGTCCGAGGCCAGCGCCTGTGCGATCCTCAGACCGTTGACAATATGACTTATCTTTTCCATGCGCCTCGCGCTTTCCCTTCCCAGGAAGTTCTGCTAATCATACTCAATACCGGATCATAGCAGAACCGGGCGTGTCTTTTCCAGCGCGGCGACATTAAACCCTTTTCGCGTACAGGTAAAGAACAATCGTTATTTAAGGTTAACCGTCGGGGTTATCCCCGGTTCAGGTCGTTTTTGATCTGCGTGGTGGATATCTCGGGCGTCCTGTTCAGGTACACCACCTCAGCGCCCTCCTCCTTCAAAAAATCAAACTTGCCCTCCCAGTCGTCCCCCATCACGAAGGTATCCACGTGGTACAGGTGGATATCCGTGCGCTTCTGTTCCCAGCTCTCCTCGGGAATGACCAGGTCCACATAGCGTATGGCCTCCAGCAGCAGCCTGCGCTCGTCATAGGAGAAGTAACAGCGCTTGTGCTTTTCCCGGCTGTTGAATTCGTCCGTGGAAAGCGCCACGATCAGATAGTCGCCCAGCGCCCTCGCCCGCCGCAGCAGGTTGATGTGACCATAGTGCAGAAGGTCAAAGGTGCCGTAGGTGATTACGCGCTTCATAGGATACCTCCATGGATTCATAAGGATTGAAAAAACGCTCGATATGGGTTATACTGTCAGAAAAAGGCAAGGAGAGATCGCCATGGACAATCTGCGCCGCGCCCTGGAGGCCTTTACCCCCTGCGGCGACCAGGAGCGCCGGGACCGGGAGCTGCTGCTCATCGCCCTCGACCGCCTGGACACGCCCCTGACCCGGGAAAACCCCTTCGCCCATTTTACGGCTTCTTCCTGGATCGTGAACCCAGCCCGCACCCATGCGCTGATGGCCTGGCACAACATCTACAAAACCTGGGCCTGGACCGGAGGCCACGCCGACGGGGAGAGCAACCTTATGGCCGTCGCCCTGCGCGAAGCCCGGGAGGAGACCGGCATCGAGGCCCTGCGGCCCGTCACCCGGTCCATCTACTCCGTGGAGATCCTGCCCGTCAACGCCCACGTGAAGCGGGGCCAATTTGTCTCCGCCCACCTGCACCTGAACGTCACCTATCTTCTGGAAGCCGACGACGCCCAGCCCCTGCGCCCCAAGCCCGACGAAAACAGCGCCGTAGCCTGGCTGCCGCTGGATCAGGCCGCCGACAACAAGGAAGAGCCGTTCATGGCGAATATCTATCGGAAGCTGAATGAAAAGCTCGGCAAATACTGATTTGTTGGGGAGATGCGGCCTCCAAAAGCCTTCACCAGGCAGCGAAGCTGCCGGTTCAGGGTGTGCGTAGCCATGCCCTTGGGCGGAAGGTGGCGCGGCGCGTGGCCGAAGGCCTAGCGAAGCGTCCAGCGCCGTGACGGATGAGGTCGTTCTCCTGAAAGGAAGCGTGCAAACCACCGTTACCGCAGGGGGAACGACCTCATCCGACCCGCTACGCGGGCCACCTTCCGCGGGCCTACCGGCCCCATCTCGCTGAAAACAGTCCACTGGACTGTTTTCCGGGCGCTCGATGCCCCTGAAGGGGAAGGCTTTTGGTTGCGCCCGCTATATTCCCTAATCCCTAAAACCTAACCCCTAACTACTGATTTATCGAGCTGCGACAAATCAGTAGTTACACCGCTTCCTTCGGCCTTGGCGACAGATCCATGAACCAGGTGTATTCGCCCTTCCAGCCCAGCTTGACCGTGCCGAGGGAGCCGTTGCGCTGCTTGGCGATGATCAGCTCGGCGATGTTCTTGTCCGGGGTGTCCGGGTCATAGTAGTCCTCGCGGTGGATGAACATGACCACGTCGGCATCCTGCTCGATGGCGCCGGATTCGCGGATGTCCGAGAGCAGCGGCCTGTGGTTCGCGCGGCCCGTGGGGGCGCGGGAGAGCTGCTGCAGGGCGATCACCGGCACGCCCAGCTCCATGGCCAGGCCCTTCAGCGTGCGGGAGATCTGGGAGACCTCCTCCTGGCGGCTGCCGGTCTTGCCGGTGGCCGTCATCAGCGACAGGTAGTCGATCATGATCAGGTCCAGCCCGTGCTCCAGCTGGAGGCGCCGGGCCTTCGAGCGCACCTCGGGAACCGTGATGCCGGGGGTACAGTCGATGTAGATATCCGACGGGCCAATGGTGACCAGCGCGTCGCAAAGCCGCTCCCATTCCTCGTCCTCGATCTGCCCGCGGCGCACCCGCTGCATGTCCACCCGGGCCTCGGTGCAGAGCATGCGCATGGCCAGCTGCTCGGCGGGCATCTCCAGCGAGAACACCGCCGCCTTCTTGCCGGCGCGTATGGCCGCGTTTTCGACGAAGTTCATGCCGATGCTGGTCTTGCCCATGGCGGGACGCCCGGCCACCAGCACCAGCTCGCCCGGGTGCAGGCCCGTCAGCATCTCGTCCAGCTCGGTATAGCCGGTGGGCACGCCCTCGATGCGGCCGTGGTTCTTCACCAGCTGCTCGATCTTCTCGAAGGTGTTGACCAGCACCGGCTGTATGGGCTGAAGCTCCTCGCCGCCCTTGCGCATGGTGATGTCGTAGATCGCCTTTTCCGCGCCTTCCAGGATCTCCTGGTTCTCCTTCTGTCCGGCATAGCTGTCCTGAAGGATCTGGTCGGCGGCGGCAATCAGGCGGCGCAGCGTGGACTTCTCATCGACGATGCGTATGTAGGCCTGCACGTTGGCGGAGGAGGGCACGCCCTGGGTCAGTTCCACCAGGTAGGCGGCGCCGCCCACGGCGTCCAGGCGTCCCCTGCGGGTCAGCTCGGCGTCCAGGGTCACCAGGTCCACCGGGCGGGACTCGCCGGCCATGTCCTTCATGGCGGCAAAGATCTCCCGGTTGGCCGGATCGTAAAAATCCCCGGGGTTCAGGCGTTCGACGGCCACCTGGCAGGCCTGCCTGGATCGTATCATCGCGCCCAGCACGCTGCGCTCGGATTCCGGATGGTTGGGCGGCGTGCGCGCCAAATCCGGCTGTGGCATGTACTGCTCCATAGCAACTCCTCGGGCAGCAGTTCAGGCGCGCGTTGCCCTTGCAGGCGACGCGATGGCGGCCCGGAGGCCGCCGCACCGGCTGAACAGACGCCACATTGATATGTATTACTTCGTCAGCACCTTCACGTTGACGATCATCCGCGTGGAGATGCCGGGGTACAGCTTCAGCGTGACGAAGGACTGGCCCGCGGACTTGATGGGCTCCTCCTGCTCCAGCTTGCGCTTGTCCACCTCGATGCCGTGCTGGGCCTTCAGGGCGCTGGCAATCTGGTCGTTGGTGACGGAGCCATACAGCTTGCCGTTCTCGCCGCCGCGAACCTCCAGCTGGATGACCTTGCCCTTGAGCTCCCGGGACTGGGTCTCGGCCTGCTGGCGGCGAACCTCCTCGCGGTGACGGTCCGCGCCCCTGGCGCGCTCCAGCGAATTCAGCGCCTCGGCGGTGGCCTCCTTCGCCAGCTTGCGGGGCAGCAGGTAGTTGCGGGCGTAGCCGTCGGAGATCTCCACGATCTGATCCTTCTTGCCGGTGCCCTTGATGTCCTGAAGCAGTATAACCTTCATAACCAATGCCTCCTCTTGTTCGTCATTCATCCGAACCTTCGTCGTCGGTGGGATCCTTCGGGCGGTTCTGCGTCCAGCGGCGAAGGGCCCCATGGGAGCCGAACAGCGCCGACGCGACGCCCACATAGGCCAGCGCCGAGCCCAGGCTCCGCATCAGCAGCGCGGCCACGCACAAAAGCCCTATGAGCAGCCTGCGACGGCTGAGCGGGCGATCCGCCCGCAGCATCCGCCGGTTCAGCGCGCACAGCGCCTGCACGGCGAAGGCCGCCCCCACCGCCTGGGCGATGGTCATGTACACGGTGGGGCCGTTGGCGCTGCCGGAGAGCAACAGGATCAGGCCCACAGCCCAGAGCCCCAGCGCGCCAAAGGTAATATGCGCCGGCATAAACCAGCCGCTCATGCCCACAAAGCTCTCGTTGGTGGCCATGCCCCGCCGCGCCATCGTCCAGTTCGCCCACAGCACGCTCAACACGCCGGAGAGTATCGCCCCGCTGAGCAGGGCCCCCGGCATGACCTGGGCGTAGGTCTGCTGCATCAGGTCCAGCACGCCGGACAGCTGGCCGCGAAAATCGGTCACCGTCATGGACAGGCCGCGCACCCCGCCGGCCGCCGGCAGCATGGCGTTCACAGCGTCCACCATGGGCTGGAGGGCCGCGTCGGGCATGCGGTTGTATTCGGCGCGCAGCACGTCCACGAACTTGGCGACCATGCCGCTGCCGAAGGCGGCATAGGCGATCAGCATTGCGGCCAGCAGCCCGCCCCCAAAGGCGATCACGCCCGCGTTCATCTGTTCAAAAAAGGGCCGCTTCCCCGTCGCGCCGAACACCACCATCACCGACGGCGCCAGCGACGCCACGACCAGCACCACCGCGACCGTGCCGCCCATCAGCAGGCCTGTGGACAACCCTGCCGCCACGGCCAGCGCCCCCACCGGGATCCAGCCGGCCTTTGCGCCCAAATGCGCGGCCACGATGCCCCCCAGCATCAGCGTGGGCACCAGCAGCGATATCTGTATGAGCGCGACGATCGGCAGCACCGCCCCGACGACCAGCGCCAGTATGACGCTGCCCAGCAGGGGCCCGCGACCCGATTCTGCAACTGCAACCTCTCTGGAATCCAAATTCTTGCCTCCATATACAGTCTTTCTGCATCCATTATACCACGTTCAGCCGAGGTCTGCAAGACAGTAAAAAAACACGTAGACGGTTCAAAAAAGCCTTCCCCCGATGGGGAAGGTGGCCCGCAAAGCGGGTCGGATGAGGTCCTCCCGGGTGTTTGACAGCAAGTAAGCAAGCAAGACAGAGAAAACGCCGAGTGGAGCGTTATTTTTTTGTCAATATTAGAATATATAGTTACACGTTATGCCACGGTATGTTATAATAGTATCGGGTGATGTATATGAGACTT
>JAFRJF010000122.1 GCA_017432405.1 Clostridia bacterium | reverse complement strand
GACGTAGTCCTTCTCCCGGATCGTGAACACCGGCACGAACATGCAGGCCATGCCGATCAGCGACATGCCGGTAAAGGTCACCCGGATGGCCGTCACACGCTCCAGGCCCGCCCCCTGCAGCGCGCCCCAGATCACCGGGGCCAGGTAGGCCATGGCCATGCCGGCGATGTAGGTGAAGGATATGGACGTGGAGATGGCCATGCGGGTCTGCTGGTTGCTGCCCAGCTCGGGAATCAGCGCGTTGTAGGGCGTGCAATACATCGTCATGAAGAGATAGAACAGCATCAGCATCAAAAACAGGAAGGCGGCGTTCACCCAGCTTACGCCGTTCACAGGGGACCAGAACGTGAGTATGCAGCTCAGCGCGAAGGGTATCGCTGCCGCCCGCATGAAGGGTATGCGCCGCCCGTCCTTCGACTTGCAGCGGTCCGACAGCGATGCGATCAGCGGGTCGGTGATGGCGTCGAATATGCGTCCGAAGGCCGTGATGGCCCCCAGCACCGTCAACACACCCAATATCGCCAGCCCCTGGGGTATGAATATGGGCTGGCCCGCCTGCTGGGTGGCCAGGTCGGGCTGGTAGTAGTTTACCAGCCAGCTGGAGATCAGCGCCGCCAGCACCGACCAGCCGAACTGGCCCACCGCAAAGCACCACACCTTGCCCGTGGATAGTCTCTTTGTTTGCGTCATGAGCGTCTCCTCCCCCCGATATCCCTTTTTTCGTGTATATCTTAATATTAACATAAATGCTCCATACAGGCAAGAAAAAAATGCAGCCAGGGTGGAAACGACCCTTTTCGATCCGACGGAGAGCGTAGCAGGAATTCACGCGAGGTATAATCTTCCGCATTGCATCGACCCTTGCCAGCGGGGGAAAATTGTGATAAGCTATGCTTGTGCCCCCGGTGCGTGCTTTGCTTCGGGAACGCAATTATCCTTGAAAAAGGAGTTCATTAATCATTATGAAGAAGATCATTTGCTCCTGCCTGGCGCTGTTGATGCTGCTTACAGGGACGGCCAATGCGGAAGGCGACACCTCCGCAACCCTGGCCCTTTCGCCGCTGGACGCCCTGCCGGAGGCGGATTGGCAGTGCACCGTCCAGTTTCCGGACTGGAAGGGCTATCTGGACGATACCCTTGCCATGAACAGTATGTTCAGCTTCCGCTTCTACCACGGCCAGGGAACGGTTTACCTGGAAGTGGCCGAGGGCGTGACCGGCTTCAACCTGTACGTCAACGGCGTGAAATGCGAAACGTCGGGCGTCGGCGCGGGCCTCTGGTCGGTGGACATCTCCGCGGCGGCGGTGGACGGCGTGAACACGCTGCAGCTCACCAACCTGCGACCCGGGGGCATCGAGAAAGCGGTCACTGTCTGCATTCCCTATCCCGTCGTGCTGCCCGGGGACGCCGCGGATGAGGGCATCGACCCCGAGACGCTGCGGCTGATCGGCGACATCATCGAATCCGACCTGGCCCACGGCTTCACCAGCGCCCAGCTGGCGGTGGTCAAAAACGGCAGGCTGGTGGCGCAGCAGGCCTGGGGCCGGGTGAACAGCTACAACCCGGATGGAACAAAAAACACCGACGCCGCTCCTGTCACCGCCAAAACGATGTACGACCTGGCCAGCGTGACGAAGATGTTCACCGCCGGCTACGCCATCCAGAAGCTGGTGACGGAGGGGCAACTGGATCTGTATACCCCCGTGGTGGAGATCCTGGGCGATGCCTTTGCCGAGGATACGATGGACCTGACCTACGCCGGGGTGGATGACCCGCCGGACCTTGTGACACAGAAGGCCTGGAAGCGCAGCATCACCCTGAGGGACCTGCTGTGCCACGAGGCAGGCTTCCCGTCTGCGCCTAACTACAACGATCCGAACTTCGACTTTGCGGCCCAGCAGCGGGGACTGCCGGGATCGAACGTGATTTACGCCGTGGGCCGCGAGGCTACGCTGAAGGCGCTCTTCAAAACGCCCCTGATGTACCCGCCCCACAGCCGCACGCTCTATTCCGACGCCGACTACATGCTGGCGGCGTTCATCGTGGAGCGGGTCACCGGGCAGCGGATGGATGAATACCTGAAGCAGAATATCTATGACCCGCTGGGCCTTGAGCACATCGGCTTCCTGCCCCTGGAGAACGGCTTTGCCCCCGGGGATTGCGCGGCCACCGAGCTGAACGGCAACACCCGGGACAACAACGTCTCCTTCCCCGGCATACGCACCGAAACCCTCCAGGGCCAGGTGCACGACGAGCGGGCCTGGTACTGCATGGAGGGGGTCTCCGGTCATGCGGGCCTGTTCGCCAGCGCCACGGACCTGGCGAAGCTGGCCAGCGCCATGCTCACCGGCGGCTACGGCGATTGCCGGCTGTTTTCCCGGAATGTGATGGACGTCTTTACCGCGCCGAAGGCACTTGACTTCGGCCAGTGGGGCCTGGGCTGGTGGCGCCAGGGGGATCAGCAGCGCCCGTGGTACTACGGCACCCAGGCCGCGCCGGGCACCGTCGGCCACCAGGGCTGGACCGGAACGCTGGTGATGATCGATCCCAGCCGTGAGCTGGTGGTGGTCTACCTGACGAACAAGATCAATTCCCCGGTGCTGAGCGCCAGCGCGCTGAACAGCTTCGCCGGCGGCTGCTTCACCGCGTCGACCCTGGGCTTCGTGCCCCAGCTGCTGTCCATCGGCATGGACGCAAAGGGCGACATCTCCGCCCAGCTGCTGGACCTGCTGGCCGACATGGCAGTGGAGAGCCTGGGAAAGATCCCCGAGGACGCGGCGCCGGATCATCCCTACGTGCAGAACGCCGTGAGCAAGTTCGAGCTGCTGAAAAAAAGAGCAGAGACGGCCGGGAACGGGGAATATGTGGCGCTGGCGGAGGAATGGCTGGGGAAATTCTGATTTATCGAGCACAGCTCGATAAATCAGTAGTTATGCCTACAAAAAAAGACAATCGGAGGATATTCATGCAACTCAGACAGGGTTTGCGTGGCTGGTGGATCGCGCTGGCGGCGGCGCTGGCGGACCGGCTGACGAAGGCGCTGGTGGCGCGGTTTTGTCCCCGGGGCGGCGCGCTGATCCCGGGGCTTGTGAACCTGCGGCCCGTGGAGAACCAGGGCATCGCCTTTTCGATGCTTTCGGGGCAGGGACTCGCGCTGGCGCTGTTCACCGCGGCGCTGATCGCGGGGCTGGTGATCTGGTTGGTGCGCCATCCCGGCGACCCGCCGCTTGTGCGGACCGGGCTCTGGCTGATCGCCGGGGGCGGATTGGGAAATCTGTACGACCGGCTGGCGACGGGCAGCGTGTCCGACTTTATCGAGCTGGCCTTCGTGCGCTTCGCCGTGTTCAACGTGGCCGATGTGTGCATCTGCGTGGGCGCGGGACTGGTGCTGCTGGGCGTTTTGCGGGGGGAGAAGGATGGATAATAGCCTCGTCTATACAGCCCGCGTCGAAGCGGACCGGGAGGGGGAGCGGCTGGACGTGCTCGCTGCGGAGCTGGCGGGGGTCACCCGCTCAAGAGCCGGGGCGCTGATCAAACAGGGTTGCGTCCTCGTGGACGGCGCGGCACAGGCCAAGGCCGGCTTCAGGCTGAAGGCGGGCATGGCCCTGCGGGTGGAGGTGCCCCCGGCGGCCCCGGTGGCCGTGGAGGCCGAGGACATCGACCTGGACATACTCTATCAGGACGACGACCTGGCGGTGGTGTTCAAGCCATCGGGCATGGTGGTGCATCCGGCGGCGGGCAACGAGCGCGGCACGCTGGTAAACGCGCTGCTGAAGCATCTGGACAACCTGTCCGGCATCGGCGGCGAGATCCGGCCGGGCATCGTCCATCGCATCGACAAGGATACCTCTGGGCTGCTGCTGGTGGCCAAGAATGACTTCGCCCACGTTTCCCTGTCCGAGCAGATCAAGGCCCACACGGTGAAGCGGGCCTACCGGGCCATCGTGATCGGCGGCTTCCGCGAGGATGAAGGCACCGTGGAGGGCCCCATCGGGCGGCATCCTACCGATCGCAAGCGCATGGCCATCGTGCCCGGCGGGCGGGAAGCGACCACCCACTGGACGGCGCTGGAGCCGCTGCGTGGCGCCACGCTGATCGAGGCGCGGCTGACCACCGGGCGCACCCACCAGATCCGCGTGCACATGGCCTCCATCGGCCACCCGGTGCTGGGCGACCCGGTGTACGGGCCGAAGAAGTCCCCATACCCGGTGGAGGGCGGCCAGCTGCTGCATGCCTTCCGGCTGGGCTTCGTCCATCCCCGCACGGGCGAGGATATGCTGTTCGAGGCAGAGCCGGAAGCGCGGTTTACCTGGTGGCTGGAAAAGCTGAAAAAATAAGATCATTTCGGAGGGCAATCAAATGAGCCGATTGGGCGATACCATACAGAAGGCCAGGATCAAGGCCAGGATGACGGAGAAGGCGCTGGGCAGGAAGTGCGGCCTGGCGGAGAGCTTTATCAAGGACGTGGAGTCCGGGCGAAAGATCGTCTCGGACGAGCAGGCCCAGCGCATACTGAAGGTGCTGGGGGTGGCCAACCCGGTATCCACGGAGCTGGAGGTGGCCGCAGAACCGGAGGTGAAGCTGCGCCCGAAGCCCCGGGCCTATGTGCTTTCGGCCCAGGAGCAGGCCGAGAACGCCAGGAAGGCGTCGGAGGAATCGTCGGACGCCTGGCTGGACGCCCTGGGCGGCGTGGTGAAGCGGGTGCCGGTGATGTCGCCGGACGGGCTGGTGATCGACCACGTGCTCACGCCCATCGTGAACGGCAAGATCGAGGGCGGCGCGCCGGACAAGGTGCTGTATTACCGCTGCCCGGACGACATGCTGAGGGGCTTTCGCGTCCACGCCGGCGACCTGCTGCTGGTGGTGCCCGCCTCCAAGGCCGAGGACGGCCAGCTGATGCTGGTGGACTACCAGGGCCAGCGCATGGTCCGCAAGCTGCTGAAGCTGGACGGCGGACGCATACAGATGCAGGCCTTCGACCACGAATTCACCGCCACGGTGGGCACGATCATGGACGTGAAGGTGCTGGGCCGGTGCGTGTCGCTGACGCGGCGGCTGTGATGATTTGAGCTCGAAAAATCAGAATGACGCCCATCCCTCCCGCATACCCATGACACAGGAGGGATGACCATGATTCGAAACGAATACCGGCGGGCGTTTATCATGCTTCGGGCGGTCATGCCGGGCTACGGCGGCCATGTCCGGCTGGAACGGCGGACGCTGACGGGCAGCATGTACTTCATTATCACCGCGCCCCAGGGGGTGGGCGAGCTGGTTGCGGCCCTGGTGGGGCAGCAGAACGGCGAATACTATGCCGCGCCCATCGGACCGCTGAGCCGCGACCGGCGGGGCCAGCTGGCGCTGGCGTGGCAGTTCGACCCCCGCAGCATCGCAGGCCGGCCCCTGGAGGCCTATCCCTGGATCGCTGTCGTCGCCACGGGCGGGCCCTGCGCGCTGGCGCTGACCGGCAATGTGGAGGGCTCCCGGACGGTGGACGCCCGTGCTCTTGAGCGCGCTGCCTGCGCGCTGTTCGCCCCGGGGGAGAACGACGTCGCCCCCGCGGCTGATCTGCCCGAACCGGAGCCAACGCCTGCCGCTTCCGAAGCGCCGATTGAAGATTCGCCGGACGCGACGATGCCAATCGGGATTTCCCCTGACGATCGACCGCCACAGGCGATGCCGGTCGATGGGGCCGGGGAGGGCGGCGAGGAGACGCGCGGCGATGTGCGCATCTATACGATGACCCGCGCGCGCCTGCGCCGCTTGGCCAGCCGGGGCGACAGGGCCGAGGCACATCAAAGCGCACAGGCGCAGGCTGAGCAGGAAGCCGAAGTTCCACAGGCTGTGCCTGAAGCAGGGAGTGCCCAAGCCGAACCTGATGCCGGCACGGCCGGAACGGCGCCCGAGCCTGCGGCGCTGTCAACCGATCCCGTCACCGCCGCAAGGCGGCTGGGACTGGACATCACCGTGCCCTGGCCAGGCGTCGCCGAAGCCCTGCGCCGACTGTTCGCCACCCAGGCGCAGGCAGTCGACGCTCCGGACGACGGCTTCACCTACGTCGCCTGGCCCATGCCGGACGGCTCTGGCTACAGGGACAGCCTCGTGGGGCTGAAGGTCGACGGCGGGAGGATCACCGCCATCCGCCACGCCCTGCCCGCCCGCCGCACTCCCGAGCCTCCTGCGGGTCTGGAGGACTGCCAGTGGCTGCCCGGCGAGGGCGAGGCGGGCTTCTGGGTGACGGAGGAAACGCCAAATCAGAATTTACAATAACCCGTTGCAACCTCTTCAAAAATCTGCTAACCTTTATATCAACCTGCGCGTTCCCCGCGCAAATACAATCAAAAGAGGTTAGCGCAATGGCGAAACTGACGATGGACAAGCTGGTCGCGCTGTGCAAGAACCGCGGCTACATCTTCGCGGGCTCCGAGATCTACGGTGGCCTGGCCAACACCTGGGACTACGGCCCCCTGGGTGTGGAATTCAAGAACAACGTGAAAAAGGCCTGGTGGCGCAAGTTCGTGCAGGAGAGCCCCTACAACGCGGGCCTGGATTGCGCGATCCTGATGAACCGCGAGGTGTGGGTGGCCTCGGGCCACGTGGGCGGCTTCAACGATCCGCTGATGGACTGCAAGGCCTGCAAGGCCCGCTTCCGCGCCGACAACCTGATCGAGAAGTTCACGAACGGCGCCGAGACCGGCGACGGCTGGACCAACGAGCAGCTGGAGACCTACATCGCCGAGCACGACATCGTCTGCCCCGTCTGCGGCAAGAAGGATTTCACCGGCATCCGCCAGTTCAACCTGATGTTCAAGACCTTCCAGGGCGTGAACCAGGACAGCGCTGCGGAGCTGTACCTGCGGCCCGAGACGGCCCAGGGCATCTTCGTGAACTTCCAGAACGCCATGCGCACCACCCGCAAGAAGCTGCCCGCCGGCATCTGCCAGATCGGCAAGAGCTTCCGCAACGAGATCACCCCCGGCAACTTCATCTTCCGCGTGCGCGAGTTCGAGCAGATGGAGCTGGAATTCTTCTGCAAGCCCGGCGAGGACCTGGAGTGGTTCAACTACTGGCGCACCTTCTGCAAGAACTGGCTGCTGAGCCTGGGCATCAAGGAAGAAAACCTGCGCCTGAGGGACCACGAGCCGGAGAAGCTGGCCTTCTATTCCAAGGCGACCACCGACTTCGAGTTCCTGTTCCCCTTCGGCTGGGGCGAGCTGTGGGGCGTGGCGGACCGCACCGACTACGACCTGACCCAGCACCAGGAGCACTCCGGCAAGAGCATGGAGTACCTGGACCCCGCCACCGGTGAGAAGTTCATCCCCTACTGTGTGGAGCCCTCGCTGGGCGTGGATCGCGCCGTGCTGGCCTTCCTGTGCAACGCCTATGACGAGGAGGAGCTGGAGGGCGGCGACAGCCGCGTGGTGCTGCGCCTGCACCCGGCCCTGGCCCCCTACAAGGTTTCCGTCATGCCGCTTCAGAAGAACAAGCTGGGCGACCAGGCCCGGGAGCTGTACGCGAATCTGAGCAAAAAGTTCATGTGCGACTACGACGAGACGGGTTCCATCGGCAAGCGCTACCGCCGCGCCGACGAGGCCGGCATCCCGTACTGCATCTGCGTGGACTTCGACACCGCCGAGACCGGCAAGGTCACCGTCCGCGACCGCGACACCATGCAGCAGGAGCTGGTGGCCGTGGATGAGCTGGTGAGCTGGCTGGAGGAGAAGATCGACTTCTGATATTAATAAAAAACCCGACAGGGGCGGCATTTGTGCCGCCCCTGTCGTGGGTCAGACCGCTGACAAAGGGCACAACCGCAGAAATCCCCTGAAAGGACCGCATCGCGGTGGGAATTACTGCTTCCTGCGTCAGCCGACCCTGCAAATTCGGTTACTTACGTCTGTGTAAGCGCCCTCATTTGCAGGGTCGCCTTCCTTGGCTTGCACCCTTTCTCAACGATCTGGCAGTATGTTGACTTTGTCAACATACTGAGGGCGCTTTTGCCTGAGGCAAAAGCGCCCTCCCTTTGATCTGTATCCCTTGTCCTACTTCACCTTGACCTTCGCGCTGCTGCGCACGCCGTTGTTGGCGATGGCGTAGATCGTGCAGCTGCCCTTGCCGACGGCAGTTACCTTGCCGTTGGCGTCGACAGTGGCCACGTTGGCGTCGGTGCTGTACCAGCGAACCTTATCGGCGTGGTCCAGCAGCTTCTTGCCCGATTTCACGCACTTCAGTTTCGCCTTCAGACTGGCGCTCCCGCCCGCCTTCAGGGTCAGGCGCGTCCTGTTCAGCTTGACGGACTGCGTGTTGCATTCCTGGCTCGTGTATCCACCCGTGATGGCATGCACCTGGGGGCTGGCATTGCCGATGTAGACCTTCTGATTATTGACCATCTTCCAGGCCTTGACATAGGCCTTATAGCTCACGCGCTTGTCCAGGCCTTTGAATCGGACGACGCGGGGTTTCGAAGCCTTAACCGTCTTCTTCAGCCTGAACTCACTGCCGCACTTGGCGAAGTACACGTCATACGCACAGGCGTCCGCGACATCCGTCCATGCAACCTTCAGCGCCATCTTGCTGTTTCCGGATACCGTCATTCGCGCCAGCAGCGTGAAATCGGGCTTGGGCGCCGTCACGGCCAGGCTTCCGGCGGCATAGTCGAGCTTGTAGTTCCGGGTCACGTCCTTGCCCTCGGCGTCCACGATCTTCGCCCTGCCGGGGATGATCCTGCCCTTCTTCGCGCCCGCCTTGATGTCGACGTCCAGTTTCACCGACTTGAGCGTATGGCCCTTTGCCAGGCCCTTCACCTTCACGGCCATCACGCCGGTTTTGACGCTGTCGACGGTCTTTACGTGCTGATCCTTCGCGGTCACGGTGGCCTTGCGGGGGGCGATGGTAAACTCCGTGCTGAAGTCCACTATGAAATTGCCGCCGGGAACATCGGTGACCTTCACCGTCGCCTTGCCCACATCCACATTGTTGGAATAGGTTACCTTGTACTCGCTGGCGGGCACCGTCAGCACGGTGTTGGAAGCGACGCCGTTCGAGTCGTTGAAGACACATTTCACCACGAACTTGGGCTCCTGCGCCTTGCCGTCATAGGTTACGGTTCCGATTCCCTCGGTTCCGGTTTTCTTTTCCGCCACGAATCTCGCGTTCCCACTGCCCGAGCTGCCCGAGCCGCGCCCGCCGCGCGGGTTGATGTAGAAAATTACCCGGGTTTCTTCACCTACATCCAGCATGTGGTAGTCCGGATTGTCGATTCCTGTTGTCCGCGCAATATACCTGCCCACATTTCTGCCGCTGCCGGTCATGATCACATTGTACTTATTTTCGTCGGCCGGATACACGCCTATGGCTTTTGCCAAAGGCAGATGATATTTGCCATCGTATGTGAAAGTAAGCTTCGTATATTTTAAATGCACGTTTCTGGGTTTGATCGTGAAGTTCCTCTCCTCCGCGAAGCTGTAGTTCCCCTTGGTGAAACTGGTAATCTTCACCGTCGCCGTACCCGCGTGTATATTATTTTTGTAAGTCACCCTATACTCGTTTTCCGGCACCACGGTGTCGCCGTCCTTCACGGTGACTGTAGGCTTCCTCGCCTTGGCGTAGTAGTAGTATGTCTTGGCGCTCAAATCAATGGTGAGGTCGGTGGGGATCCTGGCGGTGATCTCCACCTTCGCGCTGCCGGTCACAGTCTCATAATTCTCCGCCGTGACCTGATAGTAGACGGTGTACACGCCCGTGTCGGTGTAGGTCAGGCTGTCCTTGTCATACGTGCCATCCACCGTGCTGTACTTCACGGTGTAGCCGGTCTTTGGCTCGGTCACGGTCACTTTGATGCCGTGGGCCTCGCGGTCGTATTCTCCCTTGTAGTCCTCGGCCACAACCGTCATGGATGTCTTCTTGTTGGTGGTGATCTCCACCGTCGCGCTGCCGGTCACAGTCTCATAATTCTCCGCTGTAACCTGATAGTAGACGGTGTACACGCCCGCGTCGGTGTAGGTCAGGCTGTCCTTGTCATACGTGCCTTCCACTGTGCCGTACTTTATGATGTAGCCGGTACTCGGTTCGATCACGTTCACGGTGATGCCGTGGGCCTCGCCGTCGTATTCTCCCTTGTAGCCCTCGGCCTCAACTACCATGGCCGCTTTATTGATGGTAAAGGTCTTGTCTCCATTGACGACGTAATTGCCGCCCGCCACGTCGGTGAGCGTCACTGTCGCCGTGCCCGCGTTCACATT
>JAFRJF010000121.1 GCA_017432405.1 Clostridia bacterium | reverse complement strand
GGTGGCCCGCGTAGCGGGTCGGAAGAGGTGTCCCCGCTGGGCATAGTTCGTCTATTGCTATAGAGGAGCGAGGCATAGGTGGACACCTCTTCAGTCTGCTTCGCAGACAGCTTCCCCTCCAAGGGGAAGCCTTTTGGGGAACACCATCAACAGCTCGATAAATCAGAATTTACCTTCCCTCCTTCAAAACCCCCTGGCTGTACCGCGTGTTCAGCAGCTCCTTGATGCGGTCCATGCACAGCTGCATGTCGGCGCGGGCGAGGTCGGTGGAGGTGTTGGTCTGGTAGGCCGCCTCGTAGGCGGTGAAGGCGTTGGTCAGGCTGTTCAGATCCGCTTCGTTCAGCACCGCGTAGCGTGGGCCGTAGGTCTGGCCGAGCAGGCTGTTCAGCGTGATCGAGGCGATGTAGTAAGAGCGCATCTGGGGCAGTATCGCGTTGCGCACGTCGATGTTGGGCACGGCGGTGGAATCGAAGGTCTGCATCAGTATGAACAGGTTGTCGTAGAGGGCTTCGCCCGCCTGATTCCTTGCGGCTGTATATTCACGCTGTATATTCGCACGCATACCGATGGATATGCACAGCGCGACGACCAGCGCCGCGATCAGCGCCAGGGCTGCGATGACGATCGCCTTTTTTCGGGCGTCCAGACCCGAAAAACCGCGAATACCGGACTTTATGCTTTCCATGTCAGTTGACCTCCCGTTTGTTGGCTGTGATCTATTATATGCGCTGCACACGCTGTATATGCACTGAATATGGTATTAATATACGACAAATTTTGCGGGGATTCCTGCGTTTAGTTGTGAAAATAAATGAATATATGCAACGAATATACATATGTATATATCACATTTTATGCGTTCAGGCACAATTTGGGCATATTGACGCGCCATTGCGGACATATTTCAAATGCTTCAGAAATGCTTATAATTGCTTGACACAATGGTTTTTTTCATATATAATAATGCCGCATGTGTAAATGCGTAACTATTGAAGGAGGTCTAACCATGAAGAAACTGATTGCGCTGCTCATCGCCATGCTGATGGTTCTGGGCATGTTCACCGTCGCGATGGCGGACGCCGCTCCGGCCTACAAGATCGCCATCATGACCGGCACCACCTCTCAGGGCGAGGAAGAGTACTACGCCGCCAATTCCCTGGTGGAGCAGTATCCCGACAAGGTCATCCACGACACCTATCCCGACGCCTTCTCCTCCGAGGTTGAGACGACCATCTCCAAGCTGATCGCCTTCGCCAGCGACCCCGACGTCAAGGCCATCATCTTCGTGCAGGCCGTGCAGGGCGCTACCGCCGCCTTCACCCAGATCGCCGGCGACATGGGCCGCGACGACATCCTGCTGATCTCCGGCGTGCCCGCCGAGGATCCCGCTGACATCTCCGCCGTTTCCGACATCGTGCTCGCCAACGACGAGATCGGCTGCGGCTATCAGGTTGCCGACCTGGCCAACCAGTGGGGCTGCGAGGTGCTGGTGCACTACAGCTTCGCCCGTCACCTGTCCTACGAGACCATCGTTGCCAAGCGCGACGCCATGAAGGCCACCGCTGAGGGCTACGGCATCACCTTCGTCGAGCGCGACTGCCCCGACCCGACCGGCGACGCCGGCATGTCCGGTGCCCAGGCGGCCGTTCTGGAGGACATCCCGAAGGTCATGGAAGAGTACGCCGGCAAGAAGGTGTGCTTCTACTGCACCAACTGCGGCCTGCAGGTGGCCCTGCAGCAGGCGATCGTCAACGAGCCGAACGCCTACTATGCGCTGCCCTGCTGCCCCAGCCCCTACCACGGCTTCCAGGAGGCCTTCGGCCTGACCGCCACCTACGGCGACATCGAGGGCGCCATCAAGAACCTGGCCAACTACCTGAATGAGCATGACGCCACCAGCCGCTTCTCCACCTGGAGCCTGCCGGTGAACATGTCCATGATCAACGCCGGTTACGAGTACGCCTGCGCCTATGCCGAGGGCAAGACCAACGGCAAGGTGGACATGGACGTGCTGAACAAGTGCTTCGCCAACGCAGCGGGCGGCGAGATCGAGCTGGGCACCTACGTGGATGCCTCCGGCAACGAGTATCCCAACTACCTGCTGATCGCCCTGGAGCCCATCAACTTCGCGGACTACGTGGGCTAAATCCTCTCATGAATAAAGCTGTCCGGGACACCGGCTTCCGGCGTTCCGGGCAGCTTTATTCATATCGGTGACCGCGCCTGTGGGGGGCGCTGCGGATGGGTTTTCCAATGGACGCGGAGGCAGACTGCGCGGCCGTCGGAAAGCGCACCCGGGCTGCAGGACCCTGCGGCACTGAAACAGTGAATGGTGCATGACTGGCGGAGCGCCCCTGCGGCGGCTTCGCGCAGGGCGGGGGCATCCGAGGGATGGCCCCGACAATCATTGGGAAAATACATGATTAGGAAAACGGAACGTTTTCCGGGTCGGCGGGTTCCGCAGGAACACGTCGACAATCATTTATTCAAACCATCCGCCCTTATCCGCCTGGGATGGGGGACGCAAAGGAGTTGTAACTGTTGGCAAACGAATTTGTGCTGGAAATGAACCATATCACCAAGCTGTATGGTTCCAACGCCGTGCTCAAGGACGTGACGCTGCGCATTCGCCCCGGCGAGATCCACGCGCTGCTGGGCGAGAACGGCGCGGGCAAGTCCACGCTGATGAACGTGCTGTTCGGCATGCCGGTGATCCATTCCACCGGCGGCTTCCAGGGGGAGGTCGTGTTTGACGGCCAGAGCGTGCGCATCGCCTCGCCCATGGACGCCATGAGCAAGGGCATCGGCATGGTGCACCAGGAATTCATGCTGATCCCGGGCTTCAGCGTCACCGACAACATCAAGCTGAACCGCGAGATCACCAAGCCCTGGCCCGTCAGCCGTGTGCTGGGCAAGGACCTGGAATTTTTGAACACCGAGGCCATGGCCAGCGACGCCCGCAAGGCGCTGGACGCCGTGGGCATGAGCATCGAGGAATACACGCTGGTCAGCGGCCTGCCCATCGGCCACATGCAGTTCATCGAGATCGCCCGCGAGATCGACAAGCTGGGCATGAAGCTGCTGGTGTTCGACGAGCCCACCGCCGTGCTCACCGAGAGCGAGGCCCAGCAGCTGCTGGGCGTCATGAAGAAGATCGCGGCCCAGGGCATCGCCATCATATTCATCACCCACCGCCTGGACGAGGTCATGGACGCCGCGGACACCATCACCATACTGCGCGACGGCACGCTGGTGACCTCCCTGCCCAAGACCGAGACCAGCGCCGAGAAGCTGGCGGGCCTGATGATCGGCCGCGGCACCGAGGGCACCATCGCCATCGAAAAGAGCGAGCGGGAGCTGAGCGGCGAGGTCGCCATGAGCATCCGCAACCTCTGGGTGAACATGCCCGGCGAGGTGGACCGGGGCGTGGACCTGGACGTGCATGAGGGCGAGATCCTGGGCATCGGCGGCCTGGCCGGGCAGGGCAAGATCGGCATTCCCAACGGCATCATGGGCCTGTACGAGGCCCGGGGCGAGGTGACCTTTGGCGGCCAGAAGCTGCCCCTGGGCGACGCCCAGTCGGTGCTGAAGGCCGGCCTGGCCATGGTCAGCGAGGATCGCCGGGGCGTGGGCCTGCTGTTGGACCAGTCCATCGAGGACAACATCGTATTCACCGCCATGCAGGTGCACGGCGATTTCCTGAAGGGACTGCTGCGCCAGAAGGATTCCAGGGCCATACGCAGACACGCCGAGGCAATGATCAGGGAGCTGGACATCCGATGCACCTCGCCGACCCAGCCGGTGGGCACGCTCTCCGGCGGCAACCAGCAGAAGGTGTGCGTGGCCCGGGCCCTGACGATGAAGCCGAAGTTCCTGTTCGTCTCCGAGCCCACCCGGGGCATCGACATCGGCGCCAAGCAGCTGGTGCTGGAGACGCTGGTCAAGCTGAACCGGGAGCAGGGCATGACCATCGTGATGGTCTCCTCGGAGCTGCAGGAGCTGCGGAGCATCTGCGACCGAATCGCCATCGTTGCCGAGGGCAAGGTGGTGGACATCCTCAGGGCGGAGGACTCCGATACCGCCTTCGGCCTGGCGATGTCCGGAAAGAAAGCAAAGGAGGGTGATAGGGCATGAGCGAACGCGTCGTGGAGAAGCACGCGGTGAAGCGGGGCAAGCGCTTTATCACGTCGATCGTGCTGTTCGTGCTTGCCGGCGTCATGCTGGTTTGCTCGATCAGCGGCTATGTCCTGCGCGGCAGCGCGTCCACCCGGGCCAACCTGGACCGCATGCGCACCAGCGCGGTGCTGCACGCGGCCACCGAGGGCCTGGTGGACAGCATCGCCCAGACGGCCCGGTCCGAAAAGCTGAAGGAGCTGCGCGCGGACAAGAACTTCCGCAAGCGCGGCCTGGACGAGGTCAACAGCATCTGCGACGCCGCCATGGAAGAGGCGCGCGCCGAGGCGGAGAAGCTCTACAGCAACCCAGTGGTGGAGGATACCGCCGCACTGGAGAGCGCCATCGAGAACATGGAGGCCGTGCTGAGCAACTCCGGCAGGCTCGAGGAGCAGGAGCACGCCGTCTACGGCCAGATCTACCTCGACCTGGTGGACAATATCTCCGACTGGACCGCCATCGCCGGCCCGGAGGCGGACGACGACAGCGTCGTCGAGGCGCTCTCCAAGGTCGCTCCCGCCATACAGGACGCGGACAAGGCACACCTGAAGCCCGGCTTCGTGAAGCTGGCCCGGGAGCAGGCCGAGAGCCAGCAGGCCGCCCAGGACGCGGAGCTGCAGGGACAGCTGGCTTCGATGATGACCGGCGCCATCGCCGACTGGTCCGAGTATGTGGGCCTTCAGGGCGACGCGCTCTGGCAGAAGCTAACGGCGGAGGTGCCGGAGCTGGCCGGGAACGAGCGCTTCAAGGACGCCCTGCTGGAGGTCGCGGCGGAGCACATCGCGGCGGCTGAGAACGGCGAGACCGTGCCCGAGGCGGCGGAGGCCGAGGCGGGGGCGGACACCGTCAGCGAGACTCAGGTGGACTACGCTTACTTCATCCCCAGCGCCGAGCTGGCGAAGGACATGGAGGACAACGAGGCCGCCTTCGAGGCGCTGGATGCACAGCTGGTGAAGATCATCCCCGACCTGGGCGCGCTCACCGGCAAGCTCCAGGATTCCCTGCGGGAGAACCTGGAAAAGGTGCTCTGGCCGGGCAGCCTGGATTTCACCACCCTCTACAACACCTATATGGCCAACAAGGCCGGCGACAGCCTGGACGCCGGGGCGGCCAGGACGCTGAAGCTGGCTTCGATGGCGGAGGCGCTGCTGCTGGGCAGCATCGCGCTGATCCTGCTGGGGCTGGTGCTGCTGTTCTGGGACAGCCTGACCCAGCGCTTCGGCGTGCCCCGCACCATCATCACGCTGTTCTTCATCTACCTGTGCCTGCTGGCGGAGCTGTACAACATCAGCGTGCGCATGATGCTGGGCAACGTGCTGGAGCGCATGACGATGTACGGCGTGCTGGTGCTGGCCATGATGCCGGGCATACAGTGCGGCATCGGCCTGAACATGGGCATGACCATCGGCTGCATCTCCGGCCTGCTGGGCATCGTGCTGTCGCTGCAATTCGACATGGTCGGCTTCCCGGCCCTGCTGTTCGCCTGCTTCACCGGCGCGGTGATCTCCCTGCCCCTGGGCTGGGCCTATTCCAAGCTGCTGAACCGCATGAAGGGCAATGAGATGACCATCTCCACCTACGTGGGCTTCTCCTTCGTCTCGTTGATGTGCATCGGCTGGATGATGCTGCCCTTCAACAACCCGAAGATCATCTGGCTGCTGAGCGGGCGCGGCCTGCGCGTCACCCACAGCCTGCTGGGCAGCTTCGCCCACCTGCTGGACAACTTCCTGAGCTTCAGGCTGTTCGGCATCAACGTGCCCACGGGCGGCCTGCTGTTCCTGGGCATCTGCTGCTTCATCATGTGGCTGTTCTCCCGCTCCCGCACCGGCATCGCCATGACGGCGGCGGGCTCCAACCCCCGCTTCGCCGAGGCCAGCGGCATCAACGTGAACCGCATGCGCACGGTGGGCACGGTGCTGTCCACGATGATCGCCGCGGTGGGCATCGTCATCTATTCCCAGGCCTTCGGCTATGCGCAGCTGTACACCGCGCCGCGCCAGCTGGGCTTCATCGCCGCCAGCGCCATACTGATCGGCGGCGCGACGGTGAGCAAGGCGAAGGTCAGCCACGTGCTGATCGGCGTGTTCCTGTTCGAGGGCGTGCTGGTGTTCGGCCAGCAGATCGCCAACTCCGCCGTGGCCGGCGGCGGCCTGAGCGAGGTCATGCGCATCATGATCTCCAACGGCATCATACTGTATGCCCTGACGCAGAGTGGAGGTGCCAACCGTGACTAACCAGAACAAGCTGTTGGAGCACGTCAGCAAATACGCGGTGACCGACCTTTTCATCGCGCTGCGCGTCCTGTTCATCGTGGGGTCCGGGCTGGACACCAACTACGTGGC